>CP119753.1:1241058-1551323 GCA_029319145.1 Microbacter sp. GSS18 | reverse complement strand
GGGAGTTGAGGCGACCCCGGATCGCCGGGCGCGCGGACGTCCTTCATGGCGCGATCAGACTATCGCCGCTGAACCTGGACGGGCACTGTGGAGTCTCCGCGCCGAATCCCGGCCCCGCGGATCAGGCCCGGTCGGCGCGCGGGACGCCGGACTGTTCCGCTGTGCCGGAGGCGTTGCGCCGCGCGCGTCGGCCCGGTACAGGTGTCGTATGCGTCCCGCCTCTCGTGCCGTGCTCGTGACCGGCTGTTCCAGAGGCATCGGCCGCGCCACCGCACTCGCCCTGCTCGAGCGCGGGTGGCGCGTGTACGCGACGGCGCGAAACCCCGACGATCTGCACGACCTCGAGCGGGCGGGGTGCCGCATCCTCGCCCTCGACGTCACGGATGCCGCGTCGCGGGATGCGGCCGTCGAGGCCGTGACCGGGCGCGAGGGGGCGGTCGGCGTGCTCGTGAACAACGCCGGCATCAGCGAGCTGGGCGCGCTCGAGACGTTCCCCGCGGATCACGTGCGACGGCTGTTCGAGACGAACGTGTTCGGGATGCTCGCCCTCACCCAGCTCGTGCTGCCGGGCATGCGCGCCCAGCGGTGGGGGCGCGTGGTGAACATCGGCTCGATGAACGGCCGGTTCATCTGGCCCGGGATGGGAGCGTACGCGGCCACGAAGCATGCGATCGAGGCCTTCAGTGATGCGCTGCGGTACGAACTGCGTCCGCTCGGCGTGGAGGTCTCGCTCATCGCTCCCGGCATGGTCACGACCGGCCTCGCCATCGCTGCGGCCGATCGCGCGCGTGCGGCGGAGGACGTTCCGGTGTGGGCGCGCTTCGACGCTCGCGTCGTCGAGCTGTCGCGCACGTGGGATTCGGGGGCTCGACGGCGCTTCGCGTGCGCGCCCGAGGACGTCGCGGATCGCGTCGTGCGCGCACTGGAGGCGCGGCGACCGCGGGCGCGCTATCGCGTCGCCCCTTCGGCCCATCTCATGCTGTCGCTGAGGCGCATGCTGTCCGAGCGCGCCTTCGAGAGGTTCCTGAGAACGCAGTTCCCCTCGCCCCGCCGGGAATAGGAGCGTGCGCCCGGCGTTGCATGAGGTATATTCAAATGCATGAATTCGCCCGGATCGGGCGGAAGGAGAGCGATCGTGAGCGACAGCACCACGTGGCCGGGGATGCAGTTCGGCATCTTCACCGTCAGCGACATCACGCAGGACCCGACGAACGGCACGACCCCCAGCGAGGCTGAGCGGATCCGCGGCACCCTGACCATCGCCAAGCACGCCGAAGAGGTGGGCCTGGACGTCTTCGCGCTCGGCGAGCACCACAATCCGCCGTTCTGGTCGTCTTCGCCGACGACCACACTCGCGTACATCGCGGCGCAGACCGAGCGCCTCGTGCTGTCCACCGCGACCACGCTCATCACGACGAACGACCCGGTGAAGCTCGCCGAGGACTACGCGATGCTGCAGCACGTCTCGGAGGGTCGCGCCGACCTCATGATCGGCCGCGGCAACACCGGTCCCGTCTACCCGTGGTTCGGCAAGGACATCCGCCAGGGGCTTCCGATCGCGATCGAGAGCTACAACCTGCTGCACCGCCTGTGGCGCGAGGACGTCGTGGACTGGGAGGGCAAGTTCCGCACGCCGCTGCAGGGATTCACCTCGACGCCGCGACCCCTCGACGGCGTGCCGCCGTTCGTGTGGCACGGCAGCATCCGCACTCCCGAGATCGCCGAGCAGGCCGCGTACTACGGCGACGGCTTCTTCGCCAACAACATCTTCTGGCCCAAGGAGCACTACCAGCGGCTCATCACGCTCTACCGCCAGCGATACGCCCACTACGGCCACGGCACGCCCGAGCAGGCGATCGTGGGTCTGGGCGGCCAGGTCTTCATGCGCGCGAACTCGCAGGACGCCGTGCGTGAGTTCCGCCCCTACTTCGACAACGCGCCGGTGTACGGCCACGGCCCCAGCCTCGAGGACTTCAGCGACATGACGCCGCTCACGGTCGGCTCGCCCCAGCAGGTGATCGACCGCTACGCGGGCATGCGCGAGACGTTCGGCGACTACCAGCGTCAGCTGTTCCTCATCGACCACGCCGGCCTTCCGCTGAAGACCGTGCTCGAGCAGCTCGACATCCTCGGCGGCGAGGTCGTCCCGGTGCTGCGTCGCGAACTGGCGAAGAACCGGCCGGCCGAGGTGCCGGATGCCCCGACCCACGCGAACCGCGTCGCGGCCGCGTACGGCGACGGGCCGGCGCGACAGGCGGTGCCCGGCGCGAACCGCGGCGACAACCTCACGGCGGGCTCGCCGTACCAGGACAGCCGGCCCGCCGCGGGCTCGGCGTTCGGCCAGGCGGCGACGAAGGCGGGCGTGCGATGACCGCGGCGCGTCGGATCGCCGTCGTGTCGGCGGGGCTGTCGAACCCCTCGTCGACCCGCATGCTCGCCGACCGCATGACGGCCGCCGTCGTCGCGGAGCTCTCGGCCCGGGGCTTCCAGGTCGACGTCGACGTGGTCGAGCTGCGCGATCACGCGCACGCCATCACCGACAACCTGCTGACGGGCTTCGCGCCCCCGGCGCTGGAGTCCGTGGTCAACACCGTCGTGTCGGCCGACGCGATCATCGCGGTGACGCCGATCTTCTCGACGAGCTACTCGGGGCTGTTCAAGTCCTTCATCGACGTGATCGACCCGGATGCGCTGCGCGGCACCCCGGTCCTGATCGGCGCAAACGCGGGCACGGCGCGCCACTCGCTGGCGATCGACTACGCCATCCGGCCGCTGTTCACGTACCTGCACGCCGACCCGGTTCCGACCGGCGTCTTCGCGGCCTCGAGCGACTGGGGCGGCTCCGCCGACGACGTGGCGCCGCTGAGCGCCCGCATCGACCGCGGTGCGCGCGAGTTCGCCGAGGCGATCGAGCGCCGCCCGGCCGCCGTGACGTCGGATCCGTTCGACCCGGCGGGCTATCTGGGTGAAGGGCGCTCCTTCGGGCATCTCCTCGGCGGTCTCGCGGGCGAATAGAGGACTCTTCGTTAACATCGGCGAACGCCGAGGGTGACCCGACCGCACGGCCCGGGCCACCCTCGGCATTCGGCTCAGTAGGGGCGGTTCATGTCCGGGACCGTGATGGCCGTCGTCGTCGGCGACGAGAACCTGTTCAGGAACAGCATCGCCAGCGCCTTGATGAACTGATCGAACAGCAGGAAGTTCACCGGCTCGACGGGCATGATGCCCTCGCGGAACTTGATGTACAGCGGCCAGCCGGTGTCGATGATCTCGCGCGACACCGGGTCGCGGAACAGGCCCAGCCAGTCGCCGATCTCGTCGCCGAGCTGATAGCGCACGAACTCGTTGAGGAACCCGCGCGTGACGCCGAGGTCGATCTGCGCGGTGAGCCCGAGCAGCACCTCGGCGAGCGCCTGGCCCTCCTCGGTCCACGACAGGATCGGGTCGAGGTTCTGCGCGGCCTGGGCGTGGGCCTCGTCCCACGTCGCCGGGATGTACTCGTCCTTGACGCCCAGGTAGTGAAGCGCCACCTGCCACGAGTGGAGGAACGCATCCTCGTCCTCGGGCGACATCACGACGCCCCACTCCTTCATCTTCTTGTGCGCGAAGGTGCCGGTGCTGTGGAACGTGACGAGGATGTCGCCGTTGCTGATCGGGATCGACTCGTCGGCGACGGCCTTCCAGTGGGGCGACTGGGGCAGCAGATGGCGCACGGCGGCGTGGACCATGCGCGTCTTGTTCGACGTGACGATGAACTCGCCCGTGCCCTCGTAGGCGTCGATGTCGCTGAGGTCGTAGCCGAAGGTGAAGGTCTTCGCGGCGCGGTCCTGCATGTCGGCGCCGCCCTTGGACCAGTACACCGACTTCGCCTCGCGGGGGATGACCGTGCTCATGATGCCGCCGCCGAGCCCGTAGATGAAGAACAGGTAGATGTCCTTGCGGCGGTTGAAGTCGGCCGCGCGGCGGAGCTTGCCCCGGTCGGCCCAGTCGGGCAGCTTGGTCGACTCCTTCAGATAGCCGCGCAGCTCGCTCGGCAGACCCCACGGCACCGACTGCCAATTGTGGACCCAGTTGCCCATCGCCCAATTGACCTGGGGGACCTGGCCCTTGTCGATGACCCTCGCCATGATCTGGTCGATGCCGTCGTCCCACACCCACTGCGGGTCCACACCGGATCCGTAGCCGGCCACGGATCCGGTGGGGGACCAGGACCACGCGGCGCTCGGCGCGGCGACGCCGGTGAAGCCGAGCGCGGCCCCCAGCGTCAGGACGGTTCGTCTGTTCAACTCAGGCACGCGTGCCACCTCTTCCCGAAGGGGGATGGACCGCGCCCCGGCCACGTCCATGTGGCCGACCGGCATCAGCAGCCCATCCAGGACTGATGTGATTGGCGATTAACATAGAGCCGGATGCGCGCGCGCACAAGACCCGGAGCCGCGTGTTCGGATACCGCGGCGTCAGGCACGCGGGCGCGTCGCGCGGGAGAGCACCGCATCCAGGGCCACCCCGAGGGCCACGGCGACGCCGATCGACACGAGCACCGCGACGATCGGCCCGCCGGGGACGATGCGTGCCACGAGAGCGCCGATGAGCGCCTGGTAGACCGCCCACGCGCACGCCGCCAGGCCGGTGATGACGAGGTGGCGCGGCGCGGGCAGGCGCGTGGCGCCCGCGGTGATGTTGACCGCGAGGCGGGCGAACGGGATGAACCGCGCTGTGAAGAGCACGGCGCCGAGCCGCCTGTCCATGCGGGCGCTCGCCCACGCGAACGCGGTCTGAACGCGGCGCGTGCGCATCCACCGCCAGCGGTGCAGGCCCACGGCGCGCCCGATCGCATAGCAGGCGGCGTCGCCGGTGAAGGCGGCGAGGGCCGCGACGGCGATGACCGCGGGCAAGGGCGGTCGGCCGATCATGACGGCGAGGGCGCCGAAGGCCGTGACGGCGGCTTCGCCGGGAACGACCACGAGGAATGCGTCGCCGAGCACGAGCGCGTAAAGCACCGGCAGCGCCCACGGTCCGCTCGCCAGCTGGGCCAGCGCCTCGTCGATCACGTCCGAACGTGTACCAGCCGTGGATGAACGGCGACGGAACGGCGCCCGACCGGTGACCGGTGCGGGTGCATCCGGTGAACTCTCGGCGACGGCGGCGCGATCGTGTCTTCCGGGGTCCGTCGGGCCGTCACGCTGGTGGCGTGAGAGTCGCGGTCCTGGCCGAATCCTTCCTTCCGCACATGAACGGCGTCACCGGTTCGGTGCTGCACATCCTGCGCCACCTCGCGGACGCCGGTCACGAGACCCTCGTGATCGCCCCGCGCGCCGGCGACATCGACGCCGACCTGCACGGAGCGCGCACGGCGCTGCTGCGCTCGGTGCCGTTGCCCAGCTATCCCGAGGTGCGCGTCGTCTTCGCGCGCGCCGCGCGCCTCACCGAGATCCTGCGGTCGTTCGCCCCCGACGTCGTGCACCTCGCCTCGCCGTTCGTGCTGGGCTGGCAGGGCCTCGCCGCGGCCGAGGCGCTCAGGATCCCGACCGTCGCGGTCTACCAGACCGACGTCATCGCGTACGCGCGCAAGTACGGCATGCCCCGCGCGACCGCGCTGGTGTCTTCGCACATCGCACGCCTGCATCGCCGCGCGACGGTGACGCTCGCCCCGAGCGCGGCCTCGATGCGGCAGCTGGCCGACCTCGACGTGGACCGCCTGCGCCTGTGGGGGCGCGGCGTGGACGCCGAGCGGTTCTCACCGCGACGACGCAGCGAAGCGTGGCGCGCGCGGATCGCGGGCGGGCGCACCGTGATCGGCTACGTCGGCCGTCTCGCCCCCGAGAAGCAGGTGGCCGACCTCGCTGCGCTCTCGGGCATCCCCGGCACGCGCCTGGTGATCGTCGGCGACGGGCCGTCGCGGCCCTCCCTGGAGGGGATGCTGCCCGACGCGGTGTTCCTCGGACACCAGACGGGCGACGCGCTCGCCGAGGCGATGGCCGGCTTCGATGTCTTCGTCCACCCGGGCGAGAGCGAGACGTTCGGGCAGACGATCCAGGAGGCGCTGGCCAGCGGCGTGCCCGTCGTCGCCACCGGCGTCGGCGGACCCGTGGACCTGGTGCGCTCGAGCATCGACGGGTGGCTGTACCGCCCCGGCGACCTCGCCGACATGCGCCGCCGCGTCGAGGACCTCACGGGCGACCCGGCCAAGCGCGCGGCGTTCGCCGCCGCCGCCCGTGCGGCGATGTCGGATCGCTCGTGGGCGCGCACGGTCGAGCGGCTCACCGGGCACTACCGGCAGGCGATCGAGCTGCGCGCGATGGACGACAGCCTGCTCGTGCGCGGCACGCGGCGTCCCGATCCGGTCGACGACATCGCGCCCGCGCGGCCGTGGCGTCGCTTCGTCGCGCTGGGCGACTCGCTCACCGAGGGGCTGTGCGACTCCTCCCGCATGAACGCGGGGGAGTACCGCGGCTGGGCCGACCGCCTGGCCCAGCTGCTCGCTCACGGCCAGGACGGCCCCTTCCGCTACGCCAACCTCGCGGTGCGCAGCCGCCGGGTCGCCGACCTCGTCGACGAGCAGCTGCCGGTGGCGCTCGCGCTGCGGCCCGACCTCGTCTCGATCCTGATCGGCGCCAACGATCTGGTCGGCCCATCGGCCGACCCCGAAGCGCTCGCCGCGCGCGTGGAGGGCGCCGTGCGCCGACTGCGCGCCGCGGGGGCCGACGTGCTGCTGGTCACCACCTTCCTTCCGCCGCGACGCGCGGCGCGGCTCTTCGCGAGGCGCTTCGGCGCGTACAACGTGCACCTGCGCCGCATCGCCGAGGAGACCGGCGCCCGGCTGGTCGACATCGAGCCGCAGCCGGCGATGCGCGATTCGGCGATGTGGGCCGACGATCGCGTCCACCTGCGCTCGGGGGGCCACCGGTTCCTGGCCTATCGCGCGGCCGCGGCCCTCGGCGTGCCCGATGCCGCCGAGCTCGCCGATCTCGACGCGATCCTCCACTCGGAGGAGGACGAGCCGGCCCATCCCGCCGGATGGCTGACGCGCGACGCGCTGCCATGGGTGTGGCGGCGGATGCGCGGCCGCACCGCAGGCGACGGCGTCTCGGCCAAGCACGACGACTACGTGGTGATCGGCCGCGGCGAGACGCGGACGCGCTCCCGCGCTCGCTGACCTCGGCGCCGCGTGCTCCGCCCGACTCAGTGTCGTCACGGCGCAATAGCACCTCCGGGGCCCCGGTTTGCGTGCTGTCGCGCGGTGACGTCTCGAGTGAGGGAGCGCTTCGGCGGCTCAGCTCGAGGGGTCGAGGTCGCCGGACTCGATCGCCGACTCGCGCTCTTCGCTCTCGACGTCGTCCTCGTCCTCCTCGACGCGCTCGCCGGCGTCGAGGGTCGGCGGAGGCAGCTCCAGTTCGACGTCGTCGTCCAGCGGCACCTCTCGCTCGTCGTCGGGGATCCGCTCGCGGAAGTCGCTCATGACTATCCGCTCTTCCGCCGGAACTCGCGTCTGGTCATGGCCTCGTGGGTGTGGTGGATGGCCGATTCGCCATCCAGGTGGGCCTCGCCTTCGCGGTGGTGGGCGTTCTTGCTGTCGAGCGCCTCTCGGAACTTGCGCTTGACGTCCTCGGATGCCGCCCCGGGGGGCTTGCCGTCGGTGCTCATGTCGCCACGATAGGCGCGCAGCGGCCACGCCGCCAGGGAGGCGTCGCGACCGGGGTCGGCAGAAGATGGGCTGATCAGGGCCCCGCTGATAGGATCGGTGAGGTTGCCCACGGGCATCCGCTCAATTCAACATGAGCTCACGGAGCAGGCCGGCAGGAAGCTGGTCCCCTGTGGTGGGTTCCCGGGCGCCCTTTCGGCCGCGCGGTGATCGTCCACTGGTGGCCAGCGATGGCGGTACTACGCGGCCTCGCCGCGCGCTGAGATCTGCCTGTTCCTGCTCCTTCACGAAAAGCTCGTGCGTCACACGGACGCGCGAGCCTAAACAAAGAAGGAGGGACCTCTTGGAAGGTCCGGAAATCACCGCAGCCGAAGCCGTCCTCGACAACGGACGCTTCGGCACCCGCACGATCCGCTTCGAAACGGGTCGTCTGGCGCAGCAGGCGCAGGGCGCCGTCGCCGCCTACCTCGACGAGGAGACCATGCTCCTGTCGGCCACCAGTGCCGGCAAGCACCCTCGTGAGGGCTTCGACTTCTTCCCGCTGACCGTCGACGTCGAGGAGCGCTCGTACGCCGCCGGCAAGATCCCCGGCTCGTTCTTCCGTCGCGAGGGCCGCCCCTCGACGGAGGCGATCCTGGTGTGCCGTCTGATCGACCGTCCGCTGCGTCCGTCGTTCGTCGACGGCCTGCGCAACGAGGTCCAGATCGTCGTGACGGTCCTCTCGATCGCTCCGGGCGAGTTCTACGACGCGCTGGCGATCAACGCCGCGTCGGCGTCGACCCAGATCTCGGGTCTGCCGTTCTCGGGTCCGATCGCAGGCGTCCGCCTCGCGCTCGTGCCTGGCCACGGCGACCACGAGGACCAGTGGGTCGCGTTCCCGAACACCAAGGTGCTCGAGGAGTCCGTGTTCGACCTGATGGTCGCCGGACGCGTGCTGCCCGACGGCGACGTCGCGATCATGATGGTCGAGGCCGAGGCCACCGAGCACAGCTGGAACCTCATCAAGGGCGGCGCCACCAAGCCGAGCGAAGAGGTCGTGGCCTCCGGCCTCGAGGCCGCCAAGCCCTTCCTCAAGCAGCTCGTCGAGGCGCAGGCCCAGATGGCCGCGACGTCGTCGAAGGAGCCGGGCGTGTACCCGGTCTTCCCGCCGTACTCGTCCGAGACGTACGACTTCGTCGCCGAGCGCGCGTACGGCGAGCTCTCGGGCGTCTACCAGATCGCCGACAAGGTCGAGCGTCAGAACGCGGACGATGCCATCAAGGAGCGCGTGAAGGCGGAGCTCACGGCCGCAGTCGCCGAGGGTCGGCTGCCCGAGTCGGCGCTGGGCGAGTTCGGCGGTGCGTACAAGTCGGTCACGAAGAAGATCGTGCGCGGCCGCATCCTCAGCGAGGGTGTGCGCATCGACGGTCGCGGGCTGGCGGACATCCGCCCGCTCGACGCCGAGGTGCAGGTCATCCCGCGGGTCCACGGCTCGGCCATCTTCCAGCGCGGCGAGACCCAGATCATGGGTGTCACCACGCTGAACATGCTCAAGATGGAGCAGCAGATCGACTCGCTGTCGCCCACGACCAGCAAGCGCTACATGCACCACTACAACTTCCCGCCGTACTCGACCGGTGAGACCGGCCGTGTGGGAAGCCCGAAGCGTCGCGAGATCGGGCACGGCTTCCTCGCCGAGCGCGCCCTCGTGCCGGTGCTGCCCAGCCGCGAGGAGTTCCCGTACGCGATCCGTCAGGTCTCCGAGGCGCTGGGCTCCAACGGCTCGACGTCGATGGGCTCGGTGTGCGCCTCGACCCTGTCGCTGCTGAACGCGGGTGTGCCGCTGCGCGCCCCCGTCGCCGGCATCGCGATGGGTCTGGTCTCGGACGAGGTCGACGGCCAGACGCGCTACGCCGCGCTGACCGACATCCTCGGCGCCGAGGACGCGCTGGGCGACATGGACTTCAAGGTCGCCGGCACGAGCGAGTTCGTCACGGCGATCCAGCTCGACACGAAGCTCGACGGCATCCCGTCGTCGGTGCTCTCGGCCGCGCTGACGCAGGCCAAGGAGGCCCGCCTGACGATCCTCGGCGTCCTGAACGCCGCGATCGACTCGCCGGACGAGATGGCGCCGACCGCGCCGCGCGTCATCAGCGTGCAGATCCCGGTCGACAAGATCGGCGAGCTCATCGGCCCCAAGGGCAAGACGATCAATGGCATCCAGGACGAGACCGGCGCCGACATCTCCATCGAGGAGGACGGCACCGTCTACATCGGAGCGACCGACGGCCCGTCGGCCGAGGCCGCCCGCGCCCAGGTCAACGCGATCGCCAACCCCACCAACCCGGAGGTCGGCGAGCAGTTCCTCGGCACGGTCGTGAAGATCGCGACGTTCGGCGCGTTCATCTCGCTCCTGCCCGGCAAGGACGGACTGCTGCACATCAGCGAGGTCCGCAAGCTCGCCGGCGGCAAGCGCGTCGAGAACGTCGACGACGTCGTGTCGGTCGGTCAGAAGCTGCTCGTGCGCATCACCAAGGTCGACGACCGCGGCAAGCTGTCGCTCGAGCCGGTCATCGAGGAGGCCGCCTCGGCCGAGGCCGAGGCTCCCGCGCAGGCCTGATCCCATCGGGAAGACCATGCCCGCCCCTCGCGCACAGCGAGGGGCGGGCATCGCCGTCTCGGGGCGATTCGTCCACCGAACGGGGGACAAATCCGTGCACATCGAGCGTGTCGTGACCAAAGCGTTACAGGGATTTCACCGAACCGTCGTCTCAATCGCCGAGCCGCGCTCGGCGCTGTCCTAACCTCGTAGTACGTGCCGGGGGGCGCGGGTACGAAGGAACGCGAATCGGCCGCAGGGCCGGAGCGCGGGGGGTGAACATGAGACCCATAGGGATCGGAGCAGAGGCGGAGCCGCAGTCGGCGACGCCTCAGGCCGGCGCGGTGCATCCGTCCGCGCCCATCCCCGTCCAGGGTGCGCCGCTGGGCAGCGCCCTGCGGGTGGCCCTCGGCGACTCGGGCGCGGACATCTTCCCCCTCATCCTCGGGGGCGCCGAGTTCGGCTGGAACGTCGACCTGGAGTCCAGCCACGCCATCCTCGACACGTACGCCGAGCTGGGCGGCAACGCCGTCCACACCGCCGACAGCTTCTCGGGCGGCCGCAGCGAGCACATCATCGGCCAGTGGCTGCGCTCCCGCGGGCTGCGCGACGAGATGGTGCTTCTCGACCGCATCGGCGGCAACCCCGACCACCCGGGCCTCGGCCCGGTCAACCTGGTGCGCGCCGTCGAGGCCTCCCTCACGCGCCTGGGCACGGACCGCATCGACGTGCTGTACCTCGACGCGACCGCCGACGACGTCACGGCGATCGAGGACACTCTCGCGACCGCCGAATGGCTGGTCGAGGCCGGCAAGGTGCGTTCGGTCGGCGCCGTCGGCTACACGGCTGCGCAGCTGGTCGAGGCGCGCATCCTCGTGTCGGCGGGCCTGCCGCGCTTGAACGTGCTCGACGTCCCCTTCAACGTGCTGCGGCGCCACGAGTTCGACGCCGACCTGCGTCTGGTCGCCGAGGCGCAGGGCATCGCGGTGACGCCCTCGCACGCGCTCGAGCACGGCTTCCTCGCCGGGCGCTATCGCTCGCGGGCGCGCGGACCGCTGTCGTACCGCGCCGCGCAGCTGGCGGCCAACCTCAACCGGCGCGGCAGCCGCACGCTGCGCGCGCTCGACGCGATCGGCACGCAGCTCGGGGTCCCCGACGCCGCGGTCGCCGTCGCGTGGCTGCTCGCTCAGAAGGCCGTCGCCGCGCCGATCGTCAACGCGTTCGCCCCGGAGCACGTCGAAGAGCTCGTGCAGGGCGTCGGCGTGCGGCTCAGCCGGTCCCAGCTCGCCGACATCGCCCGGGTCGCCGAGTAACCTGTCCACACCTCCGCGGACGGCTCGGTCTCGTCACGTAGGGTGGGAGATGCGCCCCCGCGCCGAATCTCCCCCGAAGAAGTGAGCTCAAGTCCGTGACGCACTACATCTACCTCGTGCGGCATGGCGAGCATCAGGATGCCGAGCACGGCCTCACGGACGGCCCCCTGTCCGCCCGCGGTCGACGCCAGGCCCAACTGCTCGCCGGCCGCCTGTCGTCGGTGGCCTTCGACAGCGTCCGTCATTCGCCCCTCGAGCGCGCCGCCCAGACCGCACAGGCCGTCGCAGAGCGGATGCCTGCGGTGACGCCGTCCCCGTCGGCGCTCCTGTTCGACTGCATCCCGACAGGGATCACGCCCGACACGCCGACGGTGTTCGAGCCGTTCTTCGGCGGCGTCACCGAGGCCGAGATCGACGCGGGCCGCGCCCAGATGTCGGACGCCGTGAGCGAGTTCCTCGTGCGTCAGGCAGGCGACGTCCACGACCTCATCATCACGCACAACTTCGTCATCGCGTGGTTCATCCGCGAGGTGCTCCAGGCGCCCGAGTGGCGCTGGATGACGCTCAACCAGGCGCACTGCGGGCTGTCGGTGATCGCCCAGAAGCCGGGACGGCCGTGGACCCTGGTGTCGCACAACGACATGGCGCACCTGCCGCCCGAGCTGCGCACCGGGCTCCCCGACGACTATCCGGTCTGAGCGTCGGCGTCGTCGTCCGACGAGGCGGGGATCGGCTCCTTCGGGAGCTTGCGCACCTTGGCGCGGCGCCGCCTGCGCTCGGGGATCATCGAGCGCATCTCCTCGAGCTTGCCGAAGCACAGCAGGCGGTCCTCGGCCTCGAGGACGGTGCTGCGCCGCGGGTTGGGGACCACCGTCGTGCCGCGGTGGAGGGTCAGCACCGTGATGTCTCGCTCGCCGAGACCGGACTCGCCGAGCTTCTTGCCCACGATGTCCGCCGCGCCGTGCACGAGCAGCTCGGCCACGCCGTAGCCGGTGGACACGCTGAGCCGCTGGCGCACGTCGATCTCGGGGAATGCGACCTGATTGGCGATGTGGTCGATGATGGCGCCGGCGACGTCCAGGCGCGTGGCCGTCTCGATGCCCTCGAGTCCGGGGGAGGAGTTGACCTCCATCACGAGCGGACCGTCGTTGCCGACGAGCATGTCGACGCCGGCGACCTTGAGTCCCATGATCTGCGCCGACCGCACGGCGGCCTGCTCGTATTCCGCCGTCAGCTCGACGGGCTCGACGGTGCCGCCGCGGTGCACGTTCGAGCGGAACTCGTCACCCGAGGCGCTGCGCCGCATGGCGGCGACGACCCGATCGCCGACGACGAGCGCGCGGATGTCGCGTCCGCGGCTCTCCTGGACGAACCTCTGGATCAGCACGTTCTGCTTCGTGGACTGCAGAGTCTCGATGATCGCCTCGGCGACCTTGACCTCGGGCGCGAGGATCACGCCGATGCCCTGCGTGCCTTCGAGCAGCTTGATCACGACCGGAGCTCCGCCCACGCGCTCGATGGCGGGGCGCACGTCGGCGCGATTGCGCACGAACGCCGTCGCGGGCATCCCGATGCCGTGACGCGACAGGATCTGGGTCGCCCGGAGCTTGTCGCGGGAGTTCGTGATTCCGTTCGCGGTATTGGGCGTGTACACGTCCATCTGCTCGAACTGGCGGACCACGGCGGTGCCGAAGTAGGTGATCGAGTTGCCGATGCGGGGGAGGATCGCGTCGTAGTCGCTGAGGGGCCGCCCGCGGTACTGCAGGTCGGGTTCGTCGCCCGACAGATCGATGCCGAACCGCAGGGTGTCGAGCACCTTGACGTTGTGGCCGCGCTGCAGCGCGGCGGTCTTGAGCCGCTGGGTCGAGTACGCCTTGGGCGCGCGCGAGAGGATCGCGAGCTTCATGGGTGGTTCCTGAGATGATGGGGGAGTGAGGCAGCCCGTCCATTCAAACATCATCGCGGGGTGGCGGGAGTGGGTCGCGCTGCCCCAGGCCGAGGTCGGCTGGATCAAGGCCAAGCTCGACACCGGCGCCCGTTCGTCGGCGCTGCACGCTTTCGACGTGCACGAGTTCGAGCGCGACGGCGCCGCGTGGGTGCGCTTCGGCATCCACCCGTGGCAGCGCACCGCCGACGACGAGGTCGTGATGGAGCTTCCCGTCCACGACCGGCGGTCCATCCGCAGCTCCAGCGGCCATACGCAGCGGCGCTACGTCGTGCTGATGACGATCCGGATGCTGGACCGCGACGTCACCGCCGAGGTGACGCTCACCAACCGCGACGAGATGGGCTTCCGCATGCTCATCGGCCGGCAGGCCCTGCGTCAGGGCTTCATCGTGGACTCGGGGCGCTCCTTCGTCGGGGGACGCGCGCCGAAGACGGTGCGGCGCCGCAACCGCGGCCGCCCCGTCGAGGCCTGAGGCCGGTCAGCCGGTCGCGAGCGGCTTGCCGTACCAGCGCGTCGCGTTGGGGTTGTCGTTGTACGGCTCGATGGCGGTGAAGCCCGAGCGTGCGTAGAGCGCCGCGGCGGCCTCGAGGGAATGGTGGGTGTCGAGGACGAGTTCGGCGGCGCCGAAGGCGCGCGCCCGGCGCTCGAGCTCGTCCATCAGCAGCACGCCCCAGCCGCGGCCGCGCGTCTCGGGCCGCAGGAACAGATGCTTCACCTCGTAGCGCGCGCCCAGCGGGCCTGCGGGGATGCTGCGGATGCCGCCGCATCCGACCGCGGAGCCCGCGTCGTCGTCGACGATCACGAAGACGCCGCGGGGAGGCGTGAACGCGGCGACGTCCGGAAACGTCGTCGTATAGGTGATGGACTGGTCCGCGAAGCCGGCCGCGCGCGCCCGGAAGTACTCGGCGAGCAGCGCCTGTGCGTCGGGGGCGTCGGCGGGGGATTCGCGCAGCTGGACCACCCTTCCAGCGTAGGCGCGGGCGGGACCGGAGCGAGCGAAGGCCGCCGCCTAGGATGGAGGCCATGACAACGCGCGTGGCCATCGTCGGCGGAACCGGCAAGCTCGGGAGCGTCATCCGTGACGTCGTGGAGTCCCACGAGGACTACGAGGTGGTCGCGGTGCTGGGCTCCGATTCGTCGCTGGACGAGCTCGGCGGCGCCGACCTCGTCGTCGACGCCACGACGCCCGCCGTGTCGGGCGACGTCGTGCAGGCCGCGATCGACCGGGGACTGAATGTCCTCGTCGGCACGAGCGGCTGGTCGGCCGAGCGCATCGCGCTCGTGAAGCCGCGCATCGCAGAGGCCGAGATCGGTGCGGTGTTCATCCCCAACTTCTCGCTCGGATCGGTCGTCGCCTCTGCCCTGGCCGCGGCGGCATCCGTCCTGTTCCCCTCGGTCGAGATCGTCGAGGCCCATCGCGACACCAAGATCGATTCGCCCAGTGGCACCGCCGTGCGCACGGCCGAGCTCATCGCTGCCGCGCGCGGCGACATCGGGCCGGTAGCGGCCCCCCACGTCGACCAGCGGGCGCGCGGTCAGCAGGTCGCGAGCGTGCCGATCCACTCGCTGCGGCGCCCGGGTGTCGTCGCTCGGCAGGAGACGATCCTGTCGGGGCCCGGCGAGGCGCTGTCGATCGTGCACGACACCGTGGAGCCCGCGCAGGCCTACGCCCCCGGCATCCGCCTCGCCCTCGACGCCGCCCGCGATGCGACGGGGATCGTCATCGGGCTCGACAGCCTCATCGACGTCGGCGTCCACCCGCGTCACACCCACGCCGGACCCAAGACCAGCCCGCAGGGCGGCTCGGGTCAGGTCGCCCGCACGACCCCCGCATGAGCGCGCGCATCGGCGTCGCCGTCATGGCGGCGCTCCTTCTGCTGTACATCGTCCTGGTCGGCCAGCGCGCGTGGGCGCTGCTGAACTCGGGCGACGGGGTCGGGATCGCGATGGGCGCAGCGCTCGTCGTGCTGCCGGCCATCGCCGTGTGGGGGCTCGGCCGCGAGCTGTGGTTCGGCGTGCGCGCCGACCAGCTGGGACGCCGCCTCGAGGCGGAGGGCGGGTTGCCCGAGGAGGTCGTGGCGCTGCGTCCGAGCGGTCGCGTGGTGCGCGACGACGCCGACGCGCTGTTCGCGACGTACCGCGACGCCGCCGAGGCGCACCCCGACGACTGGGCCGCGTGGTACCGGCTCGGGCTCGTCTACGACGCCGCCGGCGACCGCCGTCGAGCCCGCCACGCGGTGCGGACGGCGATCCGTCTGGAGTCCGCCTCGCGCTGATTCGCCGTGCGCGCCGAAGCGCTGTGCCGCGAGCGCGCAGGGACCCGAGCGGGCAGTCCGCGACCGACGACCCGGTCACGCTGAGATTCGGGATGCCGAAGATGGTGCTTCCCGAGCGTGGGGTCGCGTCGTACACTCTCCGCAGCGATCGAAACGTTCAAACCCGGAACGAGGCACGCCCATGACCGCTGTGAGCTGCACCTGGTGCAATGACGTCGTGACCCGCGACGTCCACCGCGAGGGTGATCTCGCGCTTCTGCTGACGGCGCACGACGCCGCGTGCGCCGGTCACGCCGCGAGCGGCCCCTGCGACCACACCGGACCCTGCTACTCGCGCACCTGACGGGAAGGACGACCGCCGATCAGCGGTCCTCTGAGAAGCGGACGGCCGCGCGGAACTGGGCGGCCACCGTCGACCCCACGCCGAGCGGCCACGGTGAACGTCACCCGACGAGTGTGGCACGGCGGTCGCACCCGTTCGGCCGCCCCCTGCGCGCTACGGTGACTCTGTGGATCCCCTCGACACCGTCCCGTGGCCGCTGCGCACCGAGCGCCTGCTGATCCGCCGAGCGACCGCAGCCGATGTCGCAGACACGTGGGTCTGGCGGCCGCTTCCCGAGGTGGGCGAGTGGATCACGCGTGCGCCCGAGGACTATGAGACGTATCGGGCGCAGTTCACGGATCCGGAACGGCTGGCGATGATGCTCGTCGTCGAGCTCGATGACGATGCCGACGATGCCCACCGCGGCCTGCTGATCGGCGACGTGATGCTGCGCGTCGAGGACGGGTGGGCGCAGGCCGAAGTGCGGGCCGATGCGCTCGCCGTCCAGGCCGAACTGGCCTGGACGCTCGACCCTGCGCATCACGGGCGCGGGTACGGGACCGAGGCGGTGCGCGCGGTGATCGAGGTGTGCTTCGGGCCGCTCGGCCTGCGCCGTGTGCATGCCGGATGCTTCGCCGCCAACGAGCCCTCGTGGCGGATGATGGAGCGCCTGGGCATGCGCCGCGAGGAGTACAGCCGGGCTACGGGCCTGCACCGATCGGGCGTGTGGCTCGACGGGATGGACTACGGGCTGCTCGCCGAAGAGTGGCAGGGCGTGGGCGACACGCGCCACTGAGCGGGCGCTGAGACCGTTCGCGCGGTGGAAGAGCGCAAGAGCCGCGGGAGAATGCCCTCGTGTCGCGACGAAGCGCCGGAGTGTCCCGCGGCGCCGATGCCGCCCTCTCCCTGTCCTCGGAGGGCGGCCGCGCCTAACGTGAGTTGCGTGACGTGAACAGCGTGCGCGCAGCTGCGCAGTGGGAGGCGATCATGCGACAGGTCGGATGGGTGCTCGTGCTGGTGGTCGCGGCGATCCAGCTGGTGTCGGGCGCCGCGCTGCTGCTGGGGGACACCGCGGCGACGTTCGAACAAGACACCGGCGTGTCGTGGGCGGTGCTGGACGACGTGTACCCGACGGTCACGCAGCAGTGGGAGATCGGTCAGGCGTCGAACCTGTCGGGCACGGTCGCCGTGGGCGCGTTCGCGGTGCTCGTGTGCGTGTTCGGGCTGCGCACGGGGCAGCGGTGGGCCTGGTTCGCGATGTGGATTCTGCCCCTCTACATGCTGCCCGGGGTGGTGGGGCTGCTGTCGACGGACAACCAGCAGGCCTTCGGCTACTTCGGGCTGGCGCTCATCGCCGTGACCGCAGCAGGCCTCGCCTTGTCGTTCCGCGGCGTGGTCGTGGGGCGATCGACCACGCCGACGGACTGACGCCGATCGCCTCGAGTGGACGCGGGACGGCCGTGCGCCCATGTGACGAGCGCGCGAGGCAGGTCTGGGCCGGCTCAGGACTCGAACATCACCTCACCGCCGACGACCGTGGTGGCGGTGCGCACGGTGTGGATGGACTCGGCGGGTTCGTCGAAAGGGTCGACGCTCGCCACGGCGAGGTCGGCGCGCTCGCCCACCCTGATTCGCCCGGGTCGGCCGAGGACGAGCTGTGCGGACCCGCTCGTGTAGGCGGCGAGCGACTGCTCCAGCGTGAGCGACTGGTGCTCGGCGTCGAGCGTCGGCGGCTGAGCACCGGGGGCGGGCGGCGTCGAAGGCGCTCCCGGGGGGAGCGGCGCCCAGCGGTTGACCGTGACGTGGATCGCGAGCCACGGGTCGGCGGGCGACACCGGCCAGTCCGAGCCCATGGCGAGATCGGCGCCGCCGTCGGCCATGGTGCGGAACGGGTAGCCGTGCCGCATCCGCTCCTCGCCGATGAGGTCGACCACGAACGGATCCGGTGCCGCCCACAGGCCCTGGATGTTCGCGGTGATCCCGAGCGGCCCGAAGCGGCGCGCGTCGTCGGGCTGGACTATCGAGAGGTGGGCGATGTGGTGACGAGGGCCGGAGCCGTTCACGGCGCGCGCGGTCTCGATCGCGTCGAGCGCGACGCGGATGCCGCGATCGCCCATGATGTGCAGGTGCAAGGAGAACCCCGCGGCGTCGAGCTGCGTCACGAACGCGCGGATGGTGTCCTCGTCGAAGTGCAGTTCGCCCGCGAAGCCGTCGTCGCTGTGGTTGCAGTACGGCTCGAGGAGCGCGGCGGTCTCGCCGTGCGGGACGCCGTCGATCATGGCCTTCGCCGTCGACGTGTCGAACCCGAGCGTCCTGTTGTCTTCTCGCAGCTCGATGAAGCGCGTCACGAGCGCCGGCACGTCCTCGAGGGCGAGGCCGCGCGGGACCCACAGCGCGCCGGAGGTGGTGCTCGTGAGGCTTCCGTCGGCGATCGCGCGCAGGTAGGCGGGTGTGCAGTCGGCCTTGCCGTTGAACTCACCGAGGATCGCCTCGTGCCATCCGGTGACGCCCAGCGACCAGAGGTACTCCTGTGCGTTGAGCAGCCCGGCGTGCATCTCGTCGTCGGTCGCGGGCGGGATGATGCGGCCGACCAGCTCGGCGGCGGTCTCATTGAGGTATCCCGTGGGCTCTCCGTCGGCATCCACGTGGATGTGCCCGTTGGCGGGAACCGGGGTGTCGCGGTCCACCCCCGCGAGCTCGAGCGCCTTCGAGTTGACCCACAGCGTGTGGTGTCCGGCGTCGCTGAGCGCGACGGGCCGGTCGGGGACGATGGCGTCGAGCATCTCGCGTGTGGGAGCGGGGAAGAGTTCGTGACTCCACCCGCCACCCGTCAGCCAGTCGGTGGCGGTGCGCTGGGCACCGGCGCGGACGAGGTCGAGGGTCTCCTCGACGCTCTGCGCGGGGGTCAGATCGAGGCTCAGCCGCTCGACGCCCGCGAACACCGCGTGCACGTGGGCGTCGACGAAGCCGGGGTGGATGAGGCCTCCCGCGGCATCGATCACGCGCGTGCGGTCGGTCATCAGTTCGCGGACCTGCTCATCGGACCCGACCCGGACGATGCGCTCGCCGGTCGAGGCGACGGCGGTGTGGTGTGTGCGGACTCTGCCGTCGAAGACCCGTCCGTTCACGATGACGAGATCTGCCGGTTCGGTCATGGATGTGTCAACTCTCTCTGCGATGAAGATGCGGTGCGCCCTGACTCAGATCAGGCGGAACACCCGGATGACGACGAGCCGCGGTTCCGGGCGCGCGTATCCGACGAAGACCGATTCCGTGAGCCACTGCAGGTCGGGGTGATCGGTGCGGAATTCGAACGCGGTTCGGTAGTAGAGGTCCCGTTCGGACACGTGGTCACCGGCGCGCATGCGCGCGAAGGTCTCGTCGTCGGTGCGCCAGATGCCGCGGTTGACGACCTCGACGCCGACCGGACCGCCCGGCAGATCGGCCTGGATGACGTAGCGGGCGTCCAGGGCGACGGTGAGTCCCCGCGCGTTCCACCAGTCGCCTCCGCTGTCGAGGATCGTTCCGCTGAGCCGGGGCCCGCCGAAGCTGCCGCCGGACACGCGGGCGAAGTGACGCCCTTCGCCGGGGACGGCGCCGCCGAGGGGGATCGGGGCGTCGACGCGGCATCGGAGTTCGAAGCAGTACTCGAATCCCGGCTCCATCAGGGTGTCCTCGGTCATGGTCGCGGCTCCGGGTGTTCGGTGATCAACGTGCTGCGGGTGACGGTGGGGAGCGCCTGGGTGCGGCCGAGACGCCTGCGGCGCGGCTTCCACCCTTCCCGCGGGATCGAATCCAGCAGCAGCCGGGTGTAGTCGGCCTTCGGCTCGTCGATGATCCCGGCGGCGCTGCCGTACTCCTCGATTCTGCCGTGCCGCATGACCACCACCTGATCGCAGAGCCGGCGGATGACGGTGAGGTCGTGCGTGATCATCAGCAAGGTGACGCCGGTGTCTCGGCGGATGCCGTCGAGCAGGGTGAGGATCTCGACCTGCGTTGTGACGTCGAGTGCCGAGACCGCTTCGTCGAGGACGAGCAGCGCCGGGTCCGCGGCGAGGGCCCGGGCGATCGCGACACGCTGACGCTGGCCGCCCGACAGCGCCCGCGGGCGTGCGTCGAGCAGGGCGGGGTCGAGCCGGACCTGACCGAGGAGCTCCGTGACGCGCGCGTCGATCGCGGACCTGTCCTCGCGGCGCCGGTGGACGCGGATCGCTTCGACGAGGCACTGCCGCACGGTCTGCCGTCTGTCCAGCGACTGGTAGGGGTCCTGGAAGACCATCTGGGCGATCTTCGCTCGTCGTCGCCGTTCCGCGCCGGTGCGTGCGGGACCGCTCCAGTCGCGTCCGTCGACCGTGATCGTGCCGGCGTCGGGATGCTCGAGGCCGAGCAGCATCCGCGCGGTGGTGGACTTGCCCGAACCGGACTCGCCGACGATTCCCACCGCCCCGCCTGCGGGTACCTCGAAGGACACATCGTCGACCGCGACGAGCGTGTCCTTTCCCCGGGACGCACCGCGCACGCGGTACGTCTTCTGCAGGTTCTCGATCGCGACCAGCGGCGGTGTCTCCGAATCCGCGACGTCGTGGGGCGCCGCCTCGTCGAGGGCGGCGGACATGAGCACGCGCGTGTACTCCTGCGTCGCGTCCTGGCGCATCGTCGCCGCGTTCAGCGTCTCGACGATGCGCCCGTGCTGCATGACGTTGACCTGGTCGCATACGGCGCCGGCGAGGGCGAGGTCGTGGGTGATGAACAGCAGCGAGAGGTCGCGGTGGGCGCGGAGGTCGGCGATCACCGCCATGACCTCCTCCTGCGTCGTCACGTCCAGCGCGGTGGTGATCTCGTCGGCGAGGAGGATCTCGGGGTCCATCGCGAGCGTCGCGGCGATCATCACCCGCTGCAGCAGGCCGCCGGACAGCTCCGCCGGATGCTGGTGCATGCGACGGCCGGGATCGGTGATGCCGACCTCGTCGAGCAGGTCCATGGCCCGTCCGCGTGCGGCATCCGGCTTCACGCGCGCCACGTGGATCAGCGCTTCGGTCATGAAGTCGCCGATGGTGCGCAGCGGATTGAGGTGCGCTCGCGGGGTCTGGAAGATCATCCCGACGCGGTGGGCGCGCAGGTCCGTCACCGCGCGCGGCGCCAGAGCGGAAAGATCCTGACCATCGATGCGGATGGCGCCGCGCGTGGTGAACCCGTCGGGCAGGAGCCCCGCGATCGCCCGCACGGTGAGGGTCTTCCCCGAGCCGGATTCGCCGACCAGTGCGACCGCTTCGCCGCGCTCGACGGTCAGGCTGCTCCCGAAGACCAGCTGGCGCGGTTCCGGTTCGCCGGGTGCGAAGATGTCGAGGCCGTCGACTTCGAGGATCGGGGTGGTCATCGTTCCTTCCCTTCGGCCCACACGGTCACGCGGGCGCCGATGATGCCGACGGCGAGCACCGTCACGACGACGAGGACCGCCGGGAACACGGACTGCTCGGGCGCCCCGGCGAGGATGCCGGCCTGCCCGCTGGCGATCATCGAGCCCCAGTCGGGGGCGGGCGGCTGCTGCCCCAGGCCGAGGAAGGAGATCGCGGCGAGATCGAGCATCGCGTAGCCGAATCCGATCGCCATCTGTGCGGCCACGAGAGGCATCATCGCCGGCACCAGATGCCGGAAGCAGATGGCCGGGCTCGACACGCCCTGCACCCGCAGCGCCGCGATGTACGGCAGGCCGAGCTCTCGCGATGCCGCCGTCTGGGACAGCCGTGCGACGACGGGGATGTAGGCGATCGCGAGGGCGACGACGGGTGCGACGAGGCCCTTGCCGAACATCGCGACCGCGAGGACCGCGATCACAAGTCCCGGGATCGCGAAGATCACGTCGATGATGCGCGCGATGCCGCCGCTGACCCACCCGCCGAACCAGGCGGCGGCGACCGCGGCGGTGAGCCCCATGAGTGTCGACAGCACCACCACGACGATCGGTGCGAAGACGCTCGCGCCGGCGCCGACGAGCGTGCGCGAGAGGATGTCGCGGCCCAGGTCGTCGGTGCCGAACGGGTGCGCGAGGCTGGGCGCGCCGTTCACGGGGCCGGCGTACAGCTGGTTGGCGTCGTAGGGAGCGAGCCACGGTCCGAGGACGGCTGCGACGACGACCAGTCCGAAGACGACGAGGGCGGCGAGGAACATCCAGTCCTTCGCCGCGGCGCGGCGCGCGGCGCCGGGGACCCGCCCGCGGGCGATCTGTGCGACGCTCATGCGCTGCTCCCTCCGGCGACGCTGGACGGATCGATGAGCAGGCTGATCGCGTCGGCGATCGCGTTCAGGACGACGAAGATGGTGACGAGGATCAGCGAGACGATCTGGACCACCGGCAGGTCTGCGCGTGCCGCCGCCTGGACGAGCAGCGATCCGATGCCGCCGATCCCGAACGCCACCTCGGCGATCGCCGACGCGGCGAAGAGCCCCGCGATCGTGGTGCCGGCGATGGCGAGGATCTGCGGAGACGCATTGCGGAAGACATGCGCGCCGAAGATGCGCGCGCGGGGGACGCCGCGCACGCGGGCGGTGTCGACGTGCTCGGAGTGCAGCTGGGCGACGAGCGAACTGCGCGTCACGCGGCTGATGTAGGCGTTGAACAGCACCGCCAGCGAGACGGCGGGCAGGATGAGGTGCCACAGGCGATCCCAGAATCCCTCTCCCTCGCCGTACACGGGGAACCAGCCGAGTGTCTTGGCGAAGATCCAGATCAGCAGGATGGCGACCACGAACGTCGGCAGCGCCATCCCGAGCGCGGTGAGGACGGTGACCGTGCGGTCGACCGCGCCGCCGCGGATCGCCGCGAGAACGCCCGAACCGACGCCGAAGATCAGGATGATCGCGACGGTGAGCAGCACGAGCTGCAGGGTGACGGCGAAGCGGGGCGCGACGAGCGTCATGACGTCGGTCTTGTAGACGAAGGAGCGTCCGAAGTCGCCCTGGACGGCCCCGGTGAGCCATTGCCAGTAGCGCGACCACACGGGGTCGTCGAGGTTGTACTCGGCGCGGATCTGGGCGATGAGCTCGGGGTTCGGCTTCGCGCCGCCGGCCAGCGCCGCGATCGGGTCGCCGGTGAGCAGCAGCGCCGAGAAGATCACGATGCTCGCCAGGAGCAGTGTGAGCAGCAGGCCGCCGAGCTTGCCCAGCAGTGTTCTGGTCGTCGCGTTCACAGCGTGTGCACCCCGCTTTCGCCGGTCGAAGGTGTTCTGGGTGTCATGTGCGCACCCACCGGCGGAGTCGCGGATCCTGCGCGGATGCGGCTCCGCGACTCCGGTCCGGTGAGTGGTGTCATGACGTCGTCGGGACCGGCTCGGTCACTCGCCGCCGAGGTGCAGAGCCCAGGGGCTGCTGTACGCGGCGATCGAGGTGGTCACTCCGGTCAGGTCACTGTTCAGGTAGGTGAGCTGATAGGTGCCGGCCAGGGTCACCTGGAGCATGTCGGGCGCGAAGATCTCCTGCGCGGCGACGAATTCGGCCGCGGCGGTCTCGGCGTCGGTCGCGGTGCGCGCTGCCTGCATGTGCGCGGTCACGTCCGGGTTGTCGTATCCGCTCCAGTTGAACACGCCGCCGAGCTCGGCCGGCATCAGGAACAGCGACGGGTAGCCGAGCACGCCGGGCGTCTCGAGGTACCCCTGTGTGGCGACGAAGTCGACTCCCTCGCGGTAGCTCGGATCGTAGAACAGGGCGCCGAAGTCGGATGCCTGCATCGCGTCGATCTCGATGTCGAGGCCGATCTGCGCGCCGGCGCTCTGGATGATGGCCGCCGTCTGCTGGAACTCCGTCGCCCCGGCGGGGACGGCGATGACCAGCGGTGCGCTGAGGTCTTCGCCGCTCTCCTCGACGAGCCGGCGGGCTGCGTCGAGGTCGACCTCGGGAGCGGCCAGCGCGTCGTAGCCGGCCTGGTAGATGCTCGCTTCATCCATCGACTGGAACGAGAACTCCGGCACGATCGTCTTCTGCACGTACCCGAGACCGTTCACCACCGTGTCCAGGTACTGCTGACGGTCGATCGCGAGGCTCAGCGCCCGACGGATGCTCGGGTTGGCGGCGGCGCTGGTCGCCGACACGGGGCCGAAGCTGTAGGAGGCCGTCGAGGGTCCGACGACGAGGGTTCCGGCGCCGTCCCCTTCGAACACGGCCCGCGATGCCGGCGAGACGTTGATCGCGCCGTCGATCTCGCCCTGGGTGAGCGCGGTGGCGAGCGTCGAGCCGTCGGAGACGAACGTGTAGGTCAGGGTGTCGACCAGGGGAGCGCCGCCCCAGTAGTCCTCGTTCGCGGTCGTGCTGATCTCGCTGCCCGGGACCCAGCCGCCCTCTTCGAGCTCGTACGGCCCGGTGCACATCAGCCCGCCGTCGGGGGTGCCGACGGCCTCGCCGACCGATTCACCGAAGGCCTTCTGCATCACGGCGGCTCCCTGGCCGGCCAGTGCGTCGCGGAAGGTCGAGTCGGGCGCGACGAAGTTGACCGTGACTTCGTGGGGGCCGGTGGCGACGATGCCCGCTTCAGGGTCGGGGACGACGAGCGCGAAGGCGCCGTACCACTGCGACATGGGGTTCATGCTCTGGCGAAGGCTGAAGACCACGTCGTCTGCGGTCACCGGTGCGCCGTCCCAGAACGTGACGTCGTCGCGCAGCGTGATCACGAAGGTGACCGGGTCGACGAAGTCGGCGCTGGTGGCGATGCCGGGCTCGATCGAGAAGTCCGGCTGCAGCGTCAGCAGGTTGTCGCACAGGTTGGGGATGATCAGGTTCGCCGACGATGCGGGGTTGAGCGTCGCGGGCTCGCCTTCGACGATGGCCCACGTGACCTCGTCGACGGGCTGCGTGGCCGCGGGGAGCGCGTCGACGAGCGTGACGTCTCCGAAGCCGCCGTCTGCGGTGGCGCCCTCGCCCTCGGCGGTGCAGCCGGTGAGGACGAGGAGCGTCGCGCAGGCGACGGAGCCGGCGAGGAGTCCGATTCTCTTCATGATCGTTGTTCCATTCTTCTGGTGCGGTGCGAGATGGATCGCCCTAGATCTCTCGGCCCGCGAGGGTTGCTGTTCGTGTGCTTCGTGTTCGGTGTCGGGGCGTCGGTCAGGTGACGAGGTAGACGCGGATGCACACCTCCCCGTCCTCGTCGCGGGCGACGCCGATGAACTGGTTCTCGGTCAGCCAGCGGTACGGGGGTGCATCGGTCTGGAAGACGGGGGCGGTGCGGAAGTACAGGCCGGGCTCGTCGGCGGGCACGTTCTCTCCGCGCTCCATGCGGGCGAGCACGTCGGCGCTCGCCCGGAAGTACCCGCGGTTGAGCACGTCGATGACGGCGCCGTCCGCGGTGCGGATCATGTACCTCGCCTCGAGTTGCGCGGTCCCGGAGCGCTCGACGGCCCAGTCGCCGCCGCCGGCGAGCACCTCGCCGGTGAGGCGGGGGCCCGCGACGCTCCCGCCCGTGACGGGTGTGAACGTGAGTTTCTCGTCCGGTCCGCGGCCGATGTGGAGCTCGGGAGCGATCGCGGCGCGGATCTCGAAGACGTACTCGAGCTGGGGTGCGGTCACGGCAGGTCTCCTTCGAGGACGGTGACGGTCAGTGAGAACCCGTCGGTGCCGCCGACGAGCATCGATTGGGTGTTCGCGCGCGTCTCGCCCCAGGTCCACGGGTCGGCTCCGGTGCCGGTCTGCGGGAGGAACTCGGGATAGTCGCTGCTGCTCACGTGCACGCGCAGGCGATGGCCGGCTCGCACCCGGTATCCGATGTGACCCAGGCCGATCGTCACCGTGGCCGGCTCGGTCGCATCCAGCAGCTGCTGCTGACCGCGGGCGATGCGCAGCGCGGTGCCGTCGGGCGCGACGTCGAGCAGCCGCACGAAGACGTCCATGACCGGCCCGTCGGAACAGACGCGCACCCGTGCCGAGACGGGGCCGGCCAGATCGACATCGGCCGCAGCGGGGGCGGTGTCGAAACGCATGACGTCGGGGCGCTCGCCGAGCGGCGCCTCGTCCGGCTTGGTCAGCAGGAAGGAGAACGCGTCGGGAGCGCTCGAGGGAACCAGGTCGGCGGGATCGTGAACCCACGCCAGTGCTGATTCGGTCGTCGGAGGCGTGACGGCGAGCGCACCGTCATCGGTCGCCCATCGGGTGACGGCATCCGCTCCGCAAGGCGGCCACGTCTCGCTCTCGCGCATCCCCGCCGTGCCGGCGAGGTTCCAGGCGACACGAGGCAGGTCCGTCGCGGAACCGTTGCCGCGCACGAACACCTCGAAGAACGCCAGTGCCGGGTCGAGCGTGCGGGGGAGGAGGGCTCGGATCTGCTCGTCGGTGCGGTCCTCGACCCGGTCCTCGTCCGCTTCGAGCAGTTGGAAGCTCTCGTGGTCGATCGGCTCGATGCGCAGGTAGTGATGGGCGTCCCAGTTGGGGTGGCGCCGGATCCGCTCCACGTCCGCCCAGGACAGCGGGGCGCAGTTGTCCCACCAGCCGATCGTGTGGAGCGCCGGCACCGAGCGTCCGGCGAACGGGTCGCCGTTCGGGAAGCGGGGGAGCAGCACCGGATGCGGGTACCACTGGTCATAGGACAGGCCTCGCGTGCCGACCTGGGCCATGAACTCCTCGGCCTGCGCGGCGAAATCCCGCCGGTCCCAGTCGGGCTCCCAGTGCAGCATGTCGCGGTCGAAGAACTGGGTGAGGGGGTACAGGTAGGTCACGGCCCACTCGACGTCTCGCGTGCGGCCCGCCTGATCGCGGCGCACCGGTTCGCCGAGGTCGGTGCCGGTCACTCGTGGCGAGATGGCCTTGAGGGCGGGGTGACCACTGGCCGCTGCGGCCCACTGCGTGTAGCCGTAGTAGCTGTCGCCCCACATCGCGACGCGGCCGTTGGACCAGGACTGCTGCGTGATCCACTCGATCGTGTCGTACCCGTCATCGACCTCGTTGACGAACAGCAGGGCGTCTCCCTGTGAACGGAACTTGCCCCGCACATCCTGCGCGACCACCCGATAGCCGTGCTGCACGAGGTACTCGGCGACGAGCGGGATGAAGCAGTAGACCCCCGACTTGTCGTAGGGCAGACGGATCAGGACGGTGTCGCCCGGAGTCGTGTCGGCATTCGCGGGAGCGCCCGGCAGATACACGTCCCCGGCGAGCAGCACGCCGTCGCGCATGCGGATCCGGACCGGGAACGCGAGGTCGCTCTCGGGTGCCGGAGGCGTGCGCAGAAGGTCGGGCATGGTGCTCCTCTGTCGTGGATGCCGCGGGTCCGCGGCGGATTGAAGGTCACGCTACGGAGCCGAACGTTTCTAGTCAAGTCCGACTAGACTAGAATTTACGGAGCCGTTACACTCGGCGCTGATGGAGGGCTGGCTCACGTCCGCCGCCTACCCAGGAGAGGAGACGCGAGCATGGCACGCCCATCCGTTGCGGCCGAGCGTCGAGAGCAGATCATCGAGGCGACGATGGCCACCATGGCCGAGCACGGCGTCAGCGGTACGACGCTCGACCGGATCGCGGATGCCGTCGGCATGTCACGCGGTCACGTCCGGCACTTCGTCGGCAACCGCGACCAGCTGCTGCTCGACACCGCGATCGCCGTGTTCGCCGATGCCGGCGGCACGGTCGGCTCTATCCTGCCCACCGCAACAGCCGACCTGACGGCCGCCCTCGACTATCTCTTCGGCCCGGAGTTCGGCTCACCGGATGCCGAGAATGCGGTGGTGCTGGGGCTGGTCGAACTCTCGCGCACGACGCCCTCGATCGCCGAGGTGCTCACCGCCGCGTACACGGCGACCCGCATTGAGCTGGCAGAACTCGTGGGCCGGGCGCACCCGGATGCCACCGAAGAGGCCTGCGTCACCGCCTCCTGGGGTGTGCTCACGTGTGCCCTCGGCTCGGTCTTCCTGGGCGATTTCGACCGTGACCCCACCCGGCTCGCGCACTCGCGGGCGGCGGCAGAGGCGCTCCTCTCGGCGATCTGACCCGGCTTCGCTCGTCGAACACGGCGGCGTCCCGCGCGACCAGCGGGGAAGCATCTCAGGGAAGGGCGCTGTCAGGCATCCGCATCGTCTCTGGCCGACTACGGAAGTGAGGCGACGAAGTCGGCAACCAGGTTGAGGTTCGCCTTCTCGATCTTCCACGGTCCGTCTCCGTGCTGGAGGTGGAGCGGGTCGGCGAGAAAGACGATCATCATGTCGAGCGGCTCGATCAGCGCGATCTGCTGGCCGCCGTGACCCCATGCGAGGTTGTAGCGGTGGTTCCCGGCCTGAATCGACCACCACTGATAGCCGTACGCGTTGTCGCCCCAGTTGCTTCCGACGCGTACCGTCCAGGTTCCCTCCGAGTAGATATCGAGGGACTCCTCGACCCATTCCGAGGGGACGACCTGGACTCCCTCGTAGCTTCCGTCGTCGAGGTACATGAGGCCGAAGGCGGCCAGGTCCGTCGACGACAGGTCGATGTCGGAGAAGCCCAGGTAGTTGCCGTCCCAGTCGGTCTGCCAGAAGCCGGGCGTGATCCCGAGGGGATCGAACAGGTGCTCCTGGGCGAATGTCTTGAGGTCGGTACCGCAGGCCCGGGACACGATGATGCCGAGCAGATGCGCCGTGAAGTTGCTGTACGTCGAGTCGGTGCCGGGGTCGTAGGCGAGCGGCACCCCGACCAGATCGGACTCATGGAACCCGGTGAAGAGCCACTCCGTTCCCTCGGCGCTGGACTCCTCCCACGGGAAGCCGGCCCGCATCTGCAGCATCTGCCGGATGGTGATGTCGTTCTTCCTGTTGTCGGTGATCCGATTCTCGAACTCCGGGAAGAACTCCATCAGCTTCTGATCGAGACTCGTCAGGCATCCTTCCTCGAGGGCGAGTCCCACCAGCGCCGAGTTGATGCTCTTGGTCACGGAGTGGACGTTGACCTGCAGATCCGGACGGCCGATGCCGAAGTAGTCCTCCGCGACGAGGTAGCCGTTCTTGAACACCAGCAGGCTGTACGCCGTCTCCAGTCGCGCGGCGTCGTAGTACAGCTCGGCCACGAGGTCCGGATCGAGACCCTGCGCTTCCGGGGTCGACACGGGCCATTCGTCTTGGGTGACCGGGGCGTAGTCGACGGCCTCCAGGTCCTCTGCCGACGGCCCGCAGGCCGTGAGCACCAAGCCGAGCGCTACGAGCACCGCAGCGAGCCGCGCGACTGACATGCTCCCGTTCTCCCGCATCCTGGTGCCGAACGCCAGGGTCGAAGGTCACGGCGGGGCGGTCTACGATGTGGCGGTGTCCATGTCGCGCGGTTCGAGGGGTGTCGCCGCGGTCGCCGTCGGCGTCGGATGCTGGCTGCTCGCGGGAGTGTTCGTGCGGGTGAGTCTGGACTGGTCGGACAGCCAGCCCTACGCCGGGGGCGTGACCGAGGCCCGGTACATCCTGTTCGCGTGCATCGCGGTGGCGATCGCGGCCTTCGGCACGATCGCGGGAGTCGTCCTGTGGCGTCGTCGCGGCCGACGCTGAGCTTCCCCGCGTCGTAGTACAGCTCCGCCACCGCTGTCGGATCCAGTCCCGCATCGGGCGGGGTCGACACCTGCCAGTCGTCACCCGCGACCGGGGTGTAGTCGACGGCCGCCAGTTCCTCGGGCGACGGGCCGCCGCTGCATCCGGTCCCGAGGGCGAGCGTCGCCGCCACGACGGCGACGGCGCCGACCGCTCTGCCGAAGCCACGGGACTGCGTGCGCATGCCCCTCATTCGGACACGGGTCCGCCATGACGAACCAGGGCCGAAGGTCACCCACCGTCCAATCACCGCACGCCAACCGGTACGCGCCGTTCCCGAGGCTGCGAAGGAGTTCTGCTTCGCTGTGCGCCGCCTATGGGCAGGTGATGCTGATCACCGCGTCGCCGGCGTTCACCGGGTCCGGGTTGGAGCCGTCATTCGCCGGCTGCTTCATCATCGGGCCGGAGTAGGAGAAGCTGGCACCGTCGATGCCGACGTCGCCGTCGACCAGCCCGCCGGTCATCGCGGGGAAGTAGGTGATCGGCCCGGGCTCGGACTCCGGGTCTGCGATCCGGAAATCGACCGATCCCATCCAGCCGCCGTCCGTCGCGTTCATGCCCCCGCCGAGGGTGATCGCGTTGTCCCCCTCTCGGAACGCGAAGGTGACCGACTCGGTCGAGACGGAGCACTGGAGGCCGCCGGCGTCGCTCAGGGTGATCTCGAGGCCCTCGACCTGCACGTACGCGGTCCCCGCCGGTTGCGCATTCACCACCTGCCCACTCGTACCGTCCCCGGCGTCGCCGGAACCTGTCGAGGAGTCGCCGCCGCCTGCGGAAGAGTCGTTGGATCCGCTCGAATCCGGGGGTCCGAGGCCGCACGAAGTGAGCAGTGCGAGGGCGGTGATCCCGAGCGCGGCGACGAGGGTGGTTCGACGCGCGGTTCGTGTTGAGTGACGGAGCATGTGCGATCCTCCCCAGGGAGTTGGCGTCTGCGATCCGCTCCCGAACCTACGCTTCCCTCGCCACGGGAACAACAGGACCGTCCCCGCCCGACGGGCGGGGCTTCCCGCCCGTCTATGGCAGGATCAGCTCCCGCCGCACCACAGTGGCGCTCCACCGTCCCAGCATCGCGCCCGCGACGGTGTCCGAGATGTGGTGCTGGCCGCGGTAGACCCGCGAGAACGCGATCGCGCCGGGCATCCCGTATCGAAGAAGGGGGCCGAGGAACCGCGCGCCACGGGCGCCGTGGCGGTCGAGCAGGTCGGCGAGCGTGCCGTGGAGCGCGAAGGCTGCGGCCGTGTGCCCCGAGGGGAACGACGACGTCGCGTGCGGCTGCTCCGGGCGCCACACCCCCTGGGGTCGTGGCCGTCTCACGAGCGCCGCGGATGCGACGAAGCACGCGGTCTCGAGGGCGAGCGCCGCCGCCGGGGCGACCGCGGAGCGCCGGTTGCGCGTCGACAGCCAGATGACGCCGCACCAGATCGCCCCGTTCGCGATGGTCTGGGGCACGCCGGAGTACCACGAGAGCGGCTGGGTGACCTGGTCGATCGGCCCGCGCGGCCAGGTCGGTTCGGCGGGGTCGGTCGCGCCCGCGGCATCGCCGTCGTCCGGCCGGTGGCCGAACGCGTCCTGGAGCGCACGCAGGGCCCGGTCTTCGCGTGGGTCGTCGCCGCCGAGGAGCCGGATCACCCGCCCGGCCGCGGCGAGAACGGCGATCGCGCCGAGCCCCGGCAGGACGACGGCTCGGAGCAACGACATGCCGGAATCCTAGTGGCGCTGCGGTCGGGCACGCGCTGGTCGCGGGATGACATCGTCGCCGCGCTCCGGGCCGAACAAGATCGCGGGCCGGCGGTCACGGCTGAATGGGAACTGCGCGAACTGGCTCAGGACGTCGCGCTCGTGACCTACCTGATCCACGGTTCGACTCAGGACAGCCGACACTCGTCGATCTGGACGTCGGTCGACGGAGCACCGCGGATGCTGTTCCACCAAGGAACCTTCGTCACCGCCGGCTAGCCATGCCGCTGCCGGTCGAGGTCCCACGGGAGGTCGCTGCGCCGCGTCAGAGCTTGTAGCCGATGGCGCGCAGGAGATCCTTGCGGTCCGTGACATCCTGCTCGGTCTCGACGCCCACCGGCGGCTCGCCGTCGATGACGCCGGTCACGCCGCGGCCGGCATCGGTGACGGCGACGAGGATCTGCACCCGGTTCGCCGTGGCGCAGAAGATGCTGCATACCTCGTGCACCGCCTTGACCTGGTTCAGCACGCTCACCGGGAAGCCGTCGCGCAGCATGATCACGAACGAGTGCCCGGCCCCGATGGCCGACGCGGCGGCGACGGCGAGGTCGACCAGCGCGTCGTCGTTGCCGGTCCGTCTGACGAGCCGTGGACCGGATGCCTCGCAGAACGCCACTCCGAATCTCAGTCCGCCGCCGACTCCGGCCAGCGCCTCATGCAGATCCTCGACGGTCTTGATGAAGTGCGATTGACCGACGATGACGTTCACGTCGTCCGGCTTCTCGAGCGGGACGACCTCGATGTCGACAGCCACGGTGCTCCTCCTTCGACGCCGTCAGCATAGACCCGGATGCTGTTCGACTCACCGGGGCGACCGTTCGCGTATGGTCGGTCGGCGGGCGCCGCCATGTCGACGCCCAGACGTCGGCACGGCTGGGCATTCCGTTCGGCCGGCCGCTCGAATCCACGGCGCGCAGCGCAGAGGACTCGAGCAGGTCACGCCGCGGGTTCGTGGTGACTGCTCACCCATTCGATGAGCGTGGTTGCGCCCTACTGCTCGAGGTTCTCGCGCATCTCCTGGTACGAGCCGGTGTTGAGCACCTCACCGGTCGCGTCGTCGACGAACTCGACGATCACATCGATGTCGTCCGTCGCCACGCCATCGAACTGCTGGAACAGCGCGCCTTGGATGTAGAAGCCGAGGGCCATCAGACTCTCGAGTTGGGTGTACCGATCGGCGTCGACGGAGACCGTGAACGAGGTCATCGAGTCGTTGAACTCCACGCCGGTCACGGAGTTCGTGTCGTCCGCGACCAACTCATCAGCGGCCTCCTGCGCGGACGAACGCATCTGGTCGAGCATCTCGTCCCGCTGAGGCTTCGTCATCGTGTAGATGACGGTGTCGCCATCGACAACCGCGACGATCCCGTTCTCGGCCGCGCCGGCGACGATCTCGTCATCGGTGAGCGAGCCGTCCGGGTCGAACAGTGAGCGTGCGATCCGCACGTCGACGGTGACCAGCTGCTCTTCGACCTCGATCGCTGCGGGTGAGGAAGAGGTGCTGCTTGCACCATCTCCTCCAGCGGAGCACCCACCGAGCACAAGCGCGGTGCAGACGACGAGTGGCACGACCGCTTTGCGAATCTTCATTGGAGTCCTCCCGAGGCTCGTTGTGGGTACTTGTCCCGCGTGTGAATCCGCGTGTGCCAGGATCCACTGCGCGGGCGGACACGTTCAGAGGCCTTGGTCACATCTTGTGAACAGCCGCCTCACCCCGCGGTGCCAGATCCCTATGCGGGCAGTGCACGGAGCAGGAGTGAGGCGTGCGGGCCTGAAGCCGTGCGTTGGACGTTCGCTTGAGCGCCGGCCCGAGGGCGCATCACAGCCAGCGAGAGCACGACGATGCGAGCTCGCTGTGCGGACACGCTTGAATTGACACCAACAAAGTAGTTTTGTTGGAGTCATGTCAGAGACGTCCAGCATCCCACCTGCGGCAGTGCGTCTGGTGCGCGACTTCGTCAACACCGTTGAGTGGCAAGTCGACGAGGACGCCTGGCAGACGCCGAGCGACCTGGCAGATTGGTTCGCCGAGAACACCGACCGAACGAGACACGCTCTCAACCGCGCGGATCTCGACTTCGCTCGTAGAACCCGGGAAGGTTTGCGCGAGGTGCTCTTGTCCCATGCCGGCCACGAGCCGCTCCAGGCCGCGGTCGACGACCTCAATCAGTTGCTGAGCGCTGTGCCCCTGCGGATGGACTTCGACTCGGCGGGCTCGGTCCGCCTATCCGCGAACAGCGCGGCGGGCTTCGCCACCTGGCTCGGCCCGATCCTGGAAGCGATCACGACATCAGCCGCCGATGGCAGTTGGTGCAGGTTGAAGGCGTGCTCGCGTGATTCATGTCGTTGGGCGTACTGGGATAGCAGCCGCAACCAGTCCGGGCGGTGGTGCTCGATGGCCGGGTGCGGGAACTACATCAAGATGCGCCGACGAAACAGCGCCGTCCGGTCCCCGGGAGAAGTGATCCCCACTGCGTTCGACGGCAGTCGTGTGCCGCGACTGATCGATGTGGCCGCACGCGCAGGTGTGTCGATCAAGACCGTCTCCAACGTGGCGAACGGCTACGGCAATGTGGCGGAGGAGACCCGGCGCCGCGTACAGGCGGTAATCGATGAACTCGGCTACCGGCCCAATCTCGTAGCACGAGAACTCAGATCCACCCACCCCACCCGCCCACCGGCAACGGCACCCGACGGCGAATAGCTGCCATTGGCCGGACGATCCCTCCACGCCACGCGGTCTGGCGTACTCGACATCCGGTAGCGCCCAGGACTGAGTCCGCCTGTGGTGAGGCCGATCGGCGCGATCACTGAGCTGAGTCGGGGCGGGGAAGTCCGCGGAGCTGTCCGATCGCATGGTCGAGCTCGCCGGGATCTTGGCCGAGCGATCCGAGCAGACGCGTCGCGGACGTCGTGAACCCGTTCGTCTCGATGCCCAGCCGTTCCACATCGAGGACCAGCCCCTTCTCATTGGTCGCCCATTCGCCGGCAGCGGCATGCCATGCGTGCGCCACGAGCAGCACAGCGTGCGCCGCGCACAGCGCAACGTAGGAGGTGTCCCCCCTCTTCGCGCCTTTCGCTGCACCATCCAGCAGGAAGTCCACCTGCCAGAGGTTGCGGAGCATCGCATCCCGCAGGGCCGGTGGGTACGGAGTGATGGAACCCCTCAGCCCGGCCAAGACTGCCGTCGGGTCTCGGAGCAGCAACGCGGTCGCCACCTCGCCGGCGTAGGCGACGTCCAAGAACCCCAACGGGTGACCGGGCTGGTTGAAGAACGCGAACTCTCCCCGGGTCGCCCGCTCGCACTGCTCCCGGACGCGATCCAGATCACGCAGTATCCAGTCCACCGGAGTACCGTCGACGGTCAGCCACGCGCCGCCATCGACCCACGGACCCCAGCTCCCGGGGCGCGCAACCTGCGCCGGCGCGCCGACCCACCGCTCCGCGAGCACCTCGAGCGCCCGAACATCCAACCGTCCGCGCTCGTAGTAGACACCCAGATCGACGTCGGAGTCGGGGCGATGGGTGCCGCGGGCGCGGCTTCCACCCAACACCACAGCCGCAACTCCATCGACCCCGATGAGGTCGGCCGCCATCTGATGCAGGCGAGCTTCGGTGATCACTCGCACACAATACTTCGGGTGTCCGAGCTCGCCGCAAACCGGAAACCATCAACGTCCGCCCGCCCTATCCCTTGCAGCAAACGCGCCGCCTCGACTGGCGGCCCAACCGATCCCCATGCGGGCGGTGCACGAAAGCGGCGGGTGTAGTACCGGCCGGAGAACGGCGGCAAACGTCGCGCCTAGTCATTGAGGAAGCGGATCGACTCGACTATCTCGTGAATCTCGGCGATCTGGTCCTCGGTCGCGTCGGGCATCGAGAATGCTTCGATGACCAGCCGCTCGCCGTCCGCGTCGATGATCCAGACGCGGTCGATCTGGCCGGGGCCCTGGTGGTACCGGGTCGAGGGTTGGCCGATTCCCGTCCAGCTGACGAAGTCGTGGTGATCGCCGGGTTTGGCGTCGCAGTCGGGGAAGTCCTCGCCGTCGTAGGTGATGTCGGCCGGCACGCTCCATTCGAAGTACATGCCGGTGCGACCATCGATCTCGACCGGCTCAGGTGTCGTGGGTTTCCGCAGCGGAACGGCGACGAGCGCTGCCACCAGGTCGTCGACCGAGTCCCCGGGGGTGCTGGCGGTGCCCTCCCATTGGCAGGGATGGCCGAACACCTGGTTCACATTCCACAGCAGCACTGCCACCGGTCCCTGGCTGAGGACCCATCCGTCTACCGATGTCCACCCCTCCGGTACGGTCACGGGGAAGTCTGGATACGGTGCGCCGCCGAGTACCCCTGAGGGCTCCATGAGGTACGTGCCCGGTTCCAGGAGTTGCTCTCCCGCGCCGAGTACGGGCGCGGCGGATGAGGGTTCGACCGGGGCACTGTCCGTCTCCGTCGATGACGGCGACAGAGACGGAGAACACCCAGTCAGAAGAACGGCGCAAAGAAGGACGGATGCGACGCGTGTATGCCTGATCATGGAGCCCGCTCCATTCACTCCGCGCGGACCATCTCAAGGAGAGGGCGGCGGTGAGGGCAGGCTAGCCCCAGCGGCAGGTTCCGCACCAGTGCTGCGGCGACCGCGCTGGCGATGGCAACGATCCCCATGCGGGTATTGCACGGGAGACGAAGGTCGCGTACGGGCCACACTGCACGCGATTCGGGTTCGTCGGCGGGCATTGCTGCGCGGGGGTAAGGGTCGCGGCCGATGTTGTCGCTCTGATCGGATCGGTCCGCGATCATCGGGTGACGGCACACGGATGCGAGAAGGCTGGAGGGCGAAGGAGGAACCGTGATCGCGATACTCAACCAGGTCGTCGAGTACGTAGAGCAGAACCTCGACGGTGAGATCGACATCGACGCGCTGGCGTCGAGTCTGGGCACGACGGAGTATCACGTGCGCCGGATGTTCTCGTCACTGGCCGGGATGCCGCTGTCGGTGTACATCCGGCGGCGGCGGATGACCGTCGCCGCCGCGGACCTGCGCACAGACGCGAGCCTGCTCGACATCGGGACCCGACACGGGTACGGCTCGGCCGAAGCGTTCGGTCGCGCATTCCGTGCCGTGCATGGCGTCGGCCCTGGCGATGTGCGCCGCAATGGCGGTCCCCTTCGATCACAACCGCAGCTCAGGTTCCGCCTGACCGTCGAAGGGAACACCCCTATGGACACCCGCATCACCGACCGCTCCGCCTTCCGGCTCATCGGGCACGCCGCCCGCGTGCCCCTCATCCACCGCGGCCCGAACCCGCGAATCCAGGCCCACATCGCCTCCCTGCCTGTCACGGAGCACGAACGACTGAAAGGCCTCAGCAGCACCGAGCCCGCCGGGCTGCTGCAGGTCTCCGCCGACGTCGACCCGGACTACGCGGAGGGAAGCGAACTCACCTACCTCCACGGCGTCGCGGTCGACGGCGACGCCTCCGTCCCGGCCGATCTCGACGTGATCGACGTGTCGGCGGGAACGTGGGTTGTGTTCCAGGTGACCGGCGACTACCCGGCCGCGCTCCAGGAGACCTGGGCTGCGACCGCCACCGACTGGTTCCCTTCGAACCCCTGGCGACTGCGTCCCGGCCCCTCGATCGTCGCCGTGCTCGACCGCGCGTCCGACTTCAGCACCGCCACCTGCGAACTCTGGCTCCCCATCGAACACGCCTGACCGCGAACCTCGCGCGTCCCCAGCGCCCCGGACCAGGCGACGGGTTCCTCGCTGCCGGGCCGGCCCGGGCCAAAGCGAAGCCGAAGACCAGGTCGAACAACAGCTCCACGAACGATACGCGATCCTTCCGCGCGGTCGGGTCCGGGCGACGGGTCGAGCACGACGGGCCGATGGTCCTGTTGCGATGAGCGTACGGCGGGGCATCCTGGGGGTGTCCGGAGCAACGACGACGACGGCGTTCGGCGGCGTGCCGGCTTCCCGATCGAGGGAGGGTCACCATGAAGACCGACACGCCACAGGCCGCTGGGCAGGACCTGCAGCGGCTGCGTGGGGCGGACGAGGTCATCGGGTTGCTGGACGGGCCGGCGGGGGCGTATCTGCACGTTCCGTTCTGCTCCTGGATCTGCCCGTTCTGCCCGTACAACAAGGTTCGGGCGGACGAGGATCTCGCCAGCCGCTACTTCCGCGCCCTGGAACGCGAGGTCGTCGCGTTGCGTGACGCCCATCAGGCGCGTTTCGGCGTCCCGTTCACGTCGGTCTACGTAGGCGGGGGCACCCCAACCCTGTACCTGGATCGCCTGCAGGACGTGCTCGCACTGGTGCCCACCACGGGCGCCGTCGCGATCGAGGTGCTGCCGACGCACGGAACGCCGCGGGTCTTCGATCGGCTGGCTGGCATGGGGGTGACGGCGGTGAGCATCGGCGCCCAGTCTTTCCATGACCCGGTCCTGCGGCGCCTGGGCCGACCTCACGACGCGGCCGCGGCGCGGTCCGCGGTCGCGGCAGCGGTCGGCCGGTTCGACACCGTCGACGTGGACCTGATCGTCGACGTCGCCTTCGAAGGGGCCGAGTCCGGCACACCGGCAGGCAGCTTTCTCGCAGACGTCGAGGCGTGCTTCGACGCCGGAGTCGACCAGGTCTCCACCTACCCGCTGATGCGCTTCGGCTACGCGCCCTTCGGTCGCGCCGCCCACCAGCGGCGGCGTGAGCACGCGGTGCTGGCCGAGGTCGGCGAGCTTGCGGAGAGGATGGGGTACGAGCGGGCGTCGGTGTGGTCGTTCGCGCGTAGCGGGGCGCCGCCGTACACCTCGATCACCCGCCGTCGCTTCATCGGAATGGGAGCAGGGGCCTCGTCGGTGCTGGGCGAGGACTTCCTCGTCGATCACTTCGGGGTCGCGACGTACTCGACCGCGGTCGAGCAGGGTCAGGTGCCCGTCGCGCGGCGGCTGCATCTGGGCAGATGGGCAGGCGCCGCATACGACGCGTTCTGGCAGGCCTACGCCGGAGGGGTGAACCTGGATCGGCTCGGCGAGGACCACGGGCGGGTCGTCCGGACGGCGGCGAGAACGATGCTCGAGCCAGCGCGCTGGGTCGGCCTCATGCGCCGAGAGGGCGCGAGCCTGCGACTGACGCCGCGCGGGTTCAACGCGTACCACGACCTCGAGCGCGCCGTCACCTACGCGCTGATCGAGCCGCTGTGGGGCGAGATGCTCCGAGAGCACCTCGACGAGGCTGCCGACCTGACCCCGGACGTGCCCTCGGACGACGACTTCTGGGCGCGCACCGAAAGCGCGCGCAGCGGACCGGTGTGGCGCATGTCGCGCCGGGCGTTCGAACGTCCGGTCGGCAGCGTCGTCCCGGAACCGGCCGCGAGATGAGGAGGGGCAGGATGCATCCGTTCTACGACCCGTCCGCGAGGATGCTCGCCGAGCACCGCACCGTCCGCGCGGGCATGTGGTCGATGGCCGCGTACCTGCTGTTCTGGGCGGCGGCGATCCCGTTCGCACTCCTCGTGCTCAAACGCATGATCGGTGGACGCGCGTCGACGGAGCCGGACCCAGCGGCGCAGCTGCTCCGTGAACGCCTCGCGAGAGGTGAGATCGACGTCGAGGAATTCGAACGGCTCCGCCACGTACTCACCGACAGGTGACAGCTTTCAACCGGCTGGACGTCCTGGGCACGCCGGGAGCATCTCGAGCAAGCGCCACGACCGATACGCAAGCTTCTCGGGCGACGGCCATCGAGGACAACGCAGCACGCGCTTGTCCACCCGGTTGGATGGCCAACGACACACCCTGACCTGCCCTGGTGGCAGGGCGCTCTCCCGAGCGGGCGGACGAGGGCCGGCTGCGCGTCTTCGCGCGACCGTTCCGTGGAGTCGCCGAATGACATGATCCGACTCCTTCGTCGCAAACCCTTCCGTCTACGCGGCCAGCGACATGAAGACCAGCCAGAAGACTGCGATCAGCCCCCCGACTCCGAAGATCAGGACCAGTGGGGCGGCGAGGAATGCCGGGATGCTCGCCGCGACCGGGTAGGTGTGGCGCGCGATGATGCCGAAGACCATCGCCATCGTGGCCACCGCGCCGATCAGCAGCGACTGCAGTATCGACACGTTGGGGAGGCCGGTGCCGAAGAGGCTGGAGAAGCCCACTGCCATCGACATCAGCGCGAGAGCACCCCATGCGACGGCGACGAGCACCCAGGCCGCGATGATGCCCTCGCGTGACCGCATCCGCTCCTTCATTGTGCGGGACATGATGAGCCTGCCCTCCCATCTACGGTGCGTAGATGTCATATCCGATCAAGAGCATCGCCCCGCCTCCGGCGATCAAGGCCACCGGACCGGCGAGGACCACCGGCACGACCGCCGCGATCATATTGGGGTAGGAGCGGCGTGCCCTGAGCGCGAACACGACCGCCGCCGCGGCCACCACCCCGATCAGCAGCCAGGCCAGGATCGGGGTGGACTCCAACGGGTCCAAGCCGCGAGCGTTGGCGATCACGTTCACCGCCACAGCGCCGCCCCAGGCCAGGGCGGTGCATACCCAGGCCGCGATGAGTCCGTCGCGCGACCCTATCCGTTCCTTCAACGTGCGGGACATGATCCGCCTCCATGATCATGATGGCGTTTGAAGCGATGGCGGATCAGGGACGTTGGTCCCAACGCGCCGAGGCTACTGCGGGAGCACGATCCACAAACGGGCACCGCGCGGAAGTGGCAGGTTGAGTACGCGGCTCTGGCCGCGCGATGAGGGTTCCCTCCATAGCGAACGGCCCTGGCGGACCGGCCGAGATCGAGGCCGCGCTCCGGGCTAGCTGGCGGGTTCCGCGGATAGCACCTTGAGCCAGCCGGATCCGGTGTCGCCGCTCACCTCCAGCTCAAGGTTCTCCACGACGAACGTCATGACTGAACCCGGAACCCAGTCCGCTGCCTGCGACGCGTCATCGAGGAGAACGAAGTAGTCCTGGTTGTCGGCGAAGGTGCTGCCAGGGACCTTGACTGTCACGCTGTAGTGTCCCGTCGCTCCCTCAAACCACTCCGATCGATCCATGAGCTCCGCGTCGAATCGATACACCTCACCCGCGGGCAGATCGTTGACGTTGATCCGGTCGAGGACCTCCGCGAGCGTCGTGTCGATGGGGTCCACCGAAGGTGACGGCGTAGCGGGCGCCGGCGACGCTGTCTGTTCCGACGTAGCTCCGCCCCCAGCGCCGCATTCGCGATCGACCACAAGACGCGGGCTGGAGATCTCCGCCCCTGCGGCGGGGGTCTGCTCGCAGACCATCCAGTTCGACTCGTTCACCACCCCGAACAGTCCACCGCCGACAACCTCGATGTCGCCGCCGTGGCCAGCCCGTTCAACGTCGCTCTTTGCGACGTCGAGTTGCTTTCCGGTCACGTCGGGCATTATCGACGGCTCGCTCGCCCCGCAGCCGCTGAGCGCGAGCGCGAGAACCGCGCCGGCTACGAAACCAAAGAGATGCCTTGCGGCCATATGAATATCCTTCGCAAGTTGGTGCGTTCAGCACCGAAGATCGACGAGGCCCCAGCCCTGTGTTGATCAGTATCCTGCGACGCGGGCTTTCGCGCGTAATCGACAGCACACAAGCCAGATCTCGGCAGCGGCGATCCGCAGACGAGCGTTGTGCGAGTCCGCTCCGCGCGGCGCGGCGCACCTCGCGCTACGGCTTTCTCGGTGAGACTCCGGAGTCGACCACCCGTGAGGTGCGGCGTTCCACGTTCTCACCATGACCGCTGCAGAAGAGACGCACGGGTAGCGCGGCGAGCATCTCGCGGGTCCGGTCCCCTTCCGCCGGGTCTGTCATCAGCGCACGATCGAACGGAACTAGTTCACCGTCCGAGTCGGTGTTCGCAGCGTCACCGATGAACGCGACGTCCTGCCAGACGAACGCATAGTGACCGGGGGTGTGTCCTGGGCTGGGCAACGCGGTCAGCGTGGGCGTGATCGTGACTTTCCCGCGCAACTCGACCGTACTCTCCGGAAGCTCGGCCAACCCCAACAACCGCATCATGAAGCGGCGTTGCCAACTCCCGGGCACCGTCCTGCTGCGCAGGATCTCCGCGTCAGCCGCTCCCAGATACACCGCGGCGCCCGTCCGACGCCGGAACTTCGCCGCCGAGCGGCTGTGGTCCTGGTCGTAGTGTGTCAACAGCACGTCGGTGACTTCGTCGACGGAGCGTCCCGCCGCCTCGAGTTCACGAACGATGCGCTTGAGCTGGAACCCGTCGCCGGGGTCGATCAGGAACAGGCGATCATCTTCCTCGATCAGATAGCTGTTGCAGCCCCACGAACTCGAGGACTCCATCTTCCACATGCCAGGTCGCAACTGGATCATGTCCACCTCCTAACCTTGTTGCCCACACTGCTTGTGTCGGCCGCGACCGGGCAGGGCCATTCGTCCTGACGGGTAGACCGCGACTACGGGCCCGAACCAATCGGCGCGCACGCCGGCAGCTTCACCCATAGGCATCGAACCGGCCCGCCGGAGGCGCGAGCAGGCCGATCCGTATCTGGGCGGTGCGCTCTGGTGGGACGTGGCGGGCGGTGCACTTCGTTGACCGATTGAGGTCAATCGACGCGAGTACGCATCCACGTCTGGACCCGCCAGACCAGGTTGTACAAGTTCCGGGGTGCGACATCGATGGGCTGCCACGGCTGGCCGACGTGCGCAGTCCATTCGGGGATGCGTCCGCAGCAGATTCGATGCCCGAACATGCGAAAGAGGGTATTGCAGAGCAGGCGACCCATGATGGTCCCTTCGATCGGCGCGGCCCCGGGATGGGGCTAGCGTTGCCGACTGCTCATGCCGCCATCGTAGCCGTGCTCGCACTCTTCGAACCGCGACGCCGCGGGCTCGGCCGGATCCTCTTGCGGGCGATGCGCGAGAAGCGAGGGTTGCGGGCGGGTCACGCGCCGTCCGGTAGGGGTTCCCCACTGTGCGCCCGGCACTCCGCATTGGGCCCCCGCGCCGCCTGTGAGAGTCGAGATTGGCGCTAGTTGCTCCGCTACTCACACGCCAGGAAACCCTCGAGTGCCCTGAGCGACGTAGTTGACACCCCGCGATGTCGGTTGCACCTGATCCAATGAGAGGTGACGTAGAGCAGAAGGGCGCGGTGAATGGGCACGATTGTGGTCGAAGAAGTCCCGGACGACGAGCCGTCGGGGAGCGGCCTCGCCGAGACGTACGTTGCGCTGACGCGCGCGGCCGCCTTCAACCAGAAGGCGCTTGAGCCGATGCTGAACGCGATTTCGGAGTCTGCGCGCTTGCAGAACGCAGCCTGGATCAAGCAGTTGGCCTCCATCAACGTGACACCGATCATCGCCCAGGAACAGGTGGCGGCGTTGTCGGCGACTGTTGCGGCTGCGACTTTCCCGCGCTTCGTGATGCCCGAGATTCCGCGGCTCCAGTCAGCCGTGCAGTCCTTGTCAGCGTCGATCGCTGCAGCGCAAGCGGATACTTTCGCGGAGCTTGCGGCCACCCTGGCGGCGACGATCCCGATGCCGGATCTGAGCGGGATCCAGTCGCTGATTGATTCCCTGCAGACCGAGAAGTGGCAGGAGTGGCTGCGCCACCTTCACCGGCCCGCCAACTGGACCGACGCCATAGAAGATCGCATCACCGAGGTCATCGGGGTCGTGGATGGTGAGGGCATCCCGGTCGCGTGGGTACCCAGGGCTGAGATTCTTGAGGCACTCCTCGATGCGCCGTCGCCCGATGAGCGTTCGCTGATTCTGATCGAGCGTCGCCACGAGATCCTCGACGACTGTGAGGCGGTGCTCGCCCGCGTAAAAGAGGGCGCGGACGCGCCGACACTACCCATCGCCCGGAAGGTGCTGATGGGGTGCCGTGAAGGTCATTGGGAAATCGCTGCGATAAGCGCAGTTGCCGTCGTGCATGGTGTCGTCGAGGCGCTGCGCTGGGCTTCCGACCAGCAGAAGGCCGCGCGCCACCACTCGCTGAAGGCGACGGACGGGCCGGGACGACTCATGGAGCAGGCGACCCGGGCGCCCCTCGTGCGCTTCTACGACGATTGGAACGAAAAGTCCGGCAAACCCCGGCCGACGCACATCACGCGGCACGTCGTGTCCCACAAGCTAGGCCCAGACCAGGTGAGCGCACGCAACTGCGTCGTCACTATCATGCTGATGAGCTCGCTGCTGCGTACGGTCTACGAGCTGGAACTCGGGGGAGAACCGTCGGCGGCGTGATAGGTCGGGTCCCTGGGCTCGTCCACGGCCGTGGACATCCAAGCCCCTTCGTCGTCGGCGATACGCATTTGGTTGGCTTCGAACTGCTGTTGCACGGTCCACAGCTCCGAGCCCGCCCGATACCTGGCGAGGAGCTCGTCAGCCGAGCCTGTCAGGTTGGCGGCGATGAGCCGCACCACGAGTTCATTGACGACGCCGACGAGATAGGTCTCAACGTGATCCGGGAACGCGCCGTTGTCAGCGTGCTTGACCCGTTTGTAGTTGTTTGAGATGGCGCGAGCAAGTCCCACCTGACTGTGGATGTACTCGCCCCACTGCACGCCGAGTAGGTCGAGAGAGCGGTACACGTAGGTTGCCATCGTTGCGCGCCTCCGTCCACGGTCATAGGTGGCCTCCTCGCCCGGACGCTGGCCGATCAGCTGGCCTGCCGCCTCGAGTGCCATCGAGGTCGACATGACAACGTCCTCCGTGAAACGCTGACGCCGTCCGACCACCGCGACGGCCGGCAGGATGAAGCGACCCCACTGGTCGTACCCCTCGGCCCATCGCGTGAGCCCCTCAGCGCCGACCTCTTGCAGCACTAGCAGTGGTCGTCCGAGCTTCGCGTCGGTCGGGATCGCTTGCGCTCTTTCGCGCACGGTGCGGGCGCTAATCAACTCGACGAACGGATAGTCATAGACCTCGCCACCCATCAGGCGTGCCGGAATCGACTCGTCCTGCACCCGATGCTCGCGAACCGATAGCGCCGTCCCAAACAAGAAGACCAGAAGGTGCGCGACCTTTCGCTGCTCGACGAGGTGGTCGAAGAATGGACGAGCCTCTGACCACTCGGACTCGACCACGACGTTGTTCGCGACGACATGGGATCGCTCGTAGCCATCGCCGGTTTCGCTTGACGTCCACGTCGTGCGAATACGCATCCTCGCCTCCCCTTGAGCCCACTCGACGGGCGCGGGACTCGCAACGGTGATCTCGACGCCGGTGGAGCGCCCGGTGTCGTCCCGACGCGACTCGGACTCGACCGCACTGAGCCTCGACCACCGATTCAGGCCATCCATCCGACTCCGGCAAGTCTTGACCCTCAGCGGATCGGACAGAGAACCATCGCGTTCGAAGAGGAGAGTCTCCTGCGGCGCGATCCGTCCACTGCCAATCCGCGAGCCCGCCGCCGCCGAATGCCCCGACCAGCGGCACCCGTAGAGCATGACGTTGCCCTCTCGGGTACGCAATAGCAGGTTCTCCTGGGGTCTCATCCGCCGAAACCAGTCATCGACGTGCGCGAACTGATCGACCGCGAATCCGGGGAGGTAGGGAACTTCCACCTCGACGCCGGTGTCGCTGAGGCGAAGTGTCGCTCCGACATAGGGGGTAGCTTCGACGCCGTCAACGAGGAGGCCTGCGAGGCTGTCACCGAAGTCGAGTTGTACCGCGCTCACGTGGAGCTCCGTTCTGGTCGCATTTCGCTGAGGCCGGCCCGCAGCGGCAGAGCTGGCCTTGCCGGCAGCAACGACAGTACCGAGCTCTCCCGACGCCACCGCACGCCCGGTGCGTGGGATCCTGCTACCGGGGGGCGAGTTGCCCAAGCCCGGACGCGAAGGTCGCTGTGTCCGCAAGCGGGCACTGAACGGGAATGGAGAGTCGCTTGCGGCTCCCGCGAAATCGTCTGGAGTTCGTGCACGCGCGGTGGACGAGGTCGACGTTGCCCAAGAGGGCGGCTTCCTGCTGCGCGCTAGAGTTCCCTGCATGACGCCGACTCCGATTCCGTTCCCGGTGCCGGTCATCGTCTTAGGGGATGCTTCGAGTTGGTGGATGGTGTGGCTGACAGCTGCGGGCATTGTCGTGACTGCGACAATCGCAGTGCTGACACTCATCGCTAACCGTAGGGCTGATGCCAGTCGTGCCGTCGCAGACAAGGCTCAGACCACGGCGCTGCAAGCGTACGTGCAAGCGCTGAACCTCTCACAGGCCGCTTCAGATCGCCAGGTTGAGGTTCTTGAGGCCCTCGTCGACCGGGTCAACCAGCAAGCAGGACCGATGCCGGCTGAGGGGCAACCGGTCTCGCCGGAGGCGAAGAGCGGTGTTTCCTGGCTCCTCATGCATGACCTGACCGGAAAGCACCGCTGGAATCTGCAGAACGCGGGCGATCGGACTGCATACCAGGTGAGCCTCGCAGGGGAGACCGAACAAGACTCGCGAGATCTCATGATCATGGTCAAAGACCCGATTGATCTTGATCCGTACCAGAGCGTTCCGTTCGCGATTTGGCGCTCGTTGGCGAGCCCTCCTGCAACCATCATTGTGGTCAAGTGGAGGGACGAGAACGGGTCGGAGTATTCCACTCGAATCGTCGTCGCGTAGTTGACCGGCTTTTCGCTCGACGACTCACGTCACACACGGTCGGACAGACGCCCATGGTTCGCGAGTTCGGTGGCAAGCGACTGACTGTCGAGCATTCCGATCGACCGGGCCGGGCTAGACCGAGGAATCCGTGAAGGCTCCCAGCAGGCTGCGAAGTCGTTGCGGGAGGAGCGATCGGTCGCTTCCCTCAAAGGGCGATACAAAGATGTCTCGGAGCGCCCCCACGTCTGCGGCCCCCACCGTGAGTGTCGCCACGGCGCCCCTGCGAGGTACCAACCGTTCGAGGCCGTTCTCGGCGGCGGCAGCGTCTACACGATCCAGATGATTCGGCCCGGATGACTCGGTCGGTGGCAGAACCAGGAACCCCATAGAACCGATCCCGATGGTTAGCGCGGACTGCACGGCCGCCCCGGACCGACCGGTGAACCCAATCGCATGTCCGGCGGCGCTGGTGACGCCCATGTTGCCGAAGGCCGTGAGGACTTCGTAGCTCTCCTGCACGGCCGTGCCCTGATGCTCGAGCGTGGCAACGCGCGCCGCGTAGACACGCCACCCAGGCGGGATTCCGGTTGCTGTGTGCGTCACGAAACGACTGTGGAGCAGTCGGCGTGCCACGTCGGCGGGGACGATGGAGTCGCCTCGTTCGAGGGCGAGGAGGAGCAGGATCCAGAACACCCAGTCGGCCATCTGGCCGATCGCCATGTCGGTAGCGGGGGTGCCCTTCTCGATGAGCTCCATCATCTCGGTTCGCGAGTGCAGTCGTGACGTCGCATCGTTGCAGCGTTTGCAGAGTGTCGTGTGGGTCTTCCGAACGTCACCCTCCTGGTTCGGGTCTACGCCAAATCTTCTCCACAGTGTCTGCGGGATGATGTGCTCGAGGGTCAGCTCGGGTCTGTTCGTCTCGCCACAGATCAGGCAGTCCGAGCGGTTGAGTGATGGTCGACCGGTTGTCATCGCTTCGTTCACCGCCCTTCGCGACGCAGGCTGGGGTGGATCTGCGAATCGGCGAGCCGCTGGAGTTCGTCCAGGCTCAGGTAGTAGGCGTCCAGGTCGTATCCGCGCCGACCTCGACCCTCCATGATGCGGCGATACTCCCCGAGCATGCGCAGGTATAGGTCCAGGACAGGCATGTGTGAGTTGCCTCGATCATGGCGGTCCATCTGCCCCTGGAGTTCGGCCCACCGGTCGTCATCCATCAGGAAACGCACGTATCGCGCCATGTGACCTTCGAGAGAATTGTTGTGGTCGAATCCGCGGAACTCGAGCGAGGCCTCCAGATCGTCGCCAACGCTCTCGCCGTCACGCTTCAGCTTCCCAATGCTGAAGGTGATGTACCGGAACATCTCCAGGATGTCGAGCACCCGGTTGGAGTCTCGCCGAGAGAGTTCGGGGCTGAGATCGGCGACAAGGCGGTAGTACTCCCCCGTATATCCTTCCTGGATCACCTCCGCCAGTTCGAGCTGGCCTTCGAGGTCGCCGCCCCCGTCCTCCAGCAGGACGCGAGCGAGAATCCGATGAAGCAGCGCGAGCATCTGCCGATCGACCTGCCGGAGGCTCTCTGGTACCTCGAGGTCGCCATGGTCCTCCGGGTGCTCATAGACGGGAACGGTCGATGCTGACACGAGATCGCGGACGAACTCGCTAAGAGTCACCCCCTGGTCATCCGCCATTTCCTTGAGCTGGTCGCGGACCGAGTCGTCGACTCTCACGTTCAGGACTGCCATGTTGAACCTTTCATTTGTGTATGACGCTAAGTGTCATTACGTCATACAGTATACCAGGCTTGGATTCGGTGTGTTCTGACGACGACCGTCGATGTCGCCTCACCCGCGCTGGCGCGGGCGCCAAGAACTCCAGACCATCCCGCGCGCAACACGGTCCTCGTGCGTACGCGAACCGTGCGAGAAGCCCTCGAAGCGTTCCGGTTGCGTCGATAGCGTGAGGGCCGTGACCAGCAAGTACCGCACTGAACCCCAGGTCAAGTTCAAAGCGTTCCGTGATCTCGAGAAGCGGCGAGCTGAAGCGAGTGACACTGTCTGGGCTCTACTCGTAGGCTCCAAGCTCGCCGTCCAGACGTTGGCCGACGTTCCGAACCAGAAAGTACTGCTCGCAGACCAGTACCCCGACCTCGCGCACGTCCAGCGCATGAACCAGCGGCTGGACCGCGCCGGTCAACTTCTGAGCGAGGCGGAACGTGAAGCGTGCACGATGGCGCTGAACTTCACGTTTGGACTCCACGAAGACTTCGTGAAGTCCTGCATCAGGCTTCTTGTGCCGCTGGGCAAGGCAAGCAATCGCGTTGCGAACTCGAACTCGAACATCATTCATGAGGAGTTTGCGACCGCGACATCACACCCCATGGACACCGACGCCCTTGCACTGTTTCATCTGACGCGGAAGATTCGGAACGCCTACACCCACGCTGCCGGGTTGGTGCGTGAGGGCCTCGTTGAGCACTATGAATCGCTCACGACGACTCAACGTGAGACATGGTCGGCGCTAACATGTGAGCCGTTCCGCGTTCCATCGTTGGGGGAGTCGGCTTCTTTGGGAGTCCCCGGGTTGACTGGCGCACTCGCTGTCCAGAAGAGACTCGCGTACGACGTGAACCTGGGACTTCAGAACGTGATCCCGCGCGATGCATGGGCGGACATCGCTGTGGGTGACTACATCGAAGAGAACGGCAAGTTGCCAAGAGACACAAGTGCGCTTCGCAAAGTTCGCGGCTACCTGCGCGGGGGATATCAAGCGCTCAAGCTCACGAACGCGGAGCTTGTCGCCGCCATCGAGCGGCGGAAGTAAAAGTGGGATGCTCTGCCTATTGAGCTACAGCACCACGTAAAGATGCCGTCAGGATTCGAACCTGAGTCTCCCAACTCTGTGAGCAACCGGGGCGTGAACCCGACGGACCCGTGTAGTCAATCGCTCGTGGGATCAGACTAGCAGCGAGTCCCCAGCCGTTGAAGTGGCCGCTCGTCGATGCGATCGGAAACCGGTTGAACAAGAGTTGATCGGTCTCAGGTCCCCGAGAGTGCCTGTCGGCTGACTGGTCCTCGACCGCGCGATCCCCGTGCCCTTACGTGGTCGGCCAGAGGCCTTTCCCCGGCTCATGGCGTCCCGTGCGGGCAAGCCACTTTCCGAAGTCGATCAGCTCCGTGTTCTGTGAGCGTCGGGTACTCGACTCTTCTCCCCATCGGCCTATGACCGGAATCACATAGTCCAGATAGTCCGCTGCGAACATGAGCCAGATCTTGTCCTGATGGAAGTGTGACTCACAGTCCTGCGCAGGCTCACGATCCGCGAGACCCAATCCCACTGCACAGGCGACGGCCTCACGAACGCTTTGTTCGAGATGGCCCCAACCCGAAGGCGTACGAGACCGCTCGCCCTGGAGCGCGTGGATAGCGACCGTGAAGGTGGCCTTCCACTCCGAGACATCGCCGCTGAAGCTTAGTTGTGCCATGAGGCGCCGCAGGGGCAAGAGAGCGCCTTGCAGCAGACTCGCGCTCGCACGCCGATTGGCCCAGCGAGTCTGGCCTTCTGTCATCCGGCCACTGATGATCGCTCCTGAGATCGAGCCGGCCGCTGAAAGGGCATCAGTCATGGATCCTCCTCGACGAAATCATCGCGCCAACCCACGACATCGCGCCACGGACCGACGGGCTGTCTTCAGACGATCGCCCCGCATGCCCGCAGCCGGTCCTCGCTCGAGCTCGCCTCGAGCTGGGAGGGATTTGGCATGATCGTGCATCATGACTCCGAGTAGCTCGCGGCCGATCCTGTACCCCCACGGCCAGGAGCCCACGATGTGGGATCCAGCCCCGGCAAGGGCGAACCATCGATTCGCCCTCGGGCGACCAGCCAACGCCGGCCAATCCCCTGGCACGCTCTTCGTCGTTGGCATGAATCCTTCGCATGCGAACGAGGTAACCTCCGACACCACCGTCAACTTGGCAATCGAGGCAAGTGTCGAACTCAAGTGCTCGGGGTGGGTGATGCTCAACCTGTACCCAGAGCGGGCGAGCTCGCCGTCGAACATCGGTGCCTTCGATCAGACGCTGTCGGATCAGAACTGCGCCGTGATCGAACGTGTCCTTCGCCAGCACGGCGCGACCGAAGTATTCGCGGCGTGGGGTGATCTCAAGAGCGCAGCCGTTCGCAAGGCCAAGCCGCATGTGCTCGGTGTGTTCGCGAAGCTTGGCGTTCGCCCCTTCTACTTCGACCGTCTGACTGTGGCTCGCCAGCCGCGGCACCTCCACAGCCGAGGACCCAAGCTGGATCTTCAAGCTCCCAGGCACTACCTCTGAGCACGCACGCCGGTCGCCCATCGCTCGCGCGTGGCGGCCGGGGCCGCGGAACCGGACGCCTGAACACGGGTGCGTTTCGAGCGGCAGTCGATGTCCGCATGACCGGTGCGGTGACGTGCGCGATCATGGCCGGCCGTGCGAACCGCGTGCCGCGGAGTCAACGGTGCAAGGTCAGCGCGCCGGCACGGCAGCCGCGACGGCGTCCTCGACCGTGCGGTGCGTGAACGTGAACCCGGATGCCTCGAGCGCGGCCGGGACGATGTGCGCGTCGGCGGTCAGCAGCGACTCGGTGGCGTCCTTGCCGAGCCCGAGCTTGAGGCCCCACTCGGGTGCCCGCAGCAGATAAGGGCGGTTCATGCGCCGTGCCAGGGCGAAGCCCAGGTCGTTCGCGGTCGCACGCTCGGGCCCGCTGAGGTTCACGGGACCGTCGATGTCGGCGCCGAGGACGTGGTGGATCGCCCGCACCTCGTCTTCGAGCGAGATCCAGCCCCACGCCTGCGTGCCGCGCCCCACCGGGCCGCTCACGCCCAGCGCCGTGAGGAGCAGCAGCGGCTTGAGCACCCCCTCGGGGTGGATCAGCGGCGCCGTGCGCAGGTGCACGACGCGCGCGTCGCCCGCGTGCCGCGCGGCGGCCTCCCACTCCTCGCAGATGTCGGCGAGGAACGTCTCACCCCGCGGCGCGGACTCGTCGAGCGGCACTCCCGGCGCCGACCCGTAGTAGCCGACCGCGGATGCCGAGGCGAACGCCGGCGCATCCGTCCCGAGCTCGCGCAGAGCGCTCGCGATGGCCTGCGTCGGGATGACGCGGGACCACAGCAGCGTGCGCCGATACGAGGACGTCCAGGGGAACCGGCCGATCGACGCGCCGTTGAGCCCCACCACGGCATCCGCCCCCTCGAGCACCGCCGGATCGAGTCGCTCGTTCTCTGTCAGCCACTCGACTTCGTCGGGCGCCGCGGCCGGGCGCCGCACGAGGCGTGTGACCTCGACGCCGTCGGCGCGCAGCCGCTCGATCAGCGCACCGCCGATGAGACCCGAGGCGCCGGCGACGACGACGCGGCGCAGGGCCGGATGGGCGTCAGGCAAGCGTCGCCTCGAGCGTGATCTCCACGCCGGCGAGCGCCTGCGACACGGGGCAGCCGGCCTTGGCTGCCTGCGCGATGCTCTCGAAGTCCTCCGGAGAGATGCCCGGCACCACCGCGTTCACATTCAGGTGGCTGCCGGTGATGCCCGTGCCGGGGACGAACGTCACCGATGCGGTCGTGTCGATCGACTCCGGCGGCGTGCCGTTCTCGGCCAGCATGTTCGAGAACGCCATGCAGAAGCACGAGGAGTGCGCGGCCGCGATCAGCTCTTCGGGCGTCGTGACGGACGTCGAGCCCTCGCTGCGTGCCTTCCAGTTCACCGCGAAGGTGCCCGATCCCGACGACACCAGCGTGACCTCGCCGGATCCCTCGAACAGGTTGCCCTTCCAGGCGGTGGTGGCTTCGCTGGTGACGGACATCGGTACCTCCTGGATCGCGGCTCCCGCGGCGCGGACGCTCGCGGTCAGCCTAACGACGCCCGTCGCCGCGCGCGACGGTCGAACCGGGGTGCGTCGCGAAAATCAGGCCGCGGCGGGGCGCTCGCGCCCGACGATCCCGGCGCGCTGCAGCAGGAGGTACAGCTGGCAGCCCAGGCACAGCCCGAAGGCGGCGTTGAGGAACGACGCGATGAACGCCATCGCGGCCGCGATCGGCAACGCCCACGGCACGCCGACGAGCTGCAGCACCAGACCGATCGCCGTGACGAAGAGGCCGACGCCCTGCGCGAAGCGCGGCGGACGCGGGTCCTCGAACTCCGTCGGCGGGGTCAGTCGCGGCTGCACGGCGGCGCGGTACAGGGCCCCCCACGGCGCGGTGCGCGGCGAGGCGACGCCCCACACGAACAGCAGCACGAGCACGAGCAGCAGCAGGAACGCGGGATCCAGCACGCGCTCGGCCAGCGAAGCCGCCGGCAGCGCCCACGCGCCGTCGGCCGATCGGCTCGTGGCGAGCCCGGTGAGGCCCAGGAAGACGTCGACCAGAAGGAGGACGGAGGTGATCGCCGCGGTGAAGCGCGGGCCGCGGGGGTCGATGCCGCGGTGGGCGCCGGTGGCCTCAGGCATGCGCGTCGACTCCCGTCAGGCGGGTGAGCTCGAGCTCGAGCACGTCGCGCGAGGGCGCGCCGCCGATGCGGGTCTGCACGGCGCCGTCCCGGTCGAGCACGAGTGTCGTCGGGGTCTGCAGGATGTGGAAGTGCTTGGCGATGTCGGGACGGTGCGTCACATCGATGTCGAGGTGGCGCACGCCGTCACGGTCGCGGGCGACGTCCGAGAGCAGACGGTGGACTCCGGGGCACTTCGCGCACATCTCGGTGCTGAACTGCAGCAGCGTCGCCGTCTCGCCGAGCGTGTCGGCCCCCAGACGCTGAGGCTGGATGACCTCGTGGGGGATATCGCGCTGGGGACGGCCCTGACGCAGCTTCATGACGACGCCGACGACGACCGTCGCCGCCAGCAGAGCGACGAGGCCGATGAGTGCACTCAACAGATCCACGTCTTCAACCGTAGATGCATTCGCCTGAACGGATCCCGGATGGCCTCACTGTGACGGCATGTGACACGCCTGCGAACCCCTGCCCGTGCTCATCGTCGCGCGAGTATCGTGTCAGCCGTGACCGCAGCCATCCCGACCCCGTACGAGGACCTTCTGCGCGACGTCCTGGAGCACGGCACGCACAAGGACGACCGCACCGGAACGGGCACCACGAGCGTGTTCGGCCGGCAGATCCGCTTCGATCTGTCGCAGGGCTTCCCGCTCATCACCACCAAGCGCGTCCACTTCAAGTCGATCGCGTACGAGCTGCTGTGGTTCCTGCGCGGCGAATCGAACGTGAGGTGGCTGCAGGAGCACGGCGTGACGATCTGGGACGAGTGGGCGGATGCCGCCGGCGAGCTGGGTCCGGTCTACGGCGTCCAGTGGCGCTCGTGGCCGACGCCGTCCGGCGGCCACATCGACCAGGTCGCCCAGGTGATCGAGCAGATCCGTTCGAACCCCGACTCGCGCCGCATCATCGTCTCGGCGTGGAACCCGGCCGACATCCCTGACATGGCGCTCGCGCCGTGCCACGCGTTCTTCCAGTTCTACGTCGCCGACGGCAGGCTGTCGTGCCAGCTGTACCAGCGCAGCGCCGACATGTTCCTGGGCGTGCCGTTCAACATCGCCTCGTACGCGCTGCTGACCCTCATGATCGCGCAGCAGACCGGTCTCGAGCCCGGCGACTTCGTGTGGACCGGCGGCGACTGCCACATCTACGACAACCACCGCGAGCAGGTCGCCGAGCAGCTCACGCGCGATCCCTACCCGTATCCGACCCTCACGATCCGCCGCACGCCGCCGTCGATCTTCGACTACGAGTACGAGGACTTCGCCGTCGAGGACTACCAGCACCACCCCGCCATCCGCGGCGCGGTCGCGGTATGACGCGGATCGGCCTGATCTGGGCCGAGGCCGCCGGGGGAGTGATCGGCGCGGACGGCGCCATGCCGTGGCACGTGCCCGAGGACCTCGCGCACTTCCGCGCCGTCACCGGCGAGGATCCGGTCGTCATGGGGCGGCGGACGTGGGAGTCGCTCCCGCCGCGATTCCGCCCGCTGCCGAACCGGCGGAACATCGTCGTGACGCGTCAGGACGAGTGGGCGGATGCCGGTGCCGAGCGCGCCGCATCGCTGGAGTCCGCTCTCGCGCTCGCCGCGGAGGGCTCCCCGGAGTGGGTGTGGGTGATCGGCGGGGGACAGCTCTACCGCGAGGCCATCGGTCGCGCCGACCGCCTCGAGGTGACCGAACTCGACCTCGCCGTCGACGGCGACACCACAGCCCCCGATCGCGAGGGGTGGGAAACGGTGCGGGTCGATCCGCCGACCGGCCGGCACACGTCGCGCACGGGGGTCCGCTACCGGTTCGTCAGTCAGGAGCCCGCGTCGTAGGTCCAGCACCTAGGCTGGCGCGCATGGCGAAGACGGCACTCATCACGGGAGCGAGCTCGGGCATCGGCGCGGAGTACGCGCGGCAGCTGGCGGCACGCGGAGCAGACCTCGTGCTGGTCGCGCGCGACCGGACCGCGCTGGAGGCGCTCGCCGCGCGTCTCGGCGACGAGCACGGCGTCCACGCCGAGGTGCTCGTGGCCGATCTGCTGGCGCCGGACGACCTCGCCGTCGTCGAGGAGCGGCTCGCCGACCCGGACCGCCCGATCGAGATCCTCGTCAACAACGCCGGGTTCGCGCTGGGGTTCGCGTTCGAACGCAACGACATCGACGACGAGGTGCGCCACCTGAGGCTGCACGTCGAAGCGCCCATGCGCCTCATGCACGCCGTCATCGGGCCGATGCTCGAGCGCGGACACGGGCGCATCCTCAACGTCGCGTCGGTCTCGGGCTGGATGCCGCGCTCGACCTACGGCGCCGCGAAGGGGTGGCTGATCAGCTTCAGCCGCTGGGCCAACGGCGCCTATGCCGCACGCGGCATCGTCGTCACGGCCGTCGCCCCTGGTTTCACGCACACGAACTTCCATGAGCGCGCCGGCCTGCCCAAGGGCGAGGAGGGCATCGCCGACTGGATGTGGCTGGATGCCTCGACCGTCGTCGCGACATCGCTGCGCGACTCCGCTCGCGGCAAGGCGGTGTCGATCCCGTCGCTGAAGTACAAGGTGCTCGTCGCGGCGGCCCGCCTCTCGCCCCCGCGGCTCGTGGCGCGCGCCGCGACCCGTGGACGCTGACCCGGATCATCGTGTCGGCATCCGTCGTGTCGGCATCCGCCCAACCGATAGCCTGAGAGCATGACGCACACGGGCAACCCCTTCGGACAGGTGCTCGTCGCGCTGGTCACTCCGATGACCGCCGACGGCGAGGTCGACTGGCCCGCCGTCGAGAAGCACATCGACGATGTCATCACCGCGGGAGCGGACGGCATCGTCGTCACGGGCACGACCGGCGAGACCTCGACGCTGACGGACGCCGAGAAGCTCAAGCTCGTCGAGGTCGGCAAGGACGTCTCGGCCGGGCGGGCGAAGATCATCACGGGCGGCGGCTCCAACGAGACCGCCCACGCGATCGAGCTCTACAAGGCCAGCGAGAAGGCGGGCGCCGACGGCATCATGATCGTCACGCCCTACTACAACAAGCCGACGCAGGCGGGCATCCTGACCCACTTCCGGCTCGTGGCCGACGCGACCGACCTGCCGGTGATCCTCTACGACATCCCCGGACGCACCGGCGTGCCCATCAAGTACGAGACGATCCTGCGCCTGGCCAAGCACCCGAACATCCTGGCCGTCAAGGACGCCAAGGGCGACTTCAGCGAGGTCAGCCGGGTGCTGAACCAGACCGACCTGATGTACTTCTCGGGCGACGACGCCAACGTGCTGCCGCACCTGTCGATCGGCGCGACCGGGCTCATCGGCGTGACGGCGAACATCGCCGCCCAGCCGTACCGCGACATCGTCGACGCCGTCAACGCCGGCGACCTGCGCTCGGCCACCGCGGCGCACAGGAAGCTCGAGCCGCTCGTGCGCGCCGTCATGACGCACGTGCCCGGAACCGTCGCGGCGAAGTACATCCTGCACGGGCTCGGGCGCATCTCGAGCCCGCGCGTGCGGCTGCCGCTCGTCGGGCCCGAGGAGTGGGAGGCCGCGGCCATCGAGGACGAGCTCGCGCTCGTGACCGACGTGCCCGGCGTCGACTTCTCGAACTTCCGCCCCGACCGCAACGCGGCGGCCGGCGGCGCCCTGCCGAAGGTGTCGGGCACGACGAGATGACCTGCCCGGGAGCCGAATCTCCCGGACGAATGAAGCGATCGGATGCCGCGGGCATCCCCAGGAGGCTGACATGCCCATGAATCCGTACGACCCGCCCGCCCTCGGATCCGGGACGCTCCGGGTGACGCCGCTCGGCGGGCTCGGCGAGGTCGGCCGCAACATGACCGTCTTCGAGTACGACGGCAAGCTGCTCATCGTCGACTGCGGCGTGCTGTTCCCCGAGGAGCACCAGCCCGGCGTCGACCTGATCCTGCCGGACTTCGAGCCCATCAAGGATCGCCTCGACGACATCGTCGGCGTCGTGCTCACGCACGGCCACGAGGACCACATCGGCGCCGTGCCGTACCTGCTGCGCATGAAGCGCGACATCCCTCTGCTCGGCTCGGGGCTGACGCTGGCGCTGACCGAGGCGAAGCTCAAAGAGCACCGCATCAAGCCCTACACGCTCACCGTCGCCGAAGGTCAGCGCGAGCAGCTCGGAGACTTCGACCTCGAGTTCGTCGCCGTCAACCACTCGATTCCCGACGCTCTCGCGGTCGCGATCCGCACTCCCGCCGGCACGGTGCTGGCCACCGGCGACTTCAAGATGGACCAGCTGCCCCTCGACGGGCGGCTGACCGACCTGCGGTCCTTCGCGCGCCTCGGCGAGGAGGGGGTGGACCTGTTCCTCGTCGACTCCACCAACGCCGACGTCCCCGGCTTCACGCCCACCGAGCGCTCCATCGGACCGGTCCTGGACCAGGTGATCGCCAAGGCGCCGCGCCGCGTCATCGTCGCGAGCTTCTCGAGCCACGTCCATCGCGTACAGCAGGTGATCGACGCCGCGGCCGCCCACGGACGCCGCGTGGCTTTCCTCGGCCGCAGCATGGTGCGCAACATGACGATCGCCGAGGACCTCGGCTACCTGACCGTCCCCGACGGCCTGCTGATCGACTACAAGAAGGCGCGCGACCTTCCCGAGGACCGGATCGTCTACATGTCGACCGGCTCGCAGGGCGAGCCCATGGCCGTGCTCAGCCGCATGGCCAACCTCGACCACGAGATCGAGCCCGGCGAGGGCGACACCGTGATCCTCGCCTCGAGCCTCATCCCGGGCAACGAGAACGCCGTCTACCGCGTCATCGACGGGTTGACCAAGCTCGGCGCGAACGTCGTGCACAAGGCCAACGCGCGCGTGCACGTGTCGGGTCACGCCGCCGCGGGCGAGCTGCTCTACTGCTACAACATCCTCGGCCCCAAGAACGTGCTGCCGGTGCACGGCGAGTTCCGCCACCTCATGGCAAACGCCAAGCTCGCGCAGGACACCGGCATCCCCGCCGAGCGCACCATCCTCGGCGAGAACGGCACCGTGGTCGACCTCAAGGACGGCCTCGCCCAGGTCGTCGGCCAGCTCGACCTCGGCTTCGTCTACGTCGACGGCTCGACCGTCGGCGAGATCACGGATGCCGACCTGAAGGACCGTCGCATCCTCGGCGAAGAGGGCTTCGTGTCGGTCATCGTCGTCGTGGACGCCGCGACGGGTCGCATCATCAACGGGCCCGACATCCACGCACGCGGCGTGGCCGAGGACGACGCGGTGTTCGAGGACGTCAAGCCGAAGATCGCCGCAGCCCTCACCGAGGCCGCCCACTCGGGTGTGCGCGACCAGTACGCGCTGTCGCAGGTCGTCCGCCGCACGATCGGCCGCTGGGTCAACCAGAAGCTCCGGCGGCGGCCGATGATCGTGCCGGTGGTCATCGAGGCGTAGCCATCCGGGGACGGGCGCGGCGCGACAGTATGATCGCGTCATGCCCGCTTCTTTCCGCATCCGCCCCGCGGCGCAGCCCGACGGCGCGTTCCTGGGCGAGATGGTCGTCGAGGCGGCGAACTGGCAGCCGGGCACCGACCGGCTCAAGCACGAGGTGCTCGACGACCCCGAGTACAAGCGGTACATCTCGGGCTGGATGCGGCCCGGCGACGCCGGCTTCGTCGCGCTCGCGGGCAGCGGCGAGCCGATCGGCGCCGCGTGGTACCGCATGTTCCCGCGCTCGGATCCGGGGTTCGGCTACGTCGCGACGGGCGTCCCCGAGATGATCATCGGCGTGCGGCCGATCTGGCGCGCGCACGGCGTCGGGCGCGCGCTCGTGCAGCACCTGTGCGAGCACGCCAAGGCGAATGGCTTCGGCCGGCTGAGTCTGAGCGTCGAGCGCGGCAATTTCGCCACGACGCTCTACCGCAGCGAGGGCTTCGCCGTCACCACCGCCGGCCACGGCCGCAGCACGATGGTCAAGCGGCTCGGCTGACGACACGCCGGCGAGAGTGCGGCCAACCCCGCGTGGGGGACCGCGAATGTCGACGGATCCGCCTACCGTGGGACCCATGCCACGCAGTTCCAGCGCGCCCGCGAAGGGCAAGACGCCCGCGAAGGGGGCGCCCTCGCGCGCCCGCAAGCCCGCGCCGGCGCCGAAGTCGTACGTCGGCGAGCCGGATCGGCCGCCCGTCGTCGTGCGCGCGTGGCTGGGTCTCGCACACGCGACCGGCGCACTGTTCCGCGCCTTCGGGCCCGAGACGCTCGAGAAGGATCAGCGTCGCGACGGCTTCCCGTTCCTGCTCGTGCTGCTGGCCGTCGCCGGCGCCGTCGTCGAGTGGTTCTTCATCGGCAACGACACCGCCGCGCTCATCAGCGCGTACTCGGTCGGCGGGCTGCTCGGCCGCGAGGCGTTCATCCTGCCGGTCCTGCTGACGGTGCTCGCCGGCTGGATGTTCCGGCACCCGTCCTCGGTCCACGACAACGGGCGCATCGGCATCGGGTTCGGCATGCTCGCGCTCATGATCGCCGGCTTCTGCCATGTCGCCGGCGGCCGCCCGCAGCCCGTCGAGGGGCTGCCCGCGCTCAGCGAGGCGGGCGGACTGTTCGGGTGGATGGTCGGCGAGCCGCTCGCGCTCGTGCTGACCGACATCGGCGCCTACATCGTGCTCGGCGTCTTCACCGTGCTCAGCGTCCTCATCCTGACCAAGACGCCGCCCAACCGCATCGGCCGCCGCCTCGGCGAGCTGTACGACTGGATGTTCGGCGCCGAGCCGCGCCCCGAGAAGCCCGAAGCGGATGCCGCGGTCGAGTCCGACGCCGACGACTCGCTGCCCTGGTGGCGACGCAACAAGTCGCGCCGAGAGACCGAGTCCGGCGACGGCCTGGGGTCGTCGGACCTCACGGAGCTGCTGCCCCCGGGGACCTCGCAGGGCGGCTTCGACAAGGCGGTCGTCCCCGCTGCGGCGCCGGCTCCGGCACCGCCTGCGCCGGACGCGGACGCGGACGCGGTCACCGAAGTCATCGATCCCGCGCTCCTGGCGGGCGGCGCGAAGGCGGCCGCCAAGGGCGGCACCGGCCTGCGCGACGACTCCGCGCAGGAGGTCGCCGACGACGGCATGCTCCCGGGGCTCTCGGGGCTGGGCTCCGACGGGCCGCACGACCAGCCGCCGGCACCGTATCGCCTGCCGTCGGCGTCCTCACTCGCCTCGGGGCCGCCGCACAAGGCCCGCTCGCAGGCCAACGACGACACCGTCCGCGCGATCACCGGCGTGCTCGAGCAGTTCTCGGTCGACGCCCGCGTCACCGGCTTCTCGCGGGGTCCCACCGTCACGCAGTACGAGATCGCCCTCGGGCCCGGCGTCAAGGTGGAGCGGATCACGGCGCTCACCAACAACATCGCCTACGCCGTCGCGTCGAACGAGGTGCGCATCCTCGCGCCGATCCCGGGCAAGAGCGCCATCGGCGTGGAGATCCCGAACTCCGATCGCGAGATCGTCACGCTCGGCGACGTGCTGCGCTCCGACACCGCCGAGCACTCGAAGCACCCGATGACGATCGGCGTCGGCAAGGACGTCGGGGGCGGGTTCGTGGTCGCGAACCTCGCCAAGATGCCGCACCTGCTCGTCGCCGGCTCGACCGGCTCGGGCAAGTCGAGCTTCGTGAACTCGATGATCACGAGCCTGCTGATGCGGGCCAAGCCGGCAGACGTCCGCATGGTGCTGATCGACCCCAAGCGCGTCGAGCTCACCAGCTACGCCGGCGTCCCGCACCTGATCACCCCCATCATCACGAACCCCAAGAAGGCCGCCGAGGCGCTTCAGTGGGTCGTGAAGGAGATGGACATGCGGTACGACGACCTGGCGTCGTTCGGCTTCCGTCACATCGACGACTTCAACAAGGCCGTCGTCGCCGGTGAGGTGAAGCTCCCCGAGGGGAGCGAGCGCGTCCTCAAGCCGTACCCGTACCTGCTGGTCGTCGTCGACGAGCTCGCCGATCTCATGATGGTCGCCCCGCGCGACGTCGAGGACTCCATCGTGCGCATCACGCAGCTCGCCCGCGCGTCGGGCATCCACCTCGTGCTCGCGACCCAGCGTCCGAGCGTCGACGTGGTCACGGGCCTCATCAAGGCGAACGTGCCGTCGCGCCTGGCCTTCGCCGTGACGAGCGTGACCGACTCGCGCGTCATCCTCGACCAGCCCGGCGCGGACCGGCTCATCGGCCAGGGTGACGGACTGTTCCTGCCGATGGGCGCATCCAAGCCTCTGCGCGTGCAGGGCGCCTGGGTCAGCGAACCCGAGATCGAGAAGGTCGTTGCGCACGTCACCGCTCAGGCGCGCCCCGACTACCGTGACGACGTCGCGGCGGTGGCCGAGAAGAAGGAGATCGACGCCGACATCGGCGACGACCTCGAACTGCTGCTGGCGGCCGCCGAGCTCATCGTCTCGACGCAGTTCGGCTCGACGTCGATGCTGCAGCGCAAGCTGCGCGTCGGCTTCGCCAAGGCCGGGCGCCTCATGGACCTGCTCGAATCGCGCGAGATCGTCGGTCCGTCCGAGGGGTCCAAGGCGCGCGACGTGCTCGTCACCCCCGAGCAGCTGCCGGGCGTCCTGGCGCGCCTGCGGGGCGACGACGTGCCCGAGAGCGCGCCCGCGGCGTCGGCGAATCCGGCCGACCCGTATGCGGCGGATCCCGTGGAGCAGCAGTTCGAGGGCCGCGAGGTCGTCGACGCCGACGGCGACGAGGATGCCTGGGGGCTCACGGGCCGCGACTGACGCGGGTCGCGCCCGATCCCGGGCGATCCTGCGGATAGGCTCGGACCATGGCGATCCCGAGGCAGCTGCCCAACGCGATCACGATCGTCCGGATCCTCTTCGCGCCGGTCTTCCTGTGGATGCTGCTGGCCGACGCCGGCGCCGACGGTCCGCTGCGGTGGTGGGCGGCGGTGCTGTTCATCGTCGCGATCGCGACCGACTGGGTCGACGGCTATCTCGCCCGCAGATACGAGATCGTCACCGATCTCGGCAAGCTCCTCGACCCGATCGCCGACAAGGCGCTCACGGGCATCGCATTCGTCGGACTGTCTATCCTGGGCGAGCTGCCGTGGTGGATCACCATCGTCGTCCTCGTGCGCGAGATCGGCATCACCGTCTATCGCCTCGTGGTCGTGAGCGACCACGTGCTGGCGGCGGCGTGGATGGGCAAGCTCAAGACCTTCGCGCAGGCGATCGCGCTGTCGCTCGCGCTGCTGCCGCTGTGGACGCTCGTGGGCGAGTGGATCTGGTGGGTCAACGGCGTCACGATGGCGGTCGCGGTCGCGCTCACCATCGCCAGCGGAATCGACTACATCGTCGCCGAGGTGCGCGGAGCCCGGGCGAAGAAGGACCGGGCGTGACGGATGCCGCGGCGGCGCTGCTGGCGCGCCTCGCCGAACGCGGCTGGTCGATCGGCACGGCGGAGTCCCTGACGGGCGGACTCGTCGCGGGGCGCATCACGAGCGTTCCGGGGGCCTCGGCGAGCATGCGCGGGGGAGTGGTCGCGTACGCCACCGACGTCAAGAGCACGGTGCTGGGGGTGTCGGCCGCGCTGCTGGCCGAACGCGGCGCCGTCGACGCGGATGTCGCGCAGTCGATGGCCCACGGCATCCGCCGGCTCCTGGGCGCCGACGTGGGGGTGGCGACGACCGGCGTCGCCGGTCCCGACCCGCAGGACGGCAAGCCCGTCGGCACGGTGTTCATCGCGGTGTCCACGCCGGCCGTGACCCGCGTCCAGCAGCTGTCGACGGCGGGGTCGAGGGAGCAGATCCGCGAGGCGACCGTCGACGCCGCCGTGGAGCTGTGTGCGGCGGTCCTCGACGCCTCCTAGACGTCACGCGGAAATAGATCGTGTTTCGGTGTGGTTAAGTTCCGCGATTCCCACCCATTGCCCAGCGCACGGGATTAGATTGACATCACGTGGTGTTATACCGTTGTCCACCCGGACGGCGTAGGGAATCGGCAGTGAGGAGGGGACCCATGATCCTGGTACGGCAAGAGATCGGTGAGGTGCTTCGTGACTTCCGCCAGCAGAAGGGTCGCACCCTCCGTCAGGTCGCGGGCCGCGCGAGTGTCGCTCTCGGCTACCTGAGCGAAGTCGAGCGGGGCCAGAAAGAGGCGTCGAGCGAGATCCTCGCATCGGTCGCCGAGGCCCTCGACGTCCCCATCTCCACGATCATGCGCGAGGTCGGCGACCGGCTGTCGGTGCTCGAGGGTCTGCAGACCTTCCCCGACGTGGTTCCCGACGAACTGGTGGCCTCGGTCGACGCCGAGCTGTCGCTGCGCTGAGACCGCGCGATCGGGCGGCTCATGCGGCGCAGTGAGTTCGAGCGCGCCGTGGCCGACGAGTTCGGCGCGAGCGGACCGTCCCTCGTCGCCGATCTGGTGCTTCCCGGCATCGGGAGCATGACGGCTGCGGAGGCTCTGTCGGCGGGCGTTCCGCCGCGCGAGATCTGGCTCGCGCTCTGCTCCGAGACCGACGTGCCGGACTCTCGCCGCTACGGCGTGGGCCGTCTCGAACCTCGTCGCTGATTCCGCCTGTTCGCACCGGCGTGTCGTCGAAGATCCGTTCGATCTTCGCCCTAGGCTCCTGCACAGCGGATGTCCCCGCACGGTTCGTCCACAGATCGACGGGCTCCCCGACCGATGTCGGAGGCCCTTCGTACTGTGAACCTCGTCGGAAGACATCCCACGCCTTGTCGCAGTACCCTCTCCATCCCGGATCGGGGCGCGACAGCCTACAGGCGACGGACTCGATGAAGTGCAGGAGGAGCACAAATGCCATCACCCGCTGACCGCGACAAAGCCCTCGATTCGGCTCTCGCGCAGATCGATCGTCAGTTCGGCAAGGGAACGGTCATGCGACTGGGCAGCGACGAGCGTGCTCCGGTCGAGGTCATCCCCACCGGCTCGATCGCCCTCGACGTCGCCCTCGGCGTCGGCGGCATCCCCCGCGGCCGCATCATCGAGATCTACGGCCCGGAATCCTCGGGTAAGACGACGCTGACGCTGCACGCGATCGCCAATGTGCAGAAGGCCGGCGGCATCGCGGCGTTCATCGACGCCGAGCACGCCCTCGACCCCGACTACGCGCAGAAGCTCGGCGTCGACATCGACGCCCTGCTCGTGTCGCAGCCCGACACCGGCGAGCAGGCGCTCGAGATCGCCGACATGCTGATCCGCTCCGGTGCGATCGACCTGGTCGTCATCGACTCGGTCGCGGCCCTCGTTCCCAAGGCCGAGATCGACGGCGAGATGGGCGACTCCCACGTCGGACTGCAGGCCCGACTGATGTCGCAGGCGCTGCGCAAGCTCACCGGTGGTTTGAACCAGACCAAGACGACCGCGATCTTCATCAACCAGCTGCGCGAGAAGATCGGTGTTTTCTTCGGTTCGCCCGAGACGACCGCGGGCGGCAAGGCGCTGAAGTTCTACGCGTCGGTGCGCATGGACATCCGTCGCATCGAGACGCTCAAGGACGGCTCCGAGGCGGTGGGCAACCGCACGCGCGTCAAGGTCGTCAAGAACAAGATGGCTCCGCCGTTCAAGCAGGCGGAGTTCGACATCCTCTACGGCGTCGGCATCTCGCGCGAGGGCAGCCTCATCGACTTCGGCGTCGAGCACGCGATCGTGAAGAAGTCCGGCGCGTGGTACACCTACGACGGCGAGCAGCTGGGGCAGGGCAAGGAGAACGCGCGCAACTTCCTGCTGAAGAACACCGACGTCGCCGCCGAGATCGAATCGAAGATCAAAGCGAAGCTCGGCATCGGCCAGCCCAAGTCCGAAGAGGCCTCCGCCAAGGACGAGCTGGCGGCGCGCCGCCCGGCCTGATGGTCCACTTCGTCGAGGAAGGGGGCGAGGACGACCGCCTCGCCCCCATCACCCCCATGTTCGAGCGTCGGTCGCCGTTGCGCGCGCCAGGCGCCGGATACGACGACGACCGCGTGATCGCCGCGGCGTCCGCATCGGAGGGCGACGCGGCGGCTCCCGCGGGCGAGGACGCCGCGCGCGCCGAGAAGGCGCTCGTGCGCCGACTGGCGAACCGGCAGCTGTCGGTCTCCGAGGCCCGCGCGTTCCTCGCGGGGCGCGACATCGGTGAGGAGGACGTCGAGGCGATCATCGAGGACTTCCTCGCGCGGCGCTATCTCGACGATGCGCGCCTCGCCGAGCAGCTCGTCTACCAGGGCGCGGAGCGCAAAGGGCGCGGACGCCAGGCGATCGCGCAGACGATGGCGGCTCGCGGCATCCCGCGCGACGACGCCGAGGCGGCGCTCCTGCCGCTCGCGGACGACGAGGGAGAGCGTGCCCTCGACGTGGCGCGCGGGCGCGCCCGCCTCCTCGACGGCGTCGACGAGCAGGCGGCCCTGCGCCGGCTGCACGGCCAGCTGATGCGCCGCGGGTACTCGGGCTCCGCGGCGATGGAGGCCGCCCGCACGGCACTCGCTGAGCGTCGCGCCGAGTCCAGCGGGGTGCGGTTCCGATAGATCCGGCCCGCCGTATCCGTGCCAGACTGGCTCGGCGACATCCGCGCCCGTACCCGACGACGCCGAGGGGATGCCATGGCCATCGAGGTCGACGGTCTCACCAAGCGCTATCGGCATGTCACGGCCGTGAACGACATCAGCTTCTCGGTGGCCGACGGTACCGCGTTCGCGTTCCTCGGCTCGAACGGCGCCGGCAAATCCACGACGATCGGCTGTCTGACCACGGCCCTCGCCTTCGACGGCGGAACCGTGCAGGTCGCAGGGCACGACGTCGCGCGGGACGGTGAGCGCGTCCGCGAGCGGATCGGGGTGGTCTTCCAGGACTCCGTCCTCGATCCGGCGCTCACGACGCGCGAGAACCTGCGCTTCCGCGCCGTCCTCGCCCGCGTGGACCGTCCGCTGATCGATCGGCGGATCTCTCTGCTCGCCGACATCATCGCCCTCGGATCGTTCCTCGATCAGCCGTACGGCCGGCTCTCGGGCGGTCAGCGCCGCCGCGTCGACATCGCGCGGGCGCTGCTGCACGAGCCGGCGATCCTCTTCCTCGACGAGCCGACGGCTGGGCTCGACCCGCACAGCCGCGCACTCGTATGGCGCACGATCCACCACCTGCGCGAGCAGACGGGACTGACGGTCTTCCTCACGACCCACTACATGGAGGAGACCGAAGAGGCGGACCGCGTCTGCGTCATCGACCGCGGCTCGATCATCGCCGACGGCTCTCCGGCGGGCCTGCGCGCGCGCTACAGCCACAGCATCCTCTCGGTGGCCTCCGCCGATCCCGCCGCGCTGGTGGGGATCGCCGAGGCCGCCGGGGCCGAGGCCCGCACGGACGGACACGATGTGTCGATCGCCGTCGACGGCGCCGAGACCGCCCGCAGGATCCTCGCGGCGCACGGGGACGCGGTGCGCGACTTCGAGTTCCGGCACGGCCGGATGGACGACGTCTTCCTCGCTCTCACGGGGCGCGCCGCAGACGACGCCGACGGAACCGAGGAGGAGGCGGGCTGATGGGCATCGTCGGAGCGATCGTGCGGCGGAACCTGCGTCTGTTCTTCCGCGACCGCATGAACGTGTTCTTCTCGCTGCTGGGCGCTCTCATCCTGTTCGTGCTGTACACGCTCTTCCTCGCCCGCCTGCAGCTCGACGCCCTCGGCGATGCCTTCCCCGACGCCTCCGAGGAGGAGATCCGGGCCTTCGTCGACACGTGGATGTTCGCGGGCATCGTCATGCTCTCCACGATCACGACCGGGCTCGGCGGGCTCGCGACACTGGTCGACGACGGCGAGACGGGACGCTTCCGCGACTACCTCGTCTCGCCGGTGCGCCGCTGGCAGCTCGTCCTCGGCTACCTGCTTGCGGCGGTGACCGTCGCCATCGTGATGTCGATGGTGGTGCTCGCCATCAGTGTCCTCTACCTCGGGATAGTCGATCAGACGTGGCTGCCGATCGACGCGGTCGTGCGCATCGCCGGCATCACGATCCTGTGCTGTGCGGGGTTCACCGCGCTGTCGGCGCTCATCGTGTCGTTCATCCGCACCGGTGCGGCATTCTCGGGTCTGGCGACCGTCATCGGCACGGCGCTGGGCTTCGTCGCCGGCGCCTACATCCCGGTCGGCTCGCTTCCCGAGGGCGTCGCGGGGACGATCAACGCCCTGCCCTTCGCGCAGGGGGCGATGCTCCTGCGCCGCGAGTTCACCGAGGACACGCTGACGGTGATGTCCGGCGGCAACGCCGACGCCGCCGAGACCTTCCGGGAGTTCTACGGCATCGACGCGTACGTCGGGGACCTGCTCGTGCCCGCCGGGCTCGCCTTCGCGGTCCTGCTCGCGATGGCGCTCGGGTTCACGGCGCTGTCCGCGGGCCGGATCCGCGCCCGCATCCGCTGAACACCGGGCCGCGCGGCGCTCGGGGGCGGCGGCGTCGTCGCCCTGTCAGGCGCCCTCACGGCATCCGCTCGTAGAATGGCATCCATCATGTCGACCCCATCCAGCTCCCCGACGCTCATCGCGCCCTCCGAGGCGGCGACGGGCGCCGACGGCCGCGCGCGCACGTACGAGGTGCGCACGTTCGGCTGCCAGATGAACGTCCACGACTCCGAGCGCCTGTCGGGCTCGCTCGAGAGCGCCGGCTATCTCCGCGCCGAGGCGGGCGAAGAGGCCGATGTCGTCGTCATCAACACGTGCGCGGTGCGCGACAACGCCGCCGGCAAGCTCTACGGCACCCTCGGACACCTGAAGTCGCGCAAGGACAAGCGCGAGGGCATGCAGATCGCCGTCGGCGGCTGCCTCGCGCAGATGGACAAGGAGGTCGTCCAGCAGAAGGCGCCGTGGGTCGACGTCGTCTTCGGCACCCACAACATGGGGTCGCTGCCGAGCCTGCTCGAGCGCGCGCGCCACAACGACGAGGCCGAGCTCGAGATCCTCGAGTCGCTCGAGATCTTCCCCTCGACCCTGCCGACCAAGCGGGACAGCGTCTACAGCGGCTGGGTCTCCATCTCGGTCGGCTGCAACAACACGTGCACGTTCTGCATCGTGCCGAGCCTGCGCGGCAAGGAGAAGGACCGTCGTCCCGGCGACATCCTGAACGAGATCCGGCTGCTCGTCGACGACGGCGCGATGGAGGTCACCCTCCTCGGCCAGAACGTCAACTCGTACGGCGTCGAGTTCGGCGACCGCCAGGCGTTCGGCAAGCTGCTGCGCGCGGCCGGCGAGATCGACGGCCTCGAGCGCATCCGCTTCACGAGCCCGCACCCCGCCGCGTTCACCGACGACGTCATCGATGCGATGGCCGAGACCCCGGCGGTCATGCCGCAGCTGCACATGCCGCTGCAGTCGGGCAGCGACCGCATCCTCAAGGCGATGCGCCGCTCGTACCGCAGCGAGCGGTTCCTGGGCATCCTCGACCGCGTGCGCGCGCGGATCCCGCACGCCGCGATCTCGACCGACATCATCGTCGGGTTCCCGGGTGAAACCGACGAGGACTTCGAAGACACCATGCGCGTGGTCGAGCAGGCCCGCTTCGCCAGCGCCTTCACCTTCCAGTACTCGATCCGCGAGGGTACGCCCGCCGCGACGATGCCCGACCAGGTGCCGAAGGTCGTCGTGCAGGAGCGGTACGAGCGCCTCGTCGCGCTGCAGGAGCGCATCTCGCTCGAGGAGAACCAGAAGCAGCTCGGCCGAGAGCTGCAGGTGCTGGTCTCGACCGGCGAGGGAAAGAAGGACGCCGAGACGCACCGGCTCACCGGCCGCGCCGAGGACAACCGCCTCGTCCACTTCGAGGTGCCGTCGGGCTCGGACGTCCCGCGCCCCGGCGACATCGTCTCGGTCGTCGTGACCCACGCGGCGCCCTTCCACCTGCTCGCCGACGCTCCCGACGGCGCGCCGCTGCGCATCCGCCGCACGCGTTCGGGCGAAGCGTGGGATCGCTCGCAGGCCGAGTCGTGCGCCGTGCCGGCGCCGGCACCCGTGGGCGATGACGGTCGCCGCATGGTGGGCCTGGGCATCCCCACGCTGCGCATCGGTTCGTGACGTCGCGGGGCGCGTCGTGAGCGCGACTCCCCGGCTGTGGGCGGTGGTCGGTGCGACCGGGACCGGCAAGACGTCTCTGTCCCTGGACCTCGCCGAAGCGCTGATCTCGCGCGGGCGACCGGCCGAGATCGTCAACGCCGACGCCATGCAGCTGTACCGCGGCATGGACATCGGCACGGCGAAGCTGCCGGTCGCAGAGCGACGCGGCATCCCGCACCACCTGTTCGACGTGCTCGATGTCACCGAGGACGCCGCCGTCGCGTGGTACCAGGGCGCCGCCCGCGACACGATCGAGCAGATCCACGCCCGCGGCGCCGACGCGATCCTCGTCGGCGGGTCCGGCCTCTACGTCTCGAGCGTGCTGTTCGACTTCCGATTCCCGCCGCGCGACGCCGAGCTGCGCGCGCGCCTCGAGGCCGAGCTCGAGGCCGACGGCCCGGGTGCGCTGTTCGCGCGGCTGCGCGAACAGGACCCCGCCACCGCCGAGCGCATCGACCCGCGCAACGGCCGGCGCATCGTTCGCGCCCTCGAGGTGCTCGAACTCGGTGAGCGCACGCACGGCGCCGCGCTGCCCGATGAGCCCGTGCTGTGGCGCGAGGCGACGAGGATCATCGGCGTCGCCGTCCCGCGCGACGAGCTCGTCGCGCGGCTCGACGAGCGGGTCGAGAGGATGTGGCGAGACGGCCTCCTCGACGAGGTCGCGCGCCTGCGCACGCAGGGGCTGGAGGACGGCGTGACAGCGCGCCGGGCCATCGGGTACGCCCAGGCTCTCGCGGAGCTGAACGGCGAGCAGAGCGAGGCCGAGGCGATCGCCGAAACGCAGGCGCTGACGCGCCGCTACGCGCGCCGGCAGGTGTCCTGGTTCAAGCGATATCCCGAGATCATGTGGACGGGCCCTGGGGCGGATGCCGCCGCCCTGGCAGACTCGGCGGCATGACCGTCGACATCCGCACCTTCCAGATCGCCGATACCGAGGCCGTCATCGCCCTCTGGCAGGCCACGGGCCTGACCCGTCCATGGAACAACCCGCACCAGGACATCCGCCGCAAGCTCGAGGTGCATCCCGACCTCTTCCTCGTCGCCGAGGACGCCGGCGAGGTCGTGGGCTCGGTCATGGCCGGCTACGACGGGCACCGGGGGTGGATCTACTACCTCGCCAGCGACCCCGCCCGCCGCGGGCAGGGCATCGCCCGCGCCCTCGTCGAGGAGGCCGAGGAGCGACTGCTCGAGCTGGGCTGCCCGAAGGTGAACCTCATGGTGCGTCCCGAGAACGGGGTCGCGCAGGGGTTCTACGAGTCGCTCGGCTACGAGCACTTCGACACGTGGGCGACGGGCAAGCGTCTCATCGCCGACTGAAGCGGGATGCCCGGAATTCGGATGGACCGGCATCCGAACTTCGGATCCACGCGCGATACTCGGACCTTCCGGGCCCGAGAGCCCGAACCCGGTGCACCGATCCGGATTTCGGATGCCGTGCGCGGCCGGTGGGCGGTGGCGGCGGCGTTCGCGGCCGTCGGCGCACCGTAGGCTGGAGCGCATGGCTCGCACCGTCCCGTTCACCAAAGGCCACGGCACCGGCAATGACTTCGTGATCGTTCCGGACACGGAGGGCGAGCTCGACCTGACGGCCGATCACGTCGCGATCCTGTGCGATCGCCGATTCGGCATCGGCGGAGACGGAATCCTGCGCGTCGTCCGCTCGAGCGCGATCGACGTCGGCGGGTCGGCGGCGTCCGCCGGTGCGGAGTGGTTCATGGACTACCGCAACGCCGACGGCTCGATCGCCGAGATGTGCGGCAACGGCGTGCGCGTCTTCGCGCGGTACCTCGTCGACGCGGGCCTGGCGTCGTTCGGCGACGAGCCGCTGAAGATCGGCACGCGGGCCGGCGTCAAGACCGTCACGCCCAGCGACCTCGGGTACGAGGTCGACCTCGGCCCGTGGCGCATCGAGCCCGGCGACGTCCTCGTGCGCGCCCGTGGCATCGGCGCGCCGCGCCCGGGCATGTCGATAGACCTCGGCAACCCCCACGTGGTCGTCGCGCTCCCCGACGAGCGTGAGCTCGACACCGTCGACCTCACGGTGCTGCCGCAGCTGCATCCCGAGCCGCCGCACGGCGCGAACGTCGAGTTCGTCGTCCCCGCAGACCCGCTCGTGCGCGACGGCGTCGGCTCGATCCGCATGCGCGTCTTCGAGCGCGGCGTCGGCGAGACGCTGTCGTGCGGCACGGGCGTTGCGGCATCCGCTCTCGCCGTGCGCGAGTGGGCCGGTGCGGCCGCGCCGGTGCGGTGGAGGGTGGACGTCCCCGGAGGCACCCTCGGTGTGCGCATGGTCGAGGTGGACGGTGAGCAGCACGTGCTGCTGTCGGGCCCGGCGACGCTGGTCTACTCCGGCCAGGTCACGCTCGCATGAGCGGTCGCACCAGGCTCGCCTGAGCAGGCCGTCAGGGCAGATCGATCGGCGTCGTCTGCGGCGTGCCGTGGCGACGGATCCTCAGCACGCGGAATCCGCGGGCGGTCGAGGCCCGGTAGACGCTGAATCCGTCGTCGAACGTCGCCGCCAGCCAGCGCTGCAGCGAATCCGAGCCGAGGTTGCGCGACACCACGAGCCATGCGTCGGAGCGCTCGTCGAGGCGGGGGATCCACTGCTCGAGCAGCCCGTGCAGCATGTCCTTGCCCACGCGGATGGGCGGGTTCGACCGGATCGTGCGGAACGACACGTGCTCGGGGACCTCGTCGGGGGTGACGGCGTTGACGTTGTCGAGGCCCAGGTCGGCGGCGTTGCGGCGAACCAGGTCCAGCGCGCGCTCATTGACGTCGACCGCCCACACCGTCGCGTGTGGCGAGTCCATCGCGAGGCTCAGTGTGATCGGGCCCCATCCGCACCCCAGATCGAGGAAGTGGCCGCCGGCCGGCGGGGGAGGCGTGTGCGCGAGCAGCACGGCGGTGCCGGTGTCGAGATGATCCGGGCTGAACACGCCGCCGGCGGTCGTGACCTCGACGTCGCGGCCGGCGAGCGACACGCGGATGCGACGGAGGTTCTCTGCGCTGGCGGGCGACGCGCTGAAGTAGTGGTCGCTCCCCATGGCTGACGAGCGTAGCGGAGGTCACCCCGCGTGCGGGAGCGTAGAATCGACGGATGCCTGCGAGCACGGCATCCGAGCCGTGCACGAGCCGCCGAAGGGACTTCATGACCGATACCACCTCCACTCCCGGCACCGACGAGACGCCGGTCGACCCGGTGGATCCGGTGGACCGCGTGCTGTCGCACGCGGATGCGCGGTCGGGTGTGCGTGTGTTCGGCTCGGCCCAGGCGCTGCAGGATGCGACCACGGCCTACGGCGGCGACGCCGACGGCGATCAGTGGGACCGCGAGGAGCGCGCCGCTCTCCGGCGCGTCCCGGGACTGTCGACCGAGCTCGAGGACGTCACCGAGGTCGAGTACCGCCAGCTGCGGCTCGAGAACGTCGTGCTCGCGGGCGTCCACCCGCAGGGCGAGCAGGAGGACGCCGAGAACTCGCTGCGCGAGCTGGCGGCCCTCGCCGAGACCGCGGGTGCGATCGTGCTCGACGGCGTGCTGCAGCGGCGTCCGCACCCGGACCCTGCCACGTTCGTCGGGCGCGGCAAGGCCGAGGAGCTGCGCGATATCGTCGCCTCCGTCGGCGCCGACACCGTCATCGCCGACGCCGAGCTCGCGCCCAGCCAGCGGCGCGCGCTCGAGGACGTCGTCAAGGTCAAGGTCATCGACCGCACCACGGTCATCCTCGACATCTTCAGCCAGCACGCCAAGAGCCGCGAGGGCAAGGCACAGGTCGAGCTCGCGCAGCTCGAATACCTGCTTCCGCGCCTGCGCGGCTGGGGTGACTCGATGTCACGCCAGGCCGGTGGCCAGGTCGGCGCCGGCGGCGCGGGCATGGGCTCGCGCGGTCCCGGTGAGACCAAGATCGAGCTCGACCGCCGCCGCATCCGCACACGCATGGCGCAGCTGCGTCGGCAGATCAAGGACTTCGCGCCGGCGCGCGACGCCAAGCGCGCCGAGCGCAAGCGCAACACGATCCCGTCGGTCGCGATCGCCGGCTACACCAACGCCGGCAAGTCGAGCCTGCTCAACCGTCTCACCAGCGCCGGCGTGCTGGTCGAGAACGCGCTGTTCGCGACGCTCGACGCGACAGTCCGCCGCAGCCAGACCGAGGACGGCCGCGTCTTCACGCTCACCGACACCGTCGGCTTCGTCCGCAACCTTCCGCACCAGCTCGTCGAGGCGTTCCGCTCCACGCTGGAGGAGGTGGCGGATGCCGACGTGATCGTGCACGTCGTCGACGGCTCGCACCCGGACCCCGCCGCGCAGCTGTCGACGGTGCGTGACGTGATCGGCGACGTCGGCGCGCGCGACATCCCCGAGATCGTCGTGTTCAACAAGGCCGACCTCATCGACCCCGACACGCGCCTGGTGCTGCGGGGGCTCGAGCCCGACGCGGTGTTCGTCTCGTCGCGCACGGGGGAGGGCGTCGCCCGGCTGCGTGCGATCGTCGAGGAGCGGCTGCCGCTGCCCGCCGTCGAGCTGCACGCGCTGATCCCGTACCACCGCGGCGATCTGGTCTCGGCGATCCACGAGCAGGGCATCATCGTGTCGCAGGAGCACGAAGAGGGCGGCACGGCCGTGCACGCCCATGTGTCGGCGTACCTGGCGTCCAAGCTCGCCGACTACGTCGTCTGAACCGGCTCAGTCCAGCGTCAGCGCCGGGACCTCGGCCGGCTCGAACCCGAGGATCTGCCCGAAGAACGACAGCTCGGCCTCGAGTGTGCGCACGACCGTCTCGGCGCGGCGGAACCCGTGCCCCTCGCCCTCGAACGCGAGGTAGGCGTGCGGGATCCCGGCGGCCGCGAGCGCATCGCGCACGCGCTCGGACTGCGACGGCGGCACGATGGCATCCTCGAGCCCCTGTTCGATCAGCAGAGGAGTGGACAGCTGCTTGAGGCGATTCAGCGGCGACCGCTCGATGTAGATGTGGGCGGACGCCGGCATCGGCCCGACCATGCTGTCGAGGTAGCGCGACTCGAAGTCGTGGGTGTCCTCGAGGAGCGAGCGCAGATCGGCGACGCCGTACCGGCTCACGCCGGCGGCGAACACATCCGAGGCGACCAGCGAGCACAGCACGGTCCAGCCGCCCGCGGAGCCGCCGGCGATGGCGATGCGCTCCGGGTCGGCGTCGCCGGCCTCGGCGAGGCCCCGCGCCGCGGCGATGACGTCCTCGACGTCGACCACTCCCCACTCGCCGAGCAGACGCTCTCGGTACTCCCGCCCATAGCCGGTCGAGCCGCCGTAGTTGACGTCGAGGACGCCGATGCCCCGGCTCGTGAGGTAGGCGATCTTCGCGCTCGCGGCGCCGCCGACGTGCGTCGTCGGCCCGCCGTGGACGAAGACGACGTACGGGGGCAGGTCGCCGTCGGGCGCGTGCGCGTCGGGGCTCGTGGGCGGGTACCGGAACGCGTGCACGGGGCCGCGCGGGCCGTCGTAGGTGACCGCGTGCGGCCGCGGCATGTACGCCGCACCCCACGGGCTCTCGCCCCCGCGCACCGGGGTCGCGGCCGGTTCGGCGTCGGCGTCGACGAGCCACAGCCCGCCGGGGCGGTCGGGCCCGGCGCCGGTGACGAGCGCGCGCGAGCCGCGGACGTCCTCGATGTTCAGCCCCGAGGTCAGGGGTGTGTCGAGGTCGCGCTCGGCGCCGTCGGCGGGGTCGATGACCACCAGCCGGTCGTCGCCGTTCGTGCGGATCGCGAGGATGCGCCCGTCGGCGAGGCGTCCGTACCAGCGCAGCCCGAGCACCCACAGCGGCCCGCCCGTGTCGGCGTCGTCAGCCGCGACAGGATGCCGGTCGAGGCCCGCCGACAGGCGCACGCGCCACAGGTTCCACCGGCCGGTCGGGTCGTCGGCGTACACGAGTTCGTCGTCGCTGGTCCACTCGGGCTGCAGCGGCGCCGTGGAGCCGCCCGCGACCGTCGTCCACTGTGTGACGGCGCCGTCGGCGAGGCGGCCCACGCGCAGCTCGGTGCGATCCCACGGCATCGCCGGGTGGTCCCACGCGATCCACGCGATGTGATGTCCCGACGGCGACAGTGCCGGCTGAGCGAGGAAGTCGCTGTCCGAGACCACGTGCTCGGGCCCCGTGCCGTCGAGCGGGATGCTGACGATGTCGCGCGCCGGGACGCCCGCGCCGCCGTGCCGCTCGCGCACGGCCAGCACCGCGCCGTCCCGGGGGACGAGCCCGCCGTAGCGGGCGTCGTCGTCGTCCGGGGTGAGGGCGCGGGGCTCGCCGCCGGGCTCGAGAGCCCATACACGCTGGTCGGTCTTCTCGACGAAGACCAAGGTGCCCTCGGTCGTGGCGGTCCAGGCGCCGCCGCCGTACTCGTGGACGCGGGAACGCGCGTTCCACGGTGAGGGGAGGACGTCCTCGACGTCGCCGGATGCCGAATTCCGACGCACCGCCGTGCGCCCGCCCTCGGCGGGAACCGTCTCGCCCCACCACACGTCGTCCCCGACGAAGCGGGCCCCCTCGATCCGGCCCGACGCGACGGCCACGTCGGCGGCGGACAGGGGTGACGGCCAGGATCCGTACGGCAGCACCTGAGACATGCCTCCACGCTACGCCCCGACGCGGGCCCGGGCTGACGAGGGACGCGTGCGACGCGGCATCATGCGCGTCGACGCGCCCGGCACCCGCCCTGTGGCGTTCAACGGCCGCGGCACGTGCTCGACGTGCCGCGGGGCGTGGCTCGGTGCTGGCCGCGCGCGTCGCGGCCTAGCCGGCGTCGACCGGCTCAGGCTCCCGCTCGCCTGCGGGAGCCGGGGCGGCGGCGTCGCCGTCGTCGATCCCGTCGTCCGGGTGCCGCTGAAGCAGGACGGCGACGAGCCATACGATCAGCGCGAGCACGACCGTCAGCACGATGTCGCCGATGGAGAGCGGGCGCAGCGCGAAGAGCAGCACGATCGCGAGGGCGAGGATCAGGACCCGCACCAGCACGCGCTGCGCGTAGAGCCAGTCGCCGAAGCGACCCGTGTGCATGCCGCGCGTGCGCAGCGACCGGCGCGCCCCCGTCGACAGCGAGTCGGACAGTCCCCGTACACGCGCGGCCGACGACGAGCGGCCGCCGAGCCACGCGGCGACGATGACGACGATGCCGAGGAACATGAACACCACGGCGGTGTCGCGCATCGCTCCGACGACGGTGTAGTAGATGCCGTCGAGCGTGCGGGCGGGGACGCCCAGCGCGGGCGCGTTGAGCCCGAGCACCGCGCCCGCGGCCGTGAGCGCGATCGCGAGGGTGGCCGAGCCCGCGGTCAGGGCGATCCCCACCCCGAGCGTCGCGGTGGCGCGGCGCCGCGCGATGAGGATGCCGAGCGCGATGAGCCCGAGCGCGACGAAGGGCAGCCACCAGCCGACGGTGTCGGCGATGCCGTAGACCGCTCCGACCAGCAGCAGGGCATCGGACTGCACGATCACGATCGTCTTGTCGATCGTCGGGATCATGCTCGCGATGCCGATGCCCTGATCCACGAGGCGCGTCTTGAGCTCGTCGATGATGGGGCCGAGCTGGATGCCGAGCGTGCCGGTGTCGTCGATGGTGACGGCGCCGGTGTCGTCGGCCGTCGCGGTGGCGACCAGCGCGCGGTGGCTCGCCACGAGAGCCGTCCGCCACACGGCGGGGAACACGTCCGATTCGACGATGCGGGTGACGCCGGCATCGATGAGGCTCTCGACACCCGCCGCGGCCGGTGCGCGCAGCAGGTCGAGGGCCGTGACGGCCGCCGGCGGCAGGTCGAGGCTCTCGAGGCCGTCGAACAGGTCGTTCGTGACGCCTTGGATGTCCAGTGAGGCGTTGATGGCCGTCGTGGACTGATCGATCACGAGCGCCTGGACATCGGGGTCTTCGGCCAGCGGCGCGAAGGTCGCGACGAACGCGTCCTCGCTCACCAGCTGTGCGCGCGCCCACGTGCCCACGATCGAGACGGGGACGAGGATGCCGACGAGCACGATGCAGATCGCCGACAGCATCGCGCGCCACCAGCCGCGGTGTCGGGCGGCCGGTGCGGCCGGCGCCGGCTCCGGCGGTGGGGTGCTGTCCCGCAGCCGGGCATTCTCGGCGCGCAGCGCCTCCAGTTCGGCGCGCAGCTCGTCGACCTCGGACGCCATCGGTCTCCCCTTCCGATCGTTGAGGTCAGACTAGCGGCGGCGGCGCGCAGCCCGCGGGCCCAACGTCCCGAAGGCGGGATCGCGTGTCAGACGGCGCGAAGGAGGGCGACGACCTTGCCCAGCACGACGGCCTCGTCGCCGAGGATGGGCTCGAAGGCGGAGTTGCGCGGCAGCAGCCACGTGTGGCCGTCGCGCTGACGGAACGTCTTGACCGTGGCCTCGCCCTCGAGCATCGCGGCGACGATGTCGCCGTTCTCGGCGGTCGGCTGCGACCTCACGACGACCCAGTCGCCGTCGCAGATGGCCGCGTCGATCATGGACTCGCCCGAGACCTTGAGCATGAACAGCTCGCCCTTGCCCACCAGCTGGCGGGGGAGCGGGAAGATCTCCTCGACCTGCTGGTCGGCGGTGATCGGAACGCCCGCCGCGATGCGGCCGACCAGTGGGACGAGCGCGGCGTCGCCGAGGGCGGGAGCGGTGTCGGCGGGATTCTCGGCAGCCGCGCCGGGCAGATCGATCAGGACCTCCATCGCGCGCGTCTTGCCGGGGTCTCGCCGCAGGTAGCCGCTCAGCTCGAGCTGGTTCAGCTGATGCGTCACGCTCGAGAGGGACTTGAGTCCGACGGCGTCGCCGATCTCGCGCATGCTCGGCGGGTAGCCGTGATGGGCGATCGAGCGCTGGATGACCTCGAGGATCGCCAGCTGCTTGTCGCTCAAGCTCTTGCGTCGCCGCGTCTGCGGCTTCTCGACGGTGGGCTTGTCGCGTCCGCTCGCCTCGCTCATGTCGGCTCCTGTCTCGCGCCGTCCTCGGCAGCGGTCTTCGAATGTCGGAGGCCCGTGGTGGGCTGTCGCTATCGAAACCGTATCCGGTTCCCGGGGTCTCGCAGGGCATCGTCCTCCGCGTGTCGCTTCGAGAGAAATGGATCGGGGCGACCGCTTGACACCCATGAATGTCGAAGATAACTTCGGAAGAGAGGTTCGCATCCGCCGCTCCCGGCCGATCGGCGGATGCGAACTCTTCCCCACCTGCACAGGAGGAGAAATGACCGCGATCAGCTTCAGCCCATCCGTCGCACCCCGTTCGACGTCCTTCGGCGCATCGCCGCGCACGCGGCTGCGGCTGACGGCGCGCGGGCGCCGTGTGCTGGCCGCCGTCGCCGCCCTCCCGGCCGTCGTGGCGCTCTCGCTCGCCGTGATCGGCGGCGGCGCTGCGATCGCCAATCGCGACGCCGGGGCTCCCGCGGGCAGCTTCCAGACCGTCACGGTCGACCCGGGCGACTCGCTGTGGTCGATCGCGCAGGAGATCGCGCCGGCGGCGGATCCCCGCGATGTCGTCGACGCCATCACGCGTCTCAACGCCCTCGACGGCGCCGTGCTGCGGGCCGGCCAGAGCCTCGCGATCCCGGGCGAGTACTCCTCCGACCGCTGACCGGGCTTCGTCGTCACGTGGCGGTCCGCCGAGCCGCTTCGGTCGTACGATGACGTGATGACCGTTCGACTCGACGATCTTCCCCTTCGCGATGATCTGCGGGGACGCAGGCCCTACGGGGCACCCCAGGCGCCCCTTCCCGTCGCACTCAACGTCAACGAGAACACCCATCCGGTCCCCGAAGAGGTCGCCGACGACATCCTCGACGCGATCGCGCTGGCGCTGCGTGAGGTGAACCGGTATCCGGACCGCGAGTTCACGGCCCTTCGCGAGGCATTCGCCGGGTACCTCGGCCATGGCCTCACGGCCGATCAGATCTGGGCGGCCAATGGGTCGAACGAAGTGCTCCAGCACATCCTGCAGGCCTTCGCCGGCCCCGGGCGCACGGCTTTCGGCTACTCGCCGACGTACTCGATGTACCCGCTGCTCACGCGGGGGACCGGCGCGGAGTGGCGCGAGGGCCACCGTGCGCCCGACTTCTCGGTGAGCGCCGCGAGCGCCGCCGAGCAGGTCGACGAGGCACGGCCCGACGTCGTCTTCCTGTGCTCGCCGAACAACCCCACGGGCACCCCCATGGGACTGGACGTCATCGAGGCCGTCTACGAGGCCACGGACGGCATCGTCATCGTCGACGAGGCGTACCACGAATTCGCGCCGCACGACGTCCCGTCCGCGCTGACACTCCTCCCCGGGCGCGAGCGTCTGGTGGTGTCGCGCACCATGAGCAAGGCATTCGCCTTCGCCGGTGCGCGCGTGGGCTACCTCGCTGCCGACCCTGCGCTCATCGACGCGCTGCGTCTGGTGCGCCTGCCCTATCACCTGAGCGCCCTCACGCAGGCCGCCGCGACCGCCGCCCTCGGGCACGCCGACAGGATGCTGGCGATGGTGGACGAGATCGTCGAGCAGCGCGATCGGATCTCCGCGACGCTCGAGGCGCTCGGCTACGCGCCGTACGAGTCGTGGGCGAACTTCGTGCTGTTCGGCGACGTCGACGACCCGGCGCGCGTGTGGGAGCGCCTGTACGAGCGCGGCGTGCTCATCCGCGACGTCGGCATCCCGCACCACCTTCGCGTCTCGGCGGGCACCGAGGAGGAGACCACGGCGTTCCTCGACGCGCTCGCCTCGATAGACTCGGGCTCATGAGCGCAGGGTCACGCACCGCCTCCATCCGGCGTGCGACGAGCGAGTCCACGGTCGAGCTCGAGCTCGACCTCGACGGCACGGGTCGCAGCCGCATCGACACCACGGTGCCGTTCTTCGACCACATGCTGACGGCGTTCGCGAAGCACTCGCTCACCGATCTGACCGTGCGCGCCTCGGGCGACACCGACATCGACGCGCACCACACCGTCGAGGACATCTCGATCGTGCTGGGGCAGGCGATCCGGCAGGCGCTCGGCGACAAGGCCGGGATCTCGCGCTACGGAGACGCCCTCGTGCCCCTCGACGAGGCGCTCGCCCAGGCCGTCGTGGACATCAGCGGACGCCCGTACCTCGTGCACGAAGGCGAGCCCGCCGGGTTCGAGCACCACCTCATCGGCGGGCACTTCACGGGCAGCCTGGTGCGTCACACGTTCGAGGCGATCTCGTTCAACGCCGCTCTGACGGTGCACGTGCGCGTGCTGTCGGGCCGCGATCCCCACCACATCGCCGAGGCCGAGTACAAGGCGTTCGCGCGCGCGTTCCGTCAGGCGAAGGCGCTCGATCCCCTCGTCGAGGGCATCCCCAGCACGAAGGGCGCTCTGTGAGCTCGAAGCCCGTCGTCGCCGTCCTCGACTACGGCAGCGGCAATGTGCACTCGGCCGTCAAGGCCCTCGCCGCTGCGGGCGCCGACGCGCGCCTGACCCGCGATCGCGACCTCGTCATGAACGCCGACGGCCTCGTCGTCCCGGGGGTCGGGGCGTTCCGGGCCGTCATGGAGGCGCTCCAGGCCAGCCGGGGCCACGAGCTGATCGATCGCCGCCTCGCCGGCGGTCGCCCGGTGCTCGGCATCTGCGTCGGCATGCAGATCCTGTTCGAGCACGGCGTCGAGCGCGGCGTCGACACCGAGGGGCTCGGGGAGTGGCCCGGTGCCGTCACCGAACTGGACGCGCCGGTCCTGCCGCACATGGGCTGGAACACCGTCGACGCCGGAGCAGGATCCCGGCTGTTCGCCGGCATCGAGGACGAGCGCTTCTACTTCGTCCACTCGTACGGCGCCCAGCACTGGTCGCTGGATGTCATCCGCCCGTTCGCCGAGCCGGTCCTCACGTGGTGCACGTACGGTGCGCCGTTCCTCGCCGCCGTCGAGAACGGCCCCCTCAGCGCGACGCAGTTCCACCCCGAGAAATCGGGGGAGGCGGGCATCCGCCTGCTGGCCAATTGGATCGACGGGCTCGGCGGGGCTACCCTCTGAGTTCGTGCCCACCGCGGAGCCGCCCGAGCCCGCGATCTTCCTGCACGAGGAGCCATGAACGATTTCGCGTCAACGCCCATGCTGACCCTGCTTCCGGCGGTCGATGTCGCCGACGGCAAGGCCGTCCGTCTCACCCAGGGGGCCGCCGGCACCGAGACCAACTACGGTGACCCGGTCGATGCCGCCCTGGAGTTCGCCCGTCAGGGCGCGGACTGGATCCACCTGGTCGACCTCGACGCCGCGTTCGGTCGCGGCAGCAACGCATCCCTGATGCGCAAGGTCATCAAGCAGGTCAAGGGCGTCCAGGTCGAGCTGTCGGGCGGCATCCGCGACGATGCCACCCTCGAGGCGGCGCTCGAGTCCGGCGCCGCCCGCATCAACCTCGGCACCGCGGCGCTGGAGAACCCCGAATGGGCGGCGGATGTCATCGGACGCTACGGCGACGTCATCGCCGTCGGCCTCGACGTGCGCGGCACGACGCTCGCCGCGCGCGGCTGGACGCGCGAAGGCGGCGACCTGTGGACCGTGCTCGGCCGCCTCGAGGCCGCCGGCTGCAGCCGCTACGTCGTCACCGACGTGACCAAGGACGGCACGCTGCGCGGCCCCAACCTCGACCTGCTGCGCGAGATCACGTCGCGCACGCCGAAGCCCGTCGTCGCCTCCGGCGGCATCTCGAGCCTCGACGACGTCGCGGCTCTGCGCGACCTCGTCCCGCTCGGCGTCGAGGGCGCCATCATGGGGAAGGCGCTGTACGCGGGCAAGTTCACGCTCGCCGAGGCCCTGGATGTCGCCGGATACTGACGGCTGCGACCACTCGGCCGACTCGGCCGGTGTGCCGTGGGAGGGGCGGAGCTTCCGCGCCAACCCGCACTCCGGTGACGACGGGTCGGCCGACCCGGCGCTGCTGGCGGCGCTGACCGCGTTCCGCGCGGGCGAGGGCGGCCAGGAGGCGGTCGTCGAGGCCTATCGCACCGCGCGCCTGCTGATCCCGCTCGTCGCCGAGAAGGGCGACGAGGGCGTCGGCCCCACGGGGCTGGCCGTCGACAAGACGCAGGAGCTGTCGATCGTGACCGTCGCCGCGCCCGACGGCCGCAAGGTGCTGCCGGTCTTCAGCTCGGTCGAGGCGATGGCCGTCTGGGATCCGCAGGCCCGGCCGATCCCCGCCGACGGCGTGCGCACGGCGGTCGCCGCAGCATCCGACGACACCGACCTGATCGTCCTCGATCCCGGCAGCGAGACGGAGTTCGTCATCCGGCGCCCGGCGGTGTGGGCGATCGCCCGCGGCGAGGCCTGGGAGCCGAGCTTCGTGTCGCCCGCGGTCTACTCGGGGCTGCAGGAGAGCATCGGCGGCGAGCTGGCGGTGCTGGACCTGTCGGTGGAGCCGGGCGACCCGGCCGCACGCCTGCGGGGCCCGGAGCTCGTCGTGCGCCTGCGTCTGATGGAGGGTCTCGACAAGGACGAGCTCGACGCCGTCCTGGCGCGCCTCGCCCGGCGGTGGTCCGCCGACGACCGCGTCGCGGTGCTCGTCGACTCGCTGAGCGTCAAGCTGGTGCGCGCGGGCTGACAGCCGGGCCACACGGGGCGCTGCGGCCCTTGCGGACCATCCGCGCGGAGGCGGAGGATCTGCGTCGGAGGTGCCCGATGACCGCTGACGACCCCTATCGACGTGCGCTCGACGCCGCGCACGCGCACGCGCTGCGCTGGCTCCGGACGCTGCCGGACCGGCCGATCCGTCCCGAGACCGATGTCGACGGCGTGCTCGCCCGCCTCGATCCCGAGTTGCCCGAGGCGGGGCGGGACGCGGCCGCCGTCATCGACGAGATGGCGGATGCCGCCGAGCCGGGGCTGCTGGCGATGGGCTCGCCGCGGTTCTACGGGTTCGTCATCGGCGGCACCTACCCGTCGGCCCTCGCCGCGGACTGGCTGGTCTCGGCGTGGGATCAGATGACCGGGTCGCGCGTGCCGACGCCGGCCACGGCTGCGTTCGAGGAGACCGCCGCCCGCTGGCTGCTGGATCTCCTGCAGCTGCCCGCGGACAGCGGGCTGGGCTTCGCCACGGGTGCGACGAGCGCGAACCTCGCGTGCTTGGTGGCCGCGCGGGATGCCGTCATCCGGCGCGACGGCGGTGATCCGACGTCGGGCCTCGCCGCCGCCCGCCCGGTGCGGTTCCTCGCCGGCGGCGCCGTGCACGTGTCGGCGGCACTCGCCGGCCGCATGGCGGGCCTGGGTGCCCCGATCACGGTCGGCAGCGACGACCAGGGGAGGATCGACGTCGCGGGTCTCCGTCGCGCGCTGGCGGACGGCGACGGGCCCGCGGTGGTGTCGCTGCAGGCGGGGGATGTGCACTCGGGCGCCTTCGACGACTTCCCCGCGGCGATCGACGCCGCGCACGAGGCGGGCGCGTGGGTCCACGTCGACGGCGCGTTCGGGCTGTGGGCGTGCGCCGTTCCCCGTCTGCGCGACCTGGTCGCGGGGATCGAGCGTGCCGACTCGTGGGCGACGGATGCCCACAAGACCCTCAACGTGCCCTACGACTGCGGGCTGTCGATCGTGCGCGACACCGCCGCCATGACGGCCGCGCTCGGGCCCACCGCCGCCTACCTGCCCGATGCCGGCGGGGTCGCCGACCCGTGGGATCGCGTCGTGGAGCTCTCGCGCCGCGCGCGCGGCGTGCCGGTGTGGGCGACGCTGCGCGAACTGGGCCGTGCGGGCGTGGTCGACCTGGTCGACGGCCTCGCGCGCTCCGCCGCCGCGCTCGCGGAGGGGTTCGCCGGCATCGCCGGTCTCGAGATCCTCAACGACGTCGTCTTCACGCAGGTGTGCGTGGCCGCCGGCGACGACGCGGCGACCGAGGCTCTGGGGGAGTGGCTGCGCGAGGAGGGCACGGTGTGGGCGTCGTCGTCGCGCTGGCAGGGGCGTGCGGTGGTCCGCTTCTCGGTGTCGAACCGAGGCACGGACGCCGCGGCGGTGGAGCGCACGATCGACGCCGTTCGCCGGGGAGGGGCGGCGATCGGCATCCGCTGAGCGGCGGGCGACCGGCCACCGGGGCGATGACGGGGTCAGTCGAGGGCGGCGAGAAGGCCCTGCTCCACGCCCGCGTACACCCGCCCCTTGACGGCCGACACACCCGCCACGGCGCTTCCGCCGCCGACGTCGGTGACCCATGCCACCGCGGCGCTGTTCGGGTCCAGCGAGATGACCGTGCCCGCGGAGGTGCCCGCAACGAGGTCCTTGTCGGCGGCGAGGCCGGTGATCGCGAGGGTGGGGCCACCGGGGATGGTGGTGACCCACTCGACCTGGCCGGTGTCGGCGTCGAGGGCGACGAGGTGTCCGTCCGAGGTGCCGGCGTAGGCGTGCTGGTTGTCGGCGATGGTCGCGGTGACGGCGGCGGGCGTGCCGAGGACCCCGGCGACGTCGGTGATCCAGAGGATGGCACCGGTGGAAGCGTCGAGCGTGAAGAGGTGCCCGTCGGAGGTGCCGGCGATCAGGCGGTCCTTGCCGGTGGCGAGGGCGGTGACGCCGAGGGCGCCGGGGGTGGTGACCCACCGGACCTCGCCGCTGTCGGCGTCGAGGGCGACGAGGTGTCCGTCGGAGGTTCCGGCGTAGGCATGTTCCTTGTCGGCCGCGGTGGCGGTGACGGTGCTGGGGGCGCCGAGGACCCCGGCGACGTCGGTGATCCAGAGGATGACACCGGTGGCGGCGTCCAGGGTGGCGAGGTGTCCGTCCGTGGAGCCGGCGACGAGGCGGTTCCTGGCGGTGGCGAGGCCGGTGATCTCGAGGGTCGGGCCGCCGAGGGCCGTGAGCCATATCGGCGTGCCGCCGGCGGGCTCCACGGCCACGACCTGTCCGCTGCTCGTGCCGGCGTATGCGGCGTCCTTGTCGGCGCCCACCGAGGTGACGTCCGTGTCGGATGCCGTCACCGAATCGACATCGGTGACCCAGGTGATCTGCCCGGTGGACGGCGCCGCGATGGCCGGTGGGCTCATCGCCGCGGACAGCACGAGCGCTGTGGCGAACACGAGCGGAAGCGAGCGAACAGCAGGCATGGCCGACCTCCCGGCTGCAGGAGCGCAGAGGTCATCGGGTGGTCGACCTCCGTCGACGCGAACGCTACTCCCGGGCCCTCCGGCTTTCAATGCCCGCAGCGGGCGCCGGCATCACGTGACCGGACCCGTCCACTTCTCGCCGGGGCCCTTGCCGATCGGGTCGGGAATGACGGATGCCTCGCGGAAGGCGAGCTGCAGCGAGCGCAGGCCGTCGCGGAGCGACCGGGCGTGCATGTCGCTGATCTCGGGCGCGCCGGCGGTGATGAGGCCCGCGAGGGCGTTGATGAGCTTGCGCGCCTCGTCCAGGTCGAGCTGGTTCTCGGGGTCGTCGGCGAGGCCGGTCTTGACCGCCGCCGCGCTCATGAGGTGCACCGCGGTGGTCGTGATCACCTCGACCGCGGGGACATCGGCGATGTCGCGCGTCGCCGAGGCGGCCGCCTGCTCCTGCTCCTCCCAGCGCGCCTCGCGCTGCGGATCGCGGTGGCCTGCTGCGTCGCCGGCGAGGTCGCCGGCATCCCGAATCGTCTCCACGTGTCACTCTCTGCTAGACTTGTGCGGGCTCCGGCGCGTTCTGCTCCGGACCGAAAGAGGATTTATCCCACCCGCGCTTGCCGCTCCAGGCTACCGGGTCCACGCACTCCGCCCCGACGCACAGTCGCCGGGGTAGCGAGGGTGCAACCGGCGCTGTGCGTCCTGCCGGGTGGAATGACTCCTCTTCCGCCCGTGGCACAACCGTGTCGCGGTGGCCATCACCCGCACGAAGAGGAGTTCCGCATCAGCGATCCCCGCACCAACGAGCGCATCCGCGTCCCGGAGGTCCGCCTTGTCGGACCCAACGGCGAGCAGGTCGGCGTCGTCCGCATCGAGGTTGCGCAGCGTCTGGCACAGGAGGCGGACCTCGACCTGGTCGAGGTCGCGCCCAACTCGAAGCCTCCCGTCGTCAAGATCATGGACTACGGGAAGTTCAAGTACGAGGCCGCGCAGAAGGCCAAGGAAGCCCGCCGCAACCAGGCGAACACGGTCCTCAAGGAGGTCCGCTTCCGGCTGAAGATCGAGGCGCACGACTACATCACCAAGCTCAAGCGCGCCGAGGGCTTCCTCAAGGCCGGCGACAAGGTCAAGGCGATGATCCTGTTCCGCGGTCGTGAGCAGTCGCGTCCCGAGCAGGGCGTGCGGCTCCTGCGCAAGTTCGCCGAGGATGTCGCCGAGCTGGGCGTCGTGGAGTCGAACCCCACGATCGACGGCCGCAACATGACCATGGTGATCGCGCCGATCAAGAACAAGTCCGAGGCGAAGGCCGAGCAGAACGCCCAGCGCGCCGCCAACAAGGAGGCAGCGCGCTCCGCGCGCACCGGATCGGACTCCGAGGGCGAGCCGGCGGACGCCGAGTAACCCTCCCCACAGACTCCCGCCGAGGCGGGACCCCATTCCCGCCCGAGCGGGAAATGAAACGAAGGAAGAAACATGCCGAAGCAGAAGACCCACTCGGGCTCCAAGAAGCGCTTCAAGGTCACCGGAAGCGGCAAGCTCAAGAAGCAGCAGGCCGGTATGCGCCACAACCTCGAGGGCAAGTCGAGCCGCCGCACGCGCCGCCTGAACCAGGACCAGGTGCTGTCGAAGGCCGACACCAAGGCCGCCAAGAAGCTCCTCGGCCGCTGACGCGCGCCGAAGCACGAATAGGAACGAAACGAAATGGCTAGAGTCAAGCGGGCCGTCAACGCCCACAAGAAGCGTCGCGTCATCCTCGAGCGCGCCTCCGGTTACCGGGGTCAGCGTTCGCGCCTGTACCGCAAGGCGAAGGAGCAGGTCACCCACTCGCTCGTCTACGCGTACCGCGACCGCCGCAAGCGCAAGGGCGACTTCCGCCGCCTGTGGATCCAGCGCATCAACGCCGCCAGCCGCCAGAACGGCCTCACCTACAACCGCTTCATGCAGGGCCTGGGCCTTGCGGGCGTGCAGGTCGACCGCCGCATGCTGGCCGAGCTCGCCGTGAACGAGCCGAAGGCCTTCGCCTCGCTCGTCGAGACGGCCAAGAAGGCGCTGCCCGAGAACGTCAACGCTCCCAAGAGCGCCTGAGTTCCGGCATCCCGATCTGTCGAAGGGCGTCCTCCGTTCGGAGGGCGCCCTTCGTCGTTCCCTAGACTGGTCGCGTGCTCGAGAACCCCCGCTCGCCGCGCGTGCGCGCCGTCGCGAAACTGACCAAGCGCCCCGCCCGCCAGGAGACCGGACTGTTCCTCCTCGAGGGGCCCCAGGCCGCTCGCGAGGCGCTGAGGTTCCGCCCCGACAGCGTCGTGGAGATGTTCGCCACACCCTCCGCGCTCGAGCGGCACCACGACGTCCGCTCCGCGGCGGCGGATGCGGCAATCGAGGTCCAGTACGCGTCGGAGTCGGTGATCGACGCGATGGCCGACACCGTCACCCCGCAGGGGATCATCGCGGTGGCCCGGCAGACCCCCACGTCGGTGCGCGACGTCTTCGCCGCGAGCCCCCGCCTCGTCGCCATCTGCGAGGAGGTGCGCGACCCCGGCAACCTCGGCACGATCATCCGCGCGGCCGACGCCGCCGGCGCCGACGCGGTCGTGCTGACCGGCCGCACCGTCGACCCGTACAACCCGAAGGTGGTGCGCGCCACGACCGGGTCCCTGTTCCACGTGCCCGTGGCGCTCGGCATCGACCTGGCCACGGCCGTCGAGCGCGCGCACAGCGCCGGCGTGCGCGTGATCGCCGCGGACGTGGGCGGCGGCGACTTCCTCGCCGGGCGTCACCTGCTGGCCGAGCCCACGGCGTGGCTGTTCGGCAACGAGGCCCGGGGGCTCGCCGAGCCCGCCCTCGAGCTCGCCGATACGGCGCTGCGCCTGCCGATCTACGGCGAGGCTGAGTCCCTGAACCTCGCGACCGCCGCGAGCGTCTGCCTGTACGAGACGGCGTTCGCGCAGCGCGCCGCCGCCGACGCGTGACGTATTCCCCTCCTGTTACAGATCGGTAAAGAGGCGCGTCACCCCCTGCCGCGATCCACATCCCCCTCATAGGGTGAGCGCATGGCGACACCTGAAGCCCCCGCGCCGCAGCCGCGGACGTCGAACATCAACGTGCGTCGCGGCGAGCCGCTCGTCGTGGTCGAGCACGTCGACAAGCACTTCGGCGACCTGCACGTCCTCCGTGACATCAACACCTCGGTCAGCCGCGGCGAGGTGGTCGTCGTGATCGGGCCCTCGGGCTCGGGCAAGTCGACGCTGTGCCGCGCGATCAACCGGCTCGAGACGATCGACTCCGGCACCATCACCATCGACGGCGTGCCGCTGCCCGAAGAAGGGCGGGGCCTTGCCAAGCTGCGGGCCGACGTCGGCATGGTCTTCCAGGCGTTCAACCTCTTCGCCCACAAGACGGTGCTCGAGAACGTCACCCTCGGGCCCATCCGCGTGCGGGGCATGAAGAAGAAGGACGCCGAAGATCAGGCCATGAAGCTGCTCGACCGCGTCGGCGTGGCCAATCAGGCCAAGAAGATGCCCAGTCAGCTCTCAGGCGGACAGCAGCAGCGCGTCGCCATCGCGCGGTCTCTCGCGATGAACCCCAAGCTGATCCTCATGGACGAGCCCACCAGCGCGCTCGACCCCGAGATGATCAACGAGGTCCTCGACGTCATGATCGGCCTGGCGGGCGAGGGCATGACCATGATCGTGGTCACCCACGAGATGGGGTTCGCGCGCAAGGCGGCCGATCGCGTCCTGTTCATGGCCGACGGGGCGATCGTCGAAGAGGCGACGCCCGAGGAGTTCTTCACGAACCCGCAGAGCGAGCGGGCGAAGGACTTCCTGTCCAAGATCCTCGAGCACTGACACAGACGCCCGCCTCGTGGCGGGGACCCAGCGCGGTCGTCACGAGCGACCGCCACGCACAGCAAAGGACGAAGAGATGAAGCGAGCGAGAATTCCCCTGATCGCACTGGCCGCGGCGGGCGCCCTTGCCCTGTCGGCGTGCGCCGCCTCGACCGAATCCGGTGACTCCGGCGACTCCGGCGACGCCGGCGGCGAGGAGATGATGTTCGACGAGGGCACCACGATGGCCGCCCTCAACGAGGCCGGCACCATCACGATCGGCACCAAGTTCGACCAGCCGCTGTTCGGTCTCGTCGGTCCGTCCGGCGACCCCGAGGGCTTCGACGTCGAGATCGGCAAGATCATCGCCGGCAAGCTCGGCATCGACGAAGGCAGCATCGAGTGGGTCGAGACCGTCTCGGCCAACCGCGAGCCGTTCATCGAGAACGGGCAGGTCGACATCGTGGTCGCGACGTACACGATCAACGACGCGCGCAAGGAGGTCGTGTCGTTCGCCGGGCCGTACTACATGGCCGGTCAGTCGATCCTCGTCCTCGCCGACAACGAGGACATCACGAGCGAGGACGACCTCGTCGGGCAGCCCGTCTGCTCGGTGACGGGATCGACCCCCGCCGCGATGCTCGAGGAGATCGGGGCCGACCCCGTGCTCACCGACACGTACTCGAACTGCCTCGAGCCGCTGCGCAGCGGCGCGGTCGTCGCCGTCTCCACCGACAACGTCATCCTCGCCGGCCTCGCGGCCCAGAACGAGGGCGAGTTCAAGGTCGTGGGCGAGCCGTTCACGGACGAGCCGTACGGCATCGGCCTGGCGCTGGACGACACCGACTTCCGCATGTGGATCAACGACGTGCTCGAGGAGAGCTACGCGGACGGCAGCTACGAGGCGGCGTGGAACGCGACCGCCGGCACGATCCTGCCGTACGTCGAGCCCCCGACACCCGACCGTTACTGAGCGACGGATGCCCCGGCCCGGTCGATCCGGGCCGGGGCATCCCGAGCCGCAACCGCACATCCGCGTCGAAAGGAGAAGGCATGGCGCAGCTCTGGTCGCTGATGCCGCAGTTCTGGGAGGGCTTCCGGGTCACACTGCTGCTGCTGGTGGTCTCGGGCGTGCTGGCGCTGATCCTCGGGACGCTCATCGCGGCGATGCGCATCTCACCGGTTCCCGTGCTGCGCACCTTCGCAGCCGTGTGGACCGAGGTCGCGCGCAACACACCGCTGACGCTGGTGTTCTTCTTCACGATGTTCGTCATGCCCATGCTGGGCGTCCGGATGCCGTTCATCCTGCTGGCGTTCATCGCACTCACCTACTACACGTCGCCGTTCGTCGCCGAGGCGCTGCGCTCGGGCATCAACGGCGTGCCCGTCGGCCAGGCGGAGGCCGCCCGCAGCGTCGGGCTCGGATTCGGGCAGACGGTCTCGCTCGTCGTGCTGCCGCAGGCGTTCCGCATGACCGTGCCGCCGCTGATCAACGTGTTCATCGCGCTGACGAAGAACACATCCGTCGCGGGCGGCTTCTTCGTGGTGGAGCTGTTCGCCGAGACGCGCCAGCTCGCCAACGACAACGGGAACATCGTCATCCCGATCCTCCTGGTCGCCGCGGCCCTCTACCTGGTGATCACGGTGCCGCTCGGCTTCGCCGCCGGTCAACTCGAGAAGCGATGGGTGGTGGCCCGATGAGCACGAGCGTCCTCTTCGACGCACCGGGGCCGCGCGCCCGGCGGGCGTCGCTGATCGGTTCGATCCTCTCGATCGCCGTGATCATCGCCGGCGCCGTGTGGATCTACCTGCTCCTGGCCGCCCCGCGCGAATCCGGCGGCATCACCCTTCCCGGCATGTTCGACGTGTCGCGATGGGACATCTTCGCCGATCCCGAGGTGTGGACCTTCATCGGCCAGGGTGTCGTCGCGACGCTGCAGGCCGCCGCGGTCGCGGCGGTGGGCGCGATCGTCCTCGGCATCGTCTTCTCGCTCATGCGCAGCTCGCTCATTCCATGGGTGCGCATCCCCACGGCATGGCTGCTGGAGTTCTTCCGCGGCATGCCGGTTCTGCTGATGATGCTGTTCATCCTGCTCGTGGCTTCGACCGGGGCGTTCTGGGCGGTCGTCATCGCGCTCATCATCTACAACGGCACCCTCATCGGCGAGGCGCTGCGCGCGGGTCTCGCGGCGCTGCCGCGCGGTCAGCGCGAGGCGGCGCTGAGCGTCGGCATGCGCGAGTTCCAGTCCAAGATGCTCGTGGAGTTCCCGCAGGCGTTCCGGCAGATGCTGCCGATCATCGTCGCGCAGCTGGTCGTGCTGCTGAAGGACACCTCGCTCGGCTACATCGTCGGCTACAGCGAGATCATCCGCACCAACATGAACAACCTGGGCGCCTTCTTCGGCAACCGGTACCTGTTCTCGCTCTTCGTCGTCACGCTGGTGATCTACCTGACGATCAACCTGTCGCTGTCGTGGTTCGCGCGCTGGCTCTCGAAGCGCACGGCGAGCGGCGGACGCAAGGCGAAGGCGGATGCCGCGACGCCGGGAACCGCGGACCCCACGTCCGCGATCCGGCTCGCGCAGGCCAGCGCGTCGGCGCGTCAATCCGAGATGTAGGGCGCCGCCGAGCGCTCACCGGCCGGAATAGGCAAGCGCGCTCCCGTCGATGTCGATGCGCACGCGTGCGCCCACCGGGGTGAGCGTCGGCGATGCGACGCGCGCGCGCACGACGGTCCCGGACTCCAGTCCCGCCTCGACCAGCGCGCTGTGGCCGGTGAACCGCACGCGGCGGACGGTTGCGACGCCGCGGTCGTCGGCCGTGAGCGCCACCTGCTCGGGGCGCACCATGGCGACGACCCGCTCGCCGACGGCGGGGGCGGGGTCTCCGTCGACCGGCGACCGCTCCGCCCACTGAGCGGGGATGCGGCCGACGGCCGTCTCCACCTCGGATTCGTGCCACGTGCCGTCGAGGAAGACCGCGTCGCCGACGAAGCCGGCGACCCACGCGGTCGCAGGTCGGCCGAACACGACCTCGGGGGCGTCCTGCTGCAGCACCCGCCCGTCGCGGAGGACGGCGACGCGGTCGGCGAGCGACAGCGCCTCCTCCTGGTCGTGGGTGACGAGCACGGCCGTGGCGCCCTCGGCGCGCAGCCACCGCGGCACCGCCTCGCGCAGTTCGTGCCGCAGCAGCGGGTCCAGGGCCGCGAACGGCTCGTCGAGCAGCACGAGGGCCGGCCGGGCCGCCAGCGCGCGCGCGAGCGAGACCCGCTGCGCCTGACCGCCCGAGAGCTGGCTCGGCAGCCGATCGGCGAGCCCGTCGAGTCCGACCAGGGCCAGCAGCCGGGCGATCTCGGCATCGTCCGCAGGTCGACGGCGACCCGGGCGGGCACCCCGACTCCGCGGCGCCCCGAAGGCGACGTTCTGGGCCACGGTCAGGTGGGGGAAGAGCGTGGCGTCCTGCGGAACCCACCCGACGCCCCGGCGCTCGGGGCGCAGATGCAGACCGTGGGTGGCGACCATGCGCGTCCCCAAGCGGATCTCGCCCGACTGCGCACGCACGAGGCCGGCGATCGTGCGCAGCAGCGTGGTCTTGCCGCATCCGCTGGGACCGACGACGGCGAGCAGCTCGCCCTCGGCAGCGTCGACGTCGACGCCGTGCAGCACGTCGCGTCCGCCGAGGCTGACGGTGAGGTCGTTCACCTGAAGAGACGTCATGTCACACATCCTCCGGGTCGCGATGGCGTGAGAGCAGGAACGCGGGGATCGTGGCGACGACGAGGAGCGCGAGCGCGTACGGCGCCGCGGCGCCGTAGGCCGCGACGTCGGTGCGCGACCACAGCTCGGTCGCCAGCGTGTCGGTGCCGGTCGGACGCAGCAGCAGCGTGGCCGGCAGCTCCTTCATCGCGGTGACGGCGACCAGCAGCGCCGCCGCGAGGATCCCCGGCCGGGCGAGGCGCGCGGTGACCTGCCACCAGGTCTGGAGGCCCGTGCGTCCCAGGGTGCGCGAGACGTCCTCGAGCGCCGGCGGCACGAGGCCGATCGAGCTGCGCACGCCGCCGACCGCCTTCGGCAGGAACATCACGCCGTAGGCGAAGGCCAGGACGAGAGCGGTCTGATACCACCAGGGGACGACCGTGAGGGAGAAGGCGACGAGCGACAGACCGATCACGATGCCGGGCAGGCCCAGGGGGATCACGGCGGCGGTCTCGACGATCCGCACGCGGCGCCCGCGATAGCGGGCGGCCAGGGCGCCGATCGGCAGCGCCAGCACGATGGCGATGACTGCTCCCGCCGCCGCGAACGCGAGCGTTCCCGCGAGCGCCTCGGCGAACTCCGACGCATCGAACGATCGCAGCGCGGCCGCGTCCAGGGCGCGCCCGACGAGGATCGCGGTGGGCACGACGGCCGACAGGAGCGACGGCACCGCCAGCAGGACGAGCGCCGCCGGAAGCGCTGCCCCCAGGCGCAGGGGCGCGGCGCGCGGCCCGTGCGGCGCACGCGCGGGGCTGCGCCGACGCAGCAGCTGCTCGGCGAGGACGACGGCCAGGGCGATGAGCACGAGCACACCGGACAGGATCAGCGCGTAGTCGCGATCGAAGCTCGCGCCGAACGCCTGGTGCACGGCCGTGGTCAGCACCGGCAGCCGGAACAGGGCCACGCCCCCGAAATCGCTCAGCGTGTAGAGGAACGCCAGCAGGGCGCCCGCCGAGACGGCCGGTGCGATCTGCGGCCACGTGCCGCTGAAGAAGGCCGAGACCGGTCCTCGTCCGAGCGTGCGGGCGAGGTCGTCGAACCCCGTGGTGGACAGGCGCAGGGCCGCGGCCGTCGGCAGCGTCACGTACGGCAGGCAGACGCTCGTGAGCACGAACCACGCCGCCCAGAAGCCCTGCATGCCCGGCACCGCGGCCAGCCAGCCGTAGGCGGCGAGGTATGACGGCACCGCGAGCGGCAGCGCGGCCAGCGCCGCCCACAGTCCGCGGGCGGGCAGTGCGGCGCGCGCGAGGAGGAAGGCCGAGGGCACGCCGATCGCGACGGTCGCGACGGTCACCGAGGCTGACAGCAGCAGAGAGGTGCCGATCAGCTCCGGAACGCGCGGGCGCGACAGGGCTACGGCGATCTGCTCGGCGCCGGCGCCCGCGACGCGCGCCACGAGATAGACCAGCGGGATGCTCGCGAGCGCGCACGCCACCAGCCCCGCGACCCAGAGGGCGCGGGGCGGGCGTCGCGACGAGCGCATCGGTCGGGGGATCGGGGTCGGCCGGGGCCGGCTCTCAGAGGAGCCCGACGCGCACGAGCATCTCCTGGGTCTCGGCCACCGAGTCGAGGTCGCTCAGGTCGAGTCCGGGGTTGACGAGCGTCTCGAGCGCCGGCAGGCCCGCCGGCGCGTCGACGCCCGGCAGCAGCGGGTACTCGAAGGTCTCCTCGACGAAGTACTGCTGTGCGGCCGGCGAGACGAGGTACTCGACGAGCGCGAGCGCATCGGGGTCGTCGACGCCCGCCGTGAGGATCGCGGCACCCGTGACATTGACGATGCCCCCCGGATCGCCGGGCAGGAAGGCCAGCTGCGCACGCATGGCGTCCTCGCCGAGCTCGGCGGCGCGCTGGTACCAGTAGTAGTGGTTGATGAGCGCCAGATCGAGCTCGCCGGCATTGACGAGGTCGAGCGTCGCGCCGTTGCTCTCGGTGAGCACGGGGTCGTTCGCCGCCATGCCGGCCGCCCAGTCCTCGGCAGGCTGCTCGCCCTCCAGGACGCGCAGGGCGGTCACGAAGGACTGGAAGCTGGCGTTGCCGGGAGGGAAGCCCACGCGGCCGGCCCACTCGGGCTCGACCAGCTCGAGCACCGACGTCGGCACCTGCGCGGCGTCGAGGACGTCGCCGTCATATGCGATGACGCGCGCGCGGCCGGTCACGCCGATCCAGCTGTCGTCCTGCGACGTGAATCCGTCGGGGATGGTCTCGGCGAGCTCCGCGGGGATCGGCGTGGTCAGCCCGGCGTCGGCCAGCGCGCCGAGCGCTCCGGCGTCCTGCGAGAGGAAGACGTCGGCGGGGGAGCGCTCGCCCTCTTCGAGGACGAGGGCCGTCAGCTCGCTCGTCCCCGCGTAGCGGACGTCGACGGCGATGCCGGTCTCGTCGGTGAACCGGGCGATCAGCGGCGCGATGAGCGCCTCATCCCTACCGGCGTACAGGGTGACCTCGCCGTCGGATTCCGGGGCATCCGAGGCATCGGTCGTGGTCGGGTCTCCGGCGCAGCCGGACAGCAGCAGGCCGCTCGCGAGGGCGGCGGGAACCAGGATGCGGAGTGCGCGCATGATGGTGTCTCCGTTGGATGTGGGGGACTCAGCCGGACAGGAACTGAGGTGAGGCGAACCTAACCCGACGCGCGGGTGAATGCAAAGGCGACGCAACGGGGCGTCACCGCACGGGACGCGGCGCCGATGCGCCCCCACGCACGCCGGTAGACTCGTCTCTCGTGTCTGAAGCGCACGAGAACACCGAACCCACCGACGCCGGCATCACGCCCGAAGCGGTCGAGACCGCGGTCGCGGACGCCCTCGCGGCGATCGCCGCCGCGGGCGACACCGCAGAGCTGAAGGCCGCCCGCTCCGCCCACTCCGCCGAGGCCTCGCCGCTGGCGAAGCTGAACGCGCGCATGCGCGAGGTGCCCAAGGACAAGAAGGCCGAGTTCGGCAAGCTGGTCGGGCAGGCGCGCGCGAGCGTGAACCAGGCGCTCGCCGCCCGCGAGGTCGAACTCGCCGAGGCCGAGCTGGCCGCCAAGCTCGAGGCCGAGCGTGTGGACATGACGGCGCTCGCGCAGCGGGCGCGCGTGGGCGCGCGGCATCCGATCTCGCTCCTGCAGGAGGAGATCAGCGACATCTTCGTCGGCATGGGGTGGGAGATCGCCGAAGGACCCGAGCTCGAGCACGAGTGGTACAACTTCGACGCCCTCAACTTCGACGCAGATCACCCGGCCCGTCAGATGCAGGACACCTTCTTCGTGGACCCGGTGGAACGGCACCTGGTGATGCGCACGCACACGAGCCCCGTCCAGGTGCGCTCGATGCTCGAGCGCGACCTGCCGATCTACGTGCTGTGTCCCGGCCGCGTGTACCGCACCGACGAGTTCGACGCGACGCACCTGCCGGTGTTCACGCAGTTCGAGGGTCTCGTCATCGACAAGGGCATCACGATGGCCCATCTCAAGGGCACCCTCGACCACGCCGCCAAGGTGCTGTTCGGGCCCGAGGCCAAGACGCGCTTCCGCGCGAACTACTTCCCGTTCACCGAGCCGAGCGCCGAGCTCGACCTGTGGCACCCCACCTTCAAGGGCGGCGCGCGCTGGATCGAGTGGGGCGGATGCGGCATGGTCAACCCCAACGTGCTGCGCGCCGCCGGCATCGACCCCGAGGAGTACTCGGGCTTCGCGTTCGGGATGGGGATCGAGCGGACCCTGATGTTCCGCTCCGACGTGCAGGACATGCGCGACATGGCCGAGGGCGATGTCCGCTTCAGCGAGCAGTTCGGAATGGTGGTCTGATGCGCGTCCCGCTGTCATGGCTTCGTGAGTACGTCGACGTCCCGGCAGGCGCCTCGCCCGAGGACGTCCTCGCGGCGCTGGTCTCGGTCGGCTTCGAAGAGGAGGACGTGCACGGCTTCGAGCTGACCGGCCCCATCGTCGTCGGCGAGGTCGTCGAGTTCGTCGAGGAGCCGCAGTCCAACGGCAAGACCATCCGCTGGTGCCAGGTCGACGTCGGCGAGGAGCAGGGCGGAGTCCGCGGCATCGTGTGCGGCGCGCGCAACTTCTTCGCCGGCGACAAGGTCGTCGTGACGCTGCCGGGGGCCGTGCTGCCGGGGCCCTTCCCGATAGCGGCGCGCAAGACCTACGGGCACGTGTCCGACGGCATGATCGCGTCGGCCAAGGAGCTCGGGCTCGGCGACGAGCACAGCGGCATCCTGCGTCTGGTCGAGCTCGGCATCGACGCGCCGGCCGGTGCCGACGCCATCGCGCTGCTGGGCCTGGACGATGTCGCCGTCGACATCAACGTCACGCCCGACCGGGGCTACGCGCTGTCGATCCGCGGCGTCGCCCGCGAGTACTCGCACGCCACCGGCGCGGCCTTCCGGGACCCGGGCGTGCGCCATGCCGACGAGATCGCGCCCGGCGTGGGCTTCTCGGTCGCCGTCGAGGACGCCGCCCCGATCCGCGGGCGCGTGGGTGCGACGGAGTTCGTCGCGCGCGTCGTGCGCGACGTCGATCCCACCAAGCCGACGCCGGCGTGGATGGTCGCGCGCCTGACGCTGGCGGGCATCCGGTCGCTGGGCATCCTCATCGACATCACCAACTACGTCATGGTCGAGCTCGGCCAGCCGATCCACGGCTACGACCTCGACAAGCTCACCGGCGGCATCACGGTGCGCCGCGCGCAGGCGGGCGAGAAGCTCGAGACGCTCGACGGCCAGGTGCGCACGCTCGACACCGAGGATCTGCTGATCACCGACGACTCCGGCCCCATCGGCCTGGCCGGCGTCATGGGCGGCGGCACGACCGAGATGAGCGGCACCACGCGGAACGTCCTCATCGAGGCCGCGACCTTCGACACCGTCTCGATCGCGCGCACCGCGCGTCGGCACAAGCTGCCGAGCGAGGCGTCGCGCCGCTTCGAGCGCGGCGTCGACCCGGCGATCCCGCTGGTGGCCGCGCGGCGCGTGGCCGACCTGATGGTCGAATTCGCCGGCGGCACCATCGACCCCGACTACGGCACGGCGCTGTTCGCCGAGGTCTCGGCGGTCGAGATCCCGCTCCCGCTCGGCTTCGTCGCCGGGCTCATCGGGGTGGACTACACGCCCGAGCAGATCGTGGCGGCGCTCGAGCTGATCGGCTGCGCCGTGACGCCCGGGGAGGACGGCTGGACGGTCACGCCCCCGTCGTGGCGCTCGGACCTCACCGACAAGTGGACGCTCGCCGAAGAGGTCGCGCGCATCGAAGGGTACGACCGCATCCCGTCGGTCCTGCCGCTGCCGCCGTCGGGACGAGGACTGACCCCCGCCCAGCGCGGCCGGCGCCGCGTCGCCAACGCGCTCGCCGCGGCGGGCTTGGTCGAGACGCCGTCGTTCCCCTTCACGACCGAGGAGCAGAACGACCTGCACGGCTCGCCCAGCGGCGAGCACCTGCCGAGCGTGAAGATCGCCAACCCGCTCGACGGCCAGGCGGCGTTCCTGCGCCGCTCGCTGCTGCCGGGCCTGCTGCAGGTCGCGCACCGGAACCTCTCGCGCGGCTTCACCGACATCGCCCTGTTCGAGACCGGCACGGTGTTCCTCCCCAAGCCGGGCGTGGACTACGGCACCGCATACGTGCCGCCGCTGGCCGTGCGTCCGTCGGCGGCCGCGCTCGCCGAGCTCGACGCGTCGATCCCGCCCCAGCAGCGCTTCGTGTCGCTGCTGCTGGCGGGCAACCGCATCGCGAAGCAGCCGGGCCAGGCGCCCGTCCCGGTCGACATCGCCGACGGCCTGGACGCCGTGCGCGTCATCGCCGCGGCGGCCGGCGTCTCGATCGACCTGGTGCAGGCCGCCGGTGCGGCCCTCCACCCGGGCCGCACGGCGGCGCTGTTCGTCGGCGAGACCGAGGTCGGGTACCTCGGCGAGCTGCACCCGGACGTCGTGGCGGATGCCGATCTGACCGGTCGCGTCGTGGTCGCCGAGCTGTTCCTCGATCGCCTGCTCGAGACCGCCGGCGACCGCGTCGTCGCCGCGTCCCTGTCGGGCTTCCCGGCCGCGACGCAGGACGTGTCGCTGGTCGTCCCCGTCGACGTCGCCGCCGGCGCCGTGCGCGCCGCGCTCCAGGACGGCGCGGGCGAGCTGCTGGAGTCGCTGCGCCTCGTGGACGAGTACCGCGGCCCGGGCGTTGCGGAGGGCTCGAAGAGCCTGACGTTCGCGCTGCGGTTCCGCGCTCCCGACCGCACGCTGACGGCGGCCGAGGCGACCGAGGCCAAGCTCGCCGGGGTCGCCGCGGCGGCCGAGCGCTTCGGCGCCGCCATCCGCGACTGACTTTGGTCCCTGGCCGGCACGCCCCCGCTCGTTAGGGTGGAGGCACCGGCCAGGGAGGCGTGAGATGGTGCCCGATCGCGCGGCGGTGCCCGCGTCGGGGTGGTGCGCGCGCGACGTGGCGACGGTGTGTGCCGAACTGGGCGCCGATCTCGGCGGACTCGCCCCCGAGGACGCCGCCGAGCGGCTGGAGCGACTCGGCCCGAATGCGCTGCCTGCACCGCCGCCGACACCGTGGTGGGTGGTGCTCGCGCGCCAGTTCGTCAGCCCGCTCATCGCGATCCTCGTGGTCGCCGGCATCGTCGTGTCGATCCAGCGGCACTGGGTCGACGCCGGGGCCATCTTCCTGGTGCTCGTGCTGAACGCGGCCCTCGGGTTCTGGCAGGAGCGCAAAGCGGCACGGGATGTCCGTGCGCTGCAGTCTCTGGCCACCACGACCGCGCGCGTCCGGCGCGGCGGCGTCGTCGAGGTCATCCCCTCCGAGGAGGTCGTGCCGGGCGATCTCGTCCTCGTCGAGAGCGGCGACCGTGTGCCCGCCGACGCCCGGCTGGTGGAGGCCAACGCCCTGCTGTCGGACGAATCGATGCTCACCGGCGAATCGCTCGCGGTCTCGAAGGACCCGGCGGCGGTCGCCGCCGACGCCCCGGTCGCGGATCAGACCGACATGCTGTTCACCGGCACGCTCATCTCGAGCGGGCGCGGCGCCGGCATCGTCGTCGCCACCGGGGCGCGCACGCAGCTGGGCGAGATCAGCGCGCTGGTCCGGCGCCGGCCCCCGCGCACGCCCCTGCAGAAGCTCACCCACAGCCTCGAGCGCCGCATCGGCGTGGTCGTGCTGGTCTCGGTCGTCTTCGTCTTCGCGGCGGGCCTGGTCGGCGGCTATGCCGTTTCGGACATGTTCCGCGTGGCCGTCGCGCTCGCCGTCGCCGCGATCCCCGAGTCGCTGCCGATCATCTTCACGGTCGCGATGAGCGTCGGCGTGTCGCGCATGGCGCGCCGCGGCGCGATCGTGCGGACGCTCCCGGCCGTCGAGACGCTGGGCTCGACGACCGTGATCGCCTCGGACAAGACCGGAACCCTCACCGAGAACCGCCTCACCGTCGAACGCCTCTGGACGATGGACGGGGACGTCACGCCCGAGGAGGCGGCCGACCACCTCACGCGGGCGCTGCTGCGGGCCGGAGCGCTCACCAACGAGGCGGGCGCCTCGTCGCAGGGAGGCCTTGCCGGCGACGCCGTCGACGTCGCGATGGCGACCGCCGCCCTCCAGGTCGGCGCCGTCTCGCCGCGCGAGCGCGCGCGGACCCCCGAGCACCACGTGCCCTACGAGCCGTCGCGCCGCTTCTCGCAGACCGTCCTCGCCGAGCCCGACGGAGCGCGGATGCAGTACGTCAAGGGCGCGCCCGAAGTCGTCGCGGAGCTGTGCGCGCACCTGGCGGTGCCCGGCGGCACGATCCCGATCGACCGCGAGCTGGTGATGGTCGAGAACGCGCGCCTGTCGCGCGACGGGCTTCGCGTCATCGCCGTCGCCCAGCGGGAGCTCCCCGAGGACGCCGCCGCCGACGCGGCGCCGGCGGGTATGACGCTGCTCGGCCTGGAGGGGATGGCCGACCCGCCGCGCCCCGGCGTGGCCGACGCCGTGGCGGAGTGCCGCAGCGCCGGGATCGCGGTGAAGATGATCACCGGAGACCACCCCGAGACCGCCCAGGCGATCGCCCGCCGACTCGGGATCGCCACCGACCGCCCGCCGGTCACCGGCGCCGAGATGGCCGAGCTCGACGACCGCGTCCTGGCCGCGCGCCTCGAGGAGTCGGGCGTGGCCGCGCGCGTCGCCCCCGGAGACAAGCTGCGCATCGTCGAGGTGCTGCAGCGCTCGGGAGAGACGGTGGCCGCGACCGGAGACGGCGTCAACGACGCCCCGGCCCTGCGTGCGGCCTCGGTGGGGGTGGCGATGGGCCGCGCCGGAACCGACGTCGCGCGCGACGCCGCCGACCTGGTGCTCACCGACGACGACTTCACCACGATCGTCGAGGCCGTCGAGCAGGGGCGCGTGACGTTCGGCGCGATCCGCAAGGCGACGTTCTTCCTGCTGTCGACGGCGCTCGCCGCGGTGTTCGCGCTGTCGGCGAACGTGCTGATCGATCAGCCGCTGCTGTTCCTGCCGGTGCAGATGATCTGGATCAACCTCGTCACCACGGGCATCCAGGACATCGCGCTCGCGCTCGAGCCCGGCGAGGGCGACGAGCTCTCGCGCGCCCCGCGCCGACGCGGCGAGGGCGTGCTGTCGCGCACCCTGTGGGCGCGCACCGTCGTCACCGGCGTCTGGATGGGGCTGGTCGTGCTCGGGGTGTTCGGCTGGGCGCTGAACTCGGGCGCCGACGTCGAGCACGCCCGCACGCTGGCGCTCGCGACGTTCGTGCTGCTGAACTTCTACCAGGTCGGCAACGCGCGCGCGGAGCGCACGTCGCTGCTGCGGCTGAGTCCGCTGCGCAACAAGGCGCTGGTGTTCACAGCCGCGCTCGCGGTCGGCGTCATGTGGGCGGTGACGGTGTGGGAGCCCGCCGCCGTCCTGCTCGAGGTCACGCCGCTCAGCCTCGTCGAGTGGGTCGCGTGCGCGGTGGTCGCGGCATCCGTGTTCGTGATCGTCGAGGCCGAGAAGCTGGTGCTGCGCCTCGTCGTGCGCCGGCGCCGCCGCGTCGGCGACCTGCAAGACTGAACGCACCCGCGCGACAGGAGGTCCCATGTCCGGCACGATCACCCTGACCGCCGAGGGCGTCGCGTTCGACGTGCACCTCGCCCGTCCGTCCGGCCCGGTGCGGGGCGGCCTCGTGGTGATCCACGAGATCTGGGGCCTCGTGCCGCACATCGCCGCGGTCGCCGATCGCCTCGCCGCCGAGGGGTACGTCGTCGCGGCGCCGGACATCCTGTCGCACGCGGGCGTTGCGCCCGCGCTCGGCGAGGAGCTGTTCGAGATCATGACCGGCGGCGACCAGGAGCGCCGGGTGGCGGCCCAGCCCCGCATGCGCGAGGCGATGTCGGGCATGCGCGCCCCCGACTACGCCGCATGGGCCGTCGCGGCGCTGCGCGCCACCGTGGATCTCGTCGCCGCCGAGCCCGGTGTCGACGGCCGCATCGGCGTGACGGGATTCTGCTTCGGCGGCACGTACACGTTCCTCCTCGCCGCCTACGACGACCGCATCCGGGCGGCAGCACCCTTCTACGGCACGGCGCCGTCGCCGGAGCGGATGCGGACCATCTCGGCGCCGGTCCTGGCCCTCTACGGTGCGCATGACCCGGCGCTCATCGACGTGCTGCCGCAGGTGCGCGCCGACATGGCCGACGCCGGCGTCGACTTCGAAGCGGTGGTCTATCCCGACTCCGCTCACGCCTTCTTCAACGACACCGGGCCGCGCTACGACCCCGACGCCGGCGCCGACGCGTGGCGGCGGGTCACCGCCTTCTTCGGGGAGCGCCTGACGTGACCGACGTGCTCATCCTCGGCGGCACGGGGTGGCTGAGCGGCCGGATCGCGCGCGGCTGGCTCGAGCGCCGCGCGCGCGTGACATGCCTGGCCCGAGGAGGCCGTCCTGCGCCGGAGGGAGCGGTGCTCGCCGTCGCCGACCGAGAGGGCCCCGATGCGTACGCGCGCGTCGCCGAGCACGACTGGGACGAGGTCGTGGACGTGTCGTCGATCCCGTCGCACGTGGCGCAGGCGGCCGAGGCGCTCGCCCGGTGCGCGCGGCACGCGACGTACGTGTCGTCACTGTCGGTGTACGCCGCCGACGATGTCCCCGGTGCCGACGAGACGGCGGCCGTGGCCGAGCCCGCGGACCCCGGCGACGCGTACGACTACGCGCGGGCGAAGTCGGCGGCCGAGGCGTCCGTGCGCGCCGTGTTCGGCGACCGGGCCGCGATCGTGCGGCCCGGGCTCATCGTGGGCGACGGCGACCCGACCGACCGCTTCGGCTACTGGGTGGGACGCTTCGCGCTCGCAGCCGACGGACCCGTGCTCGTCCCCGGCGACGAGCGACGCTCGCAGGTGATCGACGTGGACGATCTGGCGCGCTTCATCGTCGACGTCGGCGAGCGCGGCTGGTCCGGCGTGGCGAACGCCACCGGACCGTCGGTGCCGCTGGGCGACGTGCTGCGCACGGCGCGGGCCGTGGCGGCGCACACCGGAGCCGTCGTCGCGGCCTCGGACGCCGAACTGCGGGGCGCCGACGTCGCGTACTGGATGGGTCCGCGCTCGCTGCCGCTGTGGCTGCCCGCGGACATGCCCGGCTTCGCGACGCGATCGATCGAGGTCTACCTGCGCGAGGGGGGACGGCATGCGCCGCTGACCGAGACGCTGGAGCGCGCCCTGGCGCACGAGCGCTCGCTCGGCCTCGAGCGCGACCGGCGGGCGGGTCTGACCCGCTCCGACGAGCTGGAGATCGCCCGGGCCCTCGGGGCCTGAGTTGCGGGAGCCGGGCGGCGGCGGCTATCGTCGGCGCATGCCTTCGGCGGTCCCCGGTCTCGCAGCGCTCGCTCAGAGCGCCGCTCCGGCGCGCCGACGCCTGGGCGGACGCCGACTGTAGGCGACCCCGCGCGCTCCCCATGCCGATGGGTGGAGCCGCCCGGAGTCGCCGCCGCCGATGCTCCCGCCCCTGTCGCGCAACGCGGAAGGGGCCTGCCCAGACTCTAAGGTGGAACCCATGACCTATTCGGTCGCCGTCTCCGGCGCCTCCGGCTATGCGGGGGGCGAGATCCTCCGCATCCTCGCCTCCCACCCCGACGTCGAGATCCGCACCGTCACCGCGCACTCGAACGCGGGCCAGCCGCTCATCCAGCACCAGCCGCACCTGCGGTCGCTGTCGCATCTGACGCTGCAGGAGACAACCCCCGAGATCCTCGCCGGGCACGACATCGTCTTCCTCGCGCTGCCGCACGGCCAGTCGGGCCAGTACACCGATGCGCTGGGCGATGCACCGCTCGTCATCGACGCCGGCGCCGACCACCGCCTGGAGTCGCAGGACGCGTGGGACGCCTTCTACGGCGGTGCGTTCCACGAGCCTTGGACGTACGGCGTCCCCGAGCTCCCCGTCGGGGACGCGAAGCAGCGGGAGCGGCTGGCGGGCGCGACGCGCATCGCCGCGCCGGGCTGCAACGCCTCGACGGTGAGCCTGAGCCTCGCGCCGGGCGTCGCCGCGGGCGTCATCGACGCCTCCGACATCGTCACGGTCCTCGCGGTCGGCCCGTCGGGCGCGGGCAAGAGCCTCAAGCCCAATCTGCTCGCGAGCGAGATCCTCGGCACCGCCAACCCCTACGCGGTCGGCGGCACGCATCGCCACATCCCCGAGATCCGCCAGGCGCTGGTGGGGGCCGGCGCCGTCGGCGACGTCCGCATCTCGTTCACGCCGGTCCTCGTGCCGATGGCACGCGGCATCCTCGCCACCTCGACCGCGCCGATCGCGCCGGGAGCGACGGATGCCGATATCCGCGGCGCATGGGAGGCGGCGTACGGCGACGAGACGTTCGTGCAGCTGCTGCCCGAGGGACAGTTCCCGCGCACCGCCGACGTCGTCGGCGCGAACACCGCGCTGGTGGGGCTCGCGGTCGACCGGGCCGCGAACCGCGTCGTCGTGGTCACGGCGGTCGACAACCTCGTCAAGGGCACCGCGGGCGCGGCCGTCCAGTCCATGAACATCGCGCTGGGCCTTCCCGAGGGCACCGGCCTGACCGTGAACGGAGTCGCGCCGTGACCGTGACCGCACCCCAGGGATTCGAGGCGGCGGGAGTCGTCGCGCACCTGAAGTCCACCGGCAAGCCGGACGTCGCGGTCGTCGTCAACCGCGGTCCGCTGCACTCCGGCGCCGCGGTGTTCACGAGCAACCGGGCCAAGGCGAACCCGATCCTGTGGTCCGAGCAGGCCGTGCAGGACGGCGTCGTCGAGGCCGTCGTGCTGAACTCGGGCGGCGCGAACTGCTTCACCGGAGCCTTCGGGTTCCAGACCACGCACGCCACGGCCGAGAAGGCCGCCGAGCTGCTGGGCATCAGCCCCGGCGACGTGCTGGTGTGCTCGACGGGGCTCATCGGCACCGGCGACGAGGTGTTCCGGCAGAAGGTGCTCACCGGCACCGCGGACGCCATCGCGAACCTATCGCCCGAGGGCGGCCAGGTCGCCGCCGAGGCGATCATGACCACCGACTCGGTGCCGAAGACGAGCGTGTACCGCGGCGACGGCTGGACGATCGGCGGCATGGCGAAGGGCGCCGGCATGCTCGCGCCGGGCCTTGCGACGATGCTCGTGGTCATCACGACGGATGCCGAGCTGACCGCGGCCGAGACGGACGCGCACCTGCGCGCGGCGACGCGCGTGAGCTTCGACCGGCTCGATTCCGACGGCTGCATGTCGACGAACGACCAGGTCACGCTCATGGCCAGCGGCGCGTCGGGCGTGGCCCCCGACCCGGAGGAGTTCCGCGCGGGACTGACCGCACTGTGCACCGAGCTCGCCGTCAAGCTGCAGGGCGATGCCGAGGGCGCCAGCCACGACATCACCATCGGCGTCGTGGGCGCCGCGAGCGAGGACGACGCCGTCGAGGTCGGCCGCTCGGTGGCGCGAAACAACCTCTTCAAGGCCGCGATCTTCGGCAACGACCCGAACTGGGGCCGCGTGCTCGCCGCCATCGGCACGACGCAGGCGGTGTTCGACCCCTACGCGGTCGACGTCCACATCAACGGCGTGCGCGTGTGCTCCGCGGGCGGTCCCGACCGCCCGCGCGAGGAGGTCGACCTGACGCCCCGCGCGGTCTCGCTCGAGATCGACCTGAAGGCCGGAACCGCGTCGGCCGTCATCCTCACGAACGACCTCACCCACGACTACGTCCACGAGAACAGCGCGTACTCCTCATGACAGATCTCCAAGACACCGACCCGGCCCAGGCCAGCGAGAAGGCCGCCACCCTCATCGAGTCCCTGCCGTGGCTGCGCCGCTTCCGCGACCAGGTGATCGTGGTGAAGTACGGCGGCAACGCCATGGTCAGCGAAGAGCTGCAGGACGCGTTCGCCGCCGACATGGCCTACCTCCGCTACGTGGGCGTCAAGCCCGTCGTGGTCCACGGCGGCGGGCCGCAGATCTCGTCGATGCTCGACCGGCTCGCCATCCCGAGCGAGTTCAAGGGCGGCTACCGCGTCACCTCCACCGAGGCGATCTCGGTGGTGCGCATGGTGCTGACGGGCCAGATCAACCCGCAGCTGGTCGCCAAGATCAACACGCACGGTCCGCTCGCGACCGGCCTGAGCGGCGAGGACGCCGGCCTGTTCGGCGGCCGCCGCCGCGGCGTCACCGTCGACGGCATCGAGCACGACCTCGGCCGCGTCGGCCATGTCGTCGAGGTGGATCCGCAGCCGGTGCTGGACCAGCTCGCCGCCGGCCGCATCCCGGTGGTGTCGTCGATCGCCCCCGACCTCGACCACCCGGGCAACTCGCTGAACGTCAACGCGGATGCCGCGGCCGCCGCCCTCGCGGTGGCTCTCAAGGCGTCGAAGCTCGTCGTGCTCACCGACGTGCCGGGGCTCTACGCCGACTGGCCGAACCGGGACTCGCTGGTCTCTCACCTGACCTCCGGCGAGCTGAGCGAGATGCTGCCGTCGCTGGAGTCGGGGATGATCCCGAAGATGACCGCGTGTCTGGATGCGGTCGAGGGCGGCGTCGACACGGCGGCCATCATCGACGGACGGGTGCCGCACTCGGTGCTGGTCGAGATCTTCACGAGCAAGGGAATCGGAACAGAGGTGGTGCAGGGATGACGACTTGGCTGGATGACGCGCGGCGCGATCTCGTGCGCAGCTTCGGCGACCGGATGGCGATGTTCGTCCGCGGCGAGGGCGCGTACCTGTGGGATGCCGACGGCAAGCGCTACCTGGACTTCCTCGCGGGCATCGCGGTGAACTCGCTCGGGCACGCGCACCCGGTCTTCGTCGACGCGATCTCGCGTCAGGCAGCGACCCTCGCGCACGTGTCGAACTACTTCGCCACCCCGCCGCAGCTGGCGCTCGCCGCGCGCCTCAAGCGCATCGCGGGCACCGGCGAGGAGGGACGGGTGTACTTCGGCAACTCCGGCGCCGAGGCCAACGAGGCGGCGTTCAAGCTCGCGCGTCTGCACGGCGGCGCCGACCGGCCGCGCATCCTGTCGCTGAAGGACGCCTTCCACGGGCGCACCATGGGCACGCTCGCCCTCACCGGCAAGCCGTGGATGCAGGAGCCGTTCCTCCCCATGATCGGGGGCGTCGAGTTCATCGACTCGACGATGGAGGCGCTCGAAGCGGCGCTCGACGACCGTGTCGCGGCCCTGTTCGTCGAACCCATCAAGGGCGAGGCGGGCGTCATCGATCTGCCCGACGGGTACCTGCAGGCGGCGCGCGAGCTCACCGAGAAGCACGGGGCGCTCCTGATCATCGATGAGATCCAGACCGGCGCAGGCCGCACGGGCGAGTGGTTCGCCTTCCAGCACGCCGGCGTCACCCCCGACGCGATCACCGTCGCGAAGGGCATCGGCGGCGGCTTCCCGATCGGTGCTCTCATCACCTACGGCGCCGCGAGCGATCTGTTCTACCCCGGCACACACGGTTCCACGTTCGGCGGCAACGCCCTCGGGACGGCCGTCGCCGACGCCGTCCTCGACGAGATCGAGACCGCGGGGCTGGTGGCCAACGCCTCCGAGCAGGGCGACCGGCTCCGCGAGGCGATCGTCGGCATCGGCTCGCCGCTGGTCGCCGGATGCCGCGGCCGCGGCCTCCTCGTGGGGATCGCCCTGACGCATCCGGTCGCCAAGGCCGTCGTCGCCGCCGCGCAGGAGCACGGCCTCGTCATCAATGCGGCGAACGACGAGACCGTCCGCCTCGCGCCGGCGCTGACCATCGGCGACGTCGAGGTCGACGAGTTCATCGAGCTGTTCACCGCCGCCCTGCGCACCGTCTCGGACGCGCTCATGCTGGGCTCGAGCCAGGAGGCCTCCGCATGACCCGCCATCTGCTGCGCGACGACGATCTGACCGCCGCCGAGCAGGCCGAGATCCTCGATCTCGCCGTCGAGCTCAAGCAGGACCGCTGGAAGCTCAAGCCCCTCGCGGGCCCCCAGACCGTCGCGGTCATCTTCGACAAGTCCTCGACGCGCACGCGGGTGTCGTTCGCGGTCGGCATCGCCGACCTGGGCGGGTCGCCGCTGATCATCTCGACGGCCAACAGCCAGCTCGGCGGCAAGGAGACCCCCTCCGACACCGCGCGCGTGCTCGAGCGGCAGGTCGCGGCCATCGTGTGGCGCACGTATGCGCAGGCGGGGCTCGAGGAGATGGCCCGCGACACGCGTGTTCCCGTCGTGAACGCGCTGAGCGACGACTTCCACCCGTGCCAGCTCCTGGCCGACCTCCTGACCATCAAGGAGCACAAGGGCGAGCTGGCAGGGCTCACGCTCGCCTTCTTCGGCGACGGCATGTCGAACATGGCCCACTCGTACGTGCTGGCCGGCGTCACCGCCGGCATGCACGTGCGCGTCGCGTCGCCCGAAGACTACGCGCCGCGCGAGGACGTCATCGCCGACGCGGATGCCCGTGCGGCCGAGACGGGCGGGTCGGTGACGCTGTACACCGACCCGAATGAGGCCGCCGCCGGCGCCGACATCGTCGTCACCGATACGTGGGTGTCGATGGGCAAGGAGGAGGAGAAGCTCGCGCGCCTGCGCGACCTCGGGTCGTACAAGGTGACGCAGGAGCTCATGAGCCTCGCGAAGGACGACGCGATCTTCATCCACTGCCTGCCCGCCGACCGCGGCTACGAGGTCGACGCCGAGGTGATCGACGGCCCGCAGAGCGTCGTGTGGGACGAGGCGGAGAACCGCCTGCACGCCCAGAAGGCTCTGCTGGTGTGGCTGCTGCGTCAGGAGTGACCCTCCCCACCGGCAGCGGTCGCTCCCGGCTGCGGGCCCACTGGCGCCACCTGAACGGTCCCGGTCGCATCGCGGGCGTCGACCTCGCCCGCGGTCTCGCGCTCGTCGGCATGGTCGCCGCTCACGTGACGTGGATCGACGAGCAGGTGGCGTGGGCTGAGCCGGCGACGTGGCTGGGGCTGGTCCACGGCAACTCCTCGATCCTGTTCGCCACGCTCGCGGGCCTGTCGGTGGGCATCGTCACGGGCGGCTCGCAGCCGGTGACGGGGGCGGAGCGCACGACGCGGCAGGCCCGGCTGCTCGTGCGGGCGGCCGCCCTGTGGGTGATCGGGATCGTCCTGATCGAGACGACCGTGCCGGTCTACGTGGTGCTCCCCGCCTACGCGATCCTGTTCGCCGTCGCCGCGGCGCTGGTGTCACTGTCTGTGCGTGCGCTCATCGTGACGGCCGCCGCGATCACGGTCGTCGCCCCGTTCGTCCACGCCCTGGCCGCATCCCTGCCGGTGTGGCGCACGCCGGGGGGTGCCACGCTCGCGCTGATGCTCGGCTTGACGTATCCGTTCGTCGTGTGGGCGGCCTTCGTCATCGCAGGGCTCGCGCTCGCGCGCGCCGGTGTCACGCGTCTGCGTGTGCAGCTGACGACCATCGCCGTCGGGGGCGCGCTGGCCGTCGTCGGGTTCGCCCTGGACGCGACGGACGGCGTCCGCAGCCCGCGGCTCGGCAACCCGGCGACGACCGACGTTCCCGTTCTCGAGCGGGTGTGGAGCGCCGCTCCGCACTCGAGCGGCATCCTCGAGGTCATCGCGTCGGGCGGGCTCGCCCTGGCGATCATCGCCGCGTGCGCGCTGCTGTGCCGTCCGTGGCGGGGCTCCGACGGCTGGGGGACCGGCTGGGTCGGCTACGCGACGCTGCCCCTGCGGGCTGTCGGCGCGATGCCGCTCACGGCCTACACGGCGCACCTGCTGGCGTGGTTCGCCGTGGCTCTGTACGCCCTCGACGACGTGCCCGACCTCTCGGGCTTCCGCGCCCTGGAGCCCTTCTGGCCGATGACGATCGGACTCGTCGTCGGGTGCACGCTGTGGGCGCTGCTGCTGGGGCGTGGCCCGCTCGAAGAGGGCATCGCGCGCCTCGCGCGGCGCGTCGTGCCCGGTCCGCGCTGACTCGCGTCGCGTCACCGCCCGCACCGCCTCGGTAGGCTGGTGCGGTGAGTGATTCCAAGCACGACGGCACCAACGAGGGCGCGCTGTGGGGCGCCCGGTTCGCGACGGGACCGTCGCCGGAGCTGGCGGAGCTGAGCCGCTCGACGCACTTCGACTGGGATCTGGCGCTGTACGACCTCGCCGGCTCCCACGCCCACGCGAAGGCGCTCGCCGCCGCGGGATATCTCAGCGAAGACGAAGCGGCGGCCATGCACGCCGGGCTCGACGCGCTCGCCGACGGCATCCGCGACGGCTCGCTGCGCCCGTCGCCGGCCGACGAGGACGTCCACGGCGCTCTCGAGCAGGCGCTCATCGCCGAGGTCGGCCCCGAGCTCGGCGGCAAGCTGCGCGCCGGCCGCAGCCGCAACGATCAGATCGCGACGCTCGTGCGCATGTACATGCTCGACCATGCGCGGACGATCGCACGCGAGATCCTGCGGCTGGTGGACGCCCTCGTCGCGCAGGCCGAAGCGCATCCCGACGCGATCATGCCGGGGCGGACCCACCTGCAGCATGCGCAGCCGGTGCTGCTGGCGCACCACCTCCAGGCCCACGCGTGGCCGCTCGTGCGCGATCTCGAGCGCCTGAGGGACTGGTCCGCGCGCGCGTCCGTCTCGCCGTACGGCGGGGGAGCGCTGGCCGGATCGACGCTGGGGCTTGACCCCCAGCTCGTGGCCGACAGCCTCGGCCTCGCACGACCCGCCGAGAACTCGCTGGACGGCACGGCGGCCCGCGACGTCGTCGCCGAGTTCGCGTTCATCGCGGCGATGATCGGCGTCGACCTGTCGCGCCTTTCCGAGGAGATCATCCTCTGGAACACGCGCGAGTTCGGCTTCGTCACCCTCGACGACGGCTACTCGACGGGGTCGAGCATCATGCCGCAGAAGAAGAACCCCGACATCGCCGAGCTCGCGCGGGGCAAGTCGGGTCGCCTCATCGGCAACCTGACCGGACTGCTCGCCACGCTCAAGGCGCTGCCGCTGGCCTACAACCGCGACCTGCAGGAGGACAAGGAGCCCGTGTTCGACTCGGTGCGCACGCTCGAGGTCGTCCTCCCCGCGTTCGCCGGCATGGTCGCGACGCTGCGCTTCCACACCGACCGCATGGCGGAGCTGGCCCCGCAGGGCTTCTCGCTGGCCACCGACGTGGCCGAGTGGCTCGTCAAGCGGGGGGTGCCGTTCCGTGACGCGCACGAGATCTCCGGTCACATGGTGCGCGTGTGCGAAGGGCGGGGGATCGATCTGCACGAGCTCGATGACGCCGCGCTCGCCGAGATCTCGCCGCATCTGTCGCCCGACGTGCGCGACGTGCTGACGATCGAGGGCTCTGTCGCATCCCGGACCGGCGCGGGCGGGACGGCGGCGGTGCGCGTCGAGGAGCAGCGTTCCGAGCTGATCGCGCGTGTTCAGCACGCCGCTCACGCTCTCGGACTCTGATCTTCGCCGAAGATAAGCGATTGGCTTATCTTGTTGCGATATAAGCGCTACGATGATGGCATGACCGTCGCGGTGATCGCCGACATCGTCGGCTCCCGGCGCTTGGCCGACCGCGCCGGCGCGCAAGCGGAGATCGATGCCGCGATCGAGCGCGTCGAGACCGATCGGCCGGGAGCCGTCGAACGGCTGCGCGCGACAGCCGGCGACGAGTTCCAGGGCGTGTACCCCGATCTCGCATCCGCGCTGGGCGCGACGCTGCTGCTGCAGCTCGCGCTTCCCGACGGCATCGAGCTGAGGTTCGGCCTGGGCCTCGGGCCGATCCAGACGATCTCGTCCGCGGCGGGGGCGATCCCCGAGGGGCCGGGATGGTGGGTCGCCCGCGACGCGATCGAGACCGTCGAGGCCAAGCAGCGTCGCGCCGCGCCGAGCGCCCGCACGTGGATCAGGCGCTCCGACGAGGAGGATGCCGGTATGCAGCCCACGATCGACATGGCCAACGCGTACGTGCTCGTGCGCGACGAGCTGGTCGGCGCCATGAGCGAGCGTGCGCGCCGGCTCACCTACGGCCGGTGCCTGGGCCGGACCCAGTCCGACCTCGCCCACGACGAGGGGATCACCCAGCCGGCGGTGTCGCAGACGCTCGCCGGTGCGGGCGCGTCCGCGGTCGTCGAGGGATTCCTCGCGCTGGAAGCGGGGGTGACGGTGTGATCCTCGCCGGTCTCCTCCTCCTCGCCATCGGCGGCGCCGACCTCGTGCGCGCCTTCGTGCCGCGCCGCTGGGCGGGCTATCTCGTGGTCGCCGTGGCGGCGCTCGCGATCGGCGTCGTCGCCGCCGCGCTGCTCGAGGCCCTCGTGGCCGTCGTGGTCGCGGCGGTCTGGGTGTGGGCCGTGCCCACCCACCGGCCGGTGCGCGCCGCGTTCTGGCCCGCGCTGGCGGTGGGTGTGCTGTGCGCGCTCGCGGTGATGAGCATCCCGCCGCGTGCATCCGCGGGCGTGATGTCGGACGTGTGGCAGTTCCCGACCCCGGGCGGCGAGCTGTCGTTCGACGCGGCGGTCCTCGTCGTCGGCGCCGTGGTCTTCCTGTTCGAGTCGGCGAACGTCGTCGTGCGCCTCGCCCTGAACTCCGTCGGCGTCGGCGGCGGCCCCCGCGCGGCGACAACCGCGCCCGGGCGGGACGAGCGACCCGCGGACGACCTCCGCGGCGCCGAGACGCTCGCCGAGGAGGTCGCCGTCGAGGCGGTCGAGCCCGCCGCCCCGCAGCCGCTCGAGCACGAGCCGCGCCTGAAGGGCGGGCGACTGATCGGCCCCCTCGAGCGCATCCTGGTGTTCTCCCTCACGCTGCTGGGCGCGTACACGCTCGTCGCCGCATTCGTCGCGGCCAAGGGGATCGTGCGCTTCCCCGAGATCTCGCGCGACTCCGACCGCGGCAACAGCGCGGAGTACTTCCTGATCGGAAGCATGGTCAGCTGGGTGGTGGCGCTGTCGGCGGCGGCGCTGGTGTGGTGGTCGCTGTCGATCGCGTGACGGCGGCGGAGCGGCGCCGCGGCCGCTGATAGCCTGAAGCGCGTGTCTGAAACCGTCGTGAGCGCGACCGCGCCCGCCAACGACCCGACGTTCGAGAACGTCTGGGACGAGATCGTGTGGCGCGGACTCGTGCATGTGTCCACCGACCAGGAGGCGTTGCGCGCCCTGCTCTCGGGGGACCCGATCACGTATTACTGCGGCTTCGATCCGACCGCGCCGAGTCTGCATCTCGGCAACCTCGTCCAGCTGCTCCTCATGCGCCGGCTCCAGCTGGCCGGCCACAGGCCCCTCGGGCTCGTCGGCGGCTCGACCGGCCTCATCGGCGACCCTCGTCCGTCGGCCGAGCGGACGCTGAACACCAAGGACACCGTCGCGGAGTGGGTCGGGTACCTGCGCTCGCAGGTCGAGCGCTTCCTGAGCTTCGAGGGCGACAACGCCGCGCGCGTCGTCAACAACCTCGACTGGACCGCACCGATGAGCGCGATCGACTTCCTGCGCGAGATCGGCAAGCACTACCGCGTGGGGACGATGCTGAAGAAGGACGCCGTCGCGGCGCGTCTGAACTCCGAGGCGGGCATCAGCTACACCGAGTTCAGCTACCAGATCCTGCAGGGGATGGACTTCCTGCAGCTCTACCGCGAGTACGGCTGCGTGCTGCAGAGCGGCGGCAGCGACCAGTGGGGCAACCTCACCAGCGGCACCGACCTCATCCACCGGGTGGAGGGGCGCTCGGTGCACGCCATCGGCACGCCGCTGATCACCAACAGCGACGGCACCAAGTTCGGCAAGAGCGAGGGCAACGCCATCTGGCTCGATGCCCACATGTGCAGCCCGTACCGCATGTACCAGTTCTGGCTCAACACCGACGACGCCGACGTGATCTCGCGGCTGAAGATCTTCACGTTCCTCACGCGCGCCGAGATCGAGGAGTACGAGCGCCTGGTCGAGGCCGAGCCCTTCCGGCGCGCGGCGCAGAAGCGCCTCGCGCTCGAGGTGACGACGTTCGTGCACGGCACCGCGGCGACGGAAGCCGTCATCGCGGCATCCGAAGCGCTGTTCGGCAAGGGCGACCTCACGGCGCTCGACGCGCCGACGCTGCGTCATGCGCTCGAGGAGCTGCCGAACGCCGAGCTCCCCGCGGGCACGCCGGTGACCCACGCGCTCGTGGAGACGGGCCTGGTGGCCAGCCTCTCGGAGGCCCGGCGCGCCATCGCGCAGGGCGGCGTCTCGCTGGACGGCGCGAAGGTCGCCGACGACACCGTGACCGTCGACGGCGCGCTGCCGGGCGGCGTGTCGGTGCTGCGCCGCGGCAAGAAGACGCTTGCCGGGGTGATCGTCACCCACGCCGGCGCGTGAGCGCCTCGCCCGGTCGGTCCGTCGCCCCACTCGGGCGCTGCGCGCGCGAAGGGAGCCCCCGGACATGCCGTTCACCCCGAGTCACGCCGTCGTGGCTCTGCCGTTCGTGCGCACGCCGTTGATCCCGGCCGCGATCGCGGTGGGCGCGATGGCGCCGGACCTCCCGCTGTTCACGCGGAACCTGCCGGTGCCCTACTTCCGCACCCACGACCTCGTCTGGCTCCCGGTCACGCTGCTCCTGGCGCTCGGCCTGCTGCTGGTGTGGCGCAGCGTCGTGCGTCCGGCGGCGCGCGAGCTGGCCCCGACCTGGCTCGCCGCCCGGCTGCCCGCCGCGTGGGATGCCCCGGCGTCGGCGTCCGCGCGCGAGACGCTCGGTCTCGTGGCGTCGGACCGCCGGCGGTGGCGCGTGTCGGGGGGCGGCGCGGCAGTGCTCGCGCTGTCGCTCGCGCTCGGCATCGTGAGCCACGTGCTGTGGGACCAGTTCACGCACGAGGGCCGGGCCGGCGTCGAAGCCGTGCCCGTCCTGGGGGAGACGTGGGGTCCGCTGCTGGGCTACAAATGGCTCCAGCACGGCTCGAGCGCGGTCGGGCTCGCGGTCGTCGGGATCTTCCTGCTCGTGTGGCTGTCACGCCGCGACGCCGCGGCATCCGTACCCCGCGTGCTTCCGACATGGATGCGCTGGGCGTGGTGGCTGTCGCTGCCGGTCGTGCTGGCGACGGCGTGGGTCACGGGGCTGGCCGCCTACGGGCCGCTCGATGCGGAGTTCACCGTCGCCCATCTCGCGTACCGTGTGCTCCCGCGCGCGTCCGGTCTGTGGGGCGCCGCGACGCTCGCACTGTGCGTCGGCGTTCAGGTCGCCCGGGCGCGCGATGCGCGACGTGCGAACGCATCCGGCCACACCGCAGCGTCCTGACCCACGGCCGCCGCGGGCCGAGCGCGGGGGAGTGTCAGGACTCGGGGTCGGCACCCATCGGGATCCAGGGCGGCCCCAGCGGCAGGACGCGCCTGCCCATCGTGCGCCAGTAGAACTTCTCGGCGAGCATGTAGGCCGCCAGGGTCGCTGCGAGCAGCAGCACGATCGCGCCCACGGACTCGAGCGCGGGGAGGTCGGCGAGATACGACACCGACTGCAGTCCGAGACCGGCCGAGACGGACAGGAGCGTCACGGGCAGGACGGAGTTGTGGACGGCGGCCGCGGGCACGAACATCAGCGCGACCGCGGCGAAGGCGGCCACGAAGAACCCGGTCGCCACGTCGCTGACGTCGACGCCCAGCTGTTCGCTGAGCAGGAAGCCGGGCACCACGATCCAGTACCAGCCGAAGGCGTTGTACACCACGAAGTGGAAGTCGTCCCGGGCGAAGTACGACAGCATGCCGGCGGTGACCTGCACGACACCGCCGAACACGGCGCCGACCCAGAAGACGGGGCTCTCCTCCTGGACGCCGAGGTGCGCGAGCTGTGCGGTCACGGTCGCCAGGACGAAGCCCAGCAGTCCGATGAGACCGGGGTCCGCTGTGGCGTTGCGGCGCAGGCGGACGGGGATCGTGGATGTGGCCGGGGACGGTGAAGAGACCATGCGAAACCTCCTGGCGGATGGGCCCAGGATGGCAGTCGCGGGTGCGACACGCCCGGGATGCGGGGTGGATTCGCCAGAGGGGCCCACGGCACGTAAAGTATTTCTTGTTCGCCCCAAAGGGAAGAGCGGAGCGGCCGGAAGGCCCCGCCCCCTCAAGCAGCGAACGAATCCCTTCCAAGAGACTGGCGGACTCACGTCTTCCTGATCTAAGATGGGATGTCCTCTCCGAAGACCGCGGTCATCGGCCGGAGCAGGGATCTGAAGATCCACGCTCGCCGGTTTGACAGACGGAACGGATGGGATAAGATAGTGAAGTTGCCCCGCGGGGCTGGTCTCCTCCTGGTGAGGGGGTCAGTGGTGGGAGCATCCGATCCTTGAGAACTCAACAGCGTGCACTTGTCAAATGCCAAATAATCCTCGTCCAGCTTCGGCTGGTTGAGAATTCCTTTTGGATCAAAGACCAACTCCCTTTGTGGGGTTGGCAACGGATAGTCAGCAATGACATCTCTTTGGTCAGATCAAACTCGCTGCGGCACTGTTTTTCCCGGTGTTGTATGCAATTTTTCTTTACGGAGAGTTTGATCCTGGCTCAGGATGAACGCTGGCGGCGTGCTTAACACATGCAAGTCGAACGGTGAAGCAGAGCTTGCTCTGTGGATCAGTGGCGAACGGGTGAGTAACACGTGAGCAACCTGCCCCGGACTCTGGGATAAGCGCTGGAAACGGCGTCTAATACTGGATACGAGACGCAACCGCATGGTTAGTGTCTGGAAAGATTTTTCGGTCTGGGATGGGCTCGCGGCCTATCAGCTTGTTGGTGAGGTAATGGCTCACCAAGGCGTCGACGGGTAGCCGGCCTGAGAGGGTGACCGGCCACACTGGGACTGAGACACGGCCCAGACTCCTACGGGAGGCAGCAGTGGGGAATATTGCACAATGGGCGGAAGCCTGATGCAGCAACGCCGCGTGAGGGACGACGGCCTTCGGGTTGTAAACCTCTTTTAGCAGGGAAGAAGCGAAAGTGACGGTACCTGCAGAAAAAGCGCCGGCTAACTACGTGCCAGCAGCCGCGGTAATACGTAGGGCGCAAGCGTTATCCGGAATTATTGGGCGTAAAGAGCTCGTAGGCGGTCTGTCGCGTCTGCTGTGAAAACCCGAGGCTCAACCTCGGGCCTGCAGTGGGTACGGGCAGACTAGAGTGCGGTAGGGGAGATTGGAATTCCTGGTGTAGCGGTGGAATGCGCAGATATCAGGAGGAACACCGATGGCGAAGGCAGATCTCTGGGCCGTAACTGACGCTGAGGAGCGAAAGGGTGGGGAGCAAACAGGCTTAGATACCCTGGTAGTCCACCCCGTAAACGTTGGGAACTAGTTGTGGGGTCCTTTCCACGGATTCCGTGACGCAGCTAACGCATTAAGTTCCCCGCCTGGGGAGTACGGCCGCAAGGCTAAAACTCAAAGGAATTGACGGGGACCCGCACAAGCGGCGGAGCATGCGGATTAATTCGATGCAACGCGAAGAACCTTACCAAGGCTTGACATACACGAGAACGCTGCAGAAATGTAGAACTCTTTGGACACTCGTGAACAGGTGGTGCATGGTTGTCGTCAGCTCGTGTCGTGAGATGTTGGGTTAAGTCCCGCAACGAGCGCAACCCTCGTTCTATGTTGCCAGCACGTAATGGTGGGAACTCATGGGATACTGCCGGGGTCAACTCGGAGGAAGGTGGGGATGACGTCAAATCATCATGCCCCTTATGTCTTGGGCTTCACGCATGCTACAATGGCCGGTACAAAGGGCTGCAATACCGCGAGGTGGAGCGAATCCCAAAAAGCCGGTCCCAGTTCGGATTGAGGTCTGCAACTCGACCTCATGAAGTCGGAGTCGCTAGTAATCGCAGATCAGCAACGCTGCGGTGAATACGTTCCCGGGTCTTGTACACACCGCCCGTCAAGTCATGAAAGTCGGTAACACCTGAAGCCGGTGGCCTAACCCTTGTGGAGGGAGCCGTCGAAGGTGGGATCGGTAATTAGGACTAAGTCGTAACAAGGTAGCCGTACCGGAAGGTGCGGCTGGATCACCTCCTTTCTAAGGAGCACTGCACTCTTCGGAGTGACAGAGCCGGATTCGAGACGAATGTTCTCGACCGGGGCTCATGGGTGGAACATTTGACAAGGCCCTCATCGTGAGGGGTTTGGAGCTAGTACGTCACTTCGGTGGCTGGAACGGTCTGGGCCCGTCGGGTGGGGGCATGCACGCTGTTGGGTCCTGAGGGACCGGGTGCGCTGCGATCCTTCGGGGTTGTGGCGTGACTGAATCCTCAGGGCCCATCTTTGGTGCCGGCGGGTTTGTCGGCAGCGGGGTGGGTACCGCCCGTACTTTGAGAACTACACAGTGGACGCGAGCATCTTCGAACCGGCTTTTCGGCTGGTTCGTTATAGATGATCTTAAAGATCATTAGTCAATTTCTGACCTGGGCCTTTCGGGGTCTGGGTTCGATTCTTGATGAAACTCATGTGATTTCAAGTCTTTAAGAGCAAACGGTGGATGCCTTGGCATCTGGAGCCGAAGAAGGACGTAGCAATCTGCGATAAGCCTCGGGGAACTGATAAGCAAGTTTTGATCCGAGGATGTCCGAATGGGGAAACCCCGCCAGGCGGCGTGCCGACCTGGTGACTCCCGCCTGAATATATAGGGCGGGTAGAGGGAACGCGGGGAAGTGAAACATCTCAGTACCCGCAGGAAGAGAAAACAACAGTGATTCCGTCAGTAGTGGCGAGCGAACGCGGATCAGGCTAAACCTCATGCGTGTGATACCCGGCAGGGGTTGCGTGTGGGGGGTTGTGGGACGTTCCTGGTTGTTCTGCCGAGCAGCCGGCGTGACAGAAGCGTGTAGACGAACCGTCTTGAAAGGCGGGCCATAGTGGGTGCCAGCCCCGTAGTCGAAATGCGTGTTCTGGCGTGGAGCGTATCCCAAGTAGCACGGGGCCCGAGAAATCCCGTGTGAATCTGTCAGGACCACCTGATAAGCCTAAATACTCCCAGATGACCGATAGCGGACAAGTACCGTGAGGGAAAGGTGAAAAGTACCCCGGGAGGGGAGTGAAATAGTACCTGAAACCGTTTGCTTACAAACCGTTGGAGCACCCCTGGTAGGTGTGACAGCGTGCCTTTTGAAGAATGAGCCTGCGAGTTAGCGATACGTGGCGAGGTTAACCCGTGTGGGGTAGCCGTAGCGAAAGCGAGTCTGAATAGGGCGATTCAGTCGCGTGTCCTAGACCCGAAGCGAAGTGATCTATCCATGGCCAGGCTGAAGCGACGGTAAGACGTCGTGGAGGGCCGAACCCACTTAGGTTGAAAACTGAGGGGATGAGCTGTGGATAGGGGTGAAAGGCCAATCAAACTTCGTGATAGCTGGTTCTCTCCGAAATGCATTTAGGTGCAGCGTTGCGTGTTTCTTGCCGGAGGTAGAGCTACTGGATGGCCGATGGGCCCCACCAGGTTACTGACGTCAGCCAAACTCCGAATGCCGGTAAGTGAGAGCGCAGCAGTGAGACTGTGGGGGATAAGCTTCATAGTCGAGAGGGAAACAACCCAGACCACCATCTAAGGTCCCTAAGCGCGTGCTAAGTGGGAAAGGATGTGGAGTTGCTTAGACAACCAGGAGGTTGGCTTAGAAGCAGCCACCCTTGAAAGAGTGCGTAATAGCTCACTGGTCAAGTGATTCCGCGCCGACAATGTAACGGGGCTCAAGCACGCCACCGAAGTTGTGGCATTGACATTATTGGTAGGCCTTCGTGGTCCAGCCGTGTTGATGGGTAGGAGAGCGTCGTGTGGGCAGTGAAGCGGCGGTGTGAACCAGCCGTGGAGCCTACACGAGTGAGAATGCAGGCATGAGTAGCGAAAGACGTGTGAGAAACACGTCCTCCGAAAGACCAAGGGTTCCAGGGTCAAGCTAATCTTCCCTGGGTAAGTCGGGACCTAAGGCGAGGCCGACAGGCGTAGTCGATGGACAACGGGTTGATATTCCCGTACCGGCGAAGAACCGCCCAAGCTAATCCAGTGGTGCTAAGAGTCCTAACTCAGGATGTACGGATCCCTTCGGGGTGAAGACGCTTGAGCGAACGCTCGACCCCATGCTGGTGCGGCTAGCGTATTAACAGGTGTGACGCAGGAAGGTAGCCCATCCCGGGCGATGGTTGTCCCGGGGCAAGTGCGTAGGCCGAGTCATAGGCAAATCCGTGACTCATACAGGCTGAGACACGATGCGGATGAAAAGTGGGTGATCCTATGCTGCCGAGAAAAGCATCGACGCGAGGTTCTAGCCGCCCGTACCCCAAACCGACTCAGGTGGTCAGGTAGAGAATACCAAGGAGATCGAGAGAATCGTGGTTAAGGAACTCGGCAAAATGCCCCCGTAACTTCGGGAGAAGGGGGGCCTTCGACGTATTAGGACTTGCTCCGAAAGCGTTTGGAGGCCGCAGAGACTAGTGGGTAGCGACTGTTTACTAAAAACACAGGTCCGTGCCAAGTCGCAAGACGATGTATACGGACTGACGCCTGCCCGGTGCTGGAAGGTTAAGAGGACCGGTTAGCCGCAAGGCGAAGCTGAGAATTTAAGCCCCAGTAAACGGCGGTGGTAACTATAACCATCCTAAGGTAGCGAAATTCCTTGTCGGGTAAGTTCCGACCTGCACGAATGGCGTAACGACTTCCCAACTGTCTCAACCGCGAACTCGGCGAAATTGCATTACGAGTAAAGATGCTCGTTACGCGCAGCAGGACGGAAAGACCCCGTGACCTTTACTACAGCTTGGTATTGGTGTTCGGTGTGGCTTGTGTAGGATAGGTGGGAGACTTTGAAGCGGACACGCCAGTGTTCGTGGAGTCGTTGTTGAAATACCACTCTGGTCACTCTGGATGTCTAACTTCGAACCGTGATCCGGTTCAGGGACAGTGCCTGGTGGGTAGTTTAACTGGGGCGGTTGCCTCCCAAAAAGTAACGGAGGCGCCCAAAGGTTCCCTCAACCTGGTTGGCAATCAGGTGGCGAGTGTAAGTGCACAAGGGAGCTTGACTGTGAGACTGACAGGTCGAGCAGGGACGAAAGTCGGGACTAGTGATCCGGCAGTGGCTTGTGGAAGCGCTGTCGCTCAACGGATAAAAGGTACCTCGGGGATAACAGGCTGATCTTGCCCAAGAGTCCATATCGACGGCATGGTTTGGCACCTCGATGTCGGCTCGTCGCATCCTGGGGCTGGAGTAGGTCCCAAGGGTTGGGCTGTTCGCCCATTAAAGCGGTACGCGAGCTGGGTTTAGAACGTCGTGAGACAGTTCGGTCCCTATCCGCTGCGCGCGTAGGAAGTTTGAGAGGATCTGACCCTAGTACGAGAGGACCGGGTTGGACGAACCTCTGGTGTGTCAGTTGTTCCGCCAGGAGCACCGCTGATTAGCTACGTTCGGGATGGATAACCGCTGAAAGCATCTAAGCGGGAAGCCGGCCTCAAGATGAGACTTCCATACCTTCGGGTGAGAGGCTCCCAGCCAGATTACTGGGTTGATAGGCCAGATGTGGAAGCGTGGCAACACGTGCAGCTGACTGGTACTAATAAGCCGATGACTTGATAACACACCGTTTCTGGTGCTTGCGTCCACTGAGTGGTTCCCGATGTACGGTCGGGGATCAGCAATCAACGAACCATGTTCGCTATTGCGACTGATTGAAACATCAATAGTGTTTCGGCGGCCATAGCGAGAGGGAAACGCCCGGTCACATTCCGAACCCGGAAGCTAAGCCTCTCAGCGCCGATGGTACTGCAGGGGGGACCCTGTGGGAGAGTAGGACACCGCCGGACTTCCATTAACCGAATGGCCACCCAACGCAGGGTGGCCATTCGGCGTTAACACGACGGTTGTCGCCGAGCGTGTATCCGGGGAGGATCGAAGTCATGTCAGAGCAGCAGCCTCGAGACGAGGATGCTTCCGCGCGCTCTCCTCGCCGGGACACCCGCACCAACGCCCCGCGCCGGGACGGCGACAAGAAGCCGTACGGCAAGCGTGATGGTGACCGGAAGCCGTATGAGAAGCGTGACGGTGACCGGAAGCCGTACGGCGACAAGAAGCCGTATGAGAAGCGTGACGGTGACCGGAAGCCGTACGGCGACAAGAAGCCGTATGAGAAGCGTGACGGTGACCGGAAGCCGTACGGCGACAAGAAGCCCTATGGCAAGCGTGATGGCGACCGGAAGCCGTATGAGAAGCGTGACGGTGACCGGAAGCCGTACGGCGACAAGAAGCCGTATGAGAAGCGTGACGGTGACCGGAAGCCGTACGGCGACAAGAAGCCCTATGGCAAGCGTGATGGCGACCGGAAGCCGTATGAGAAGCGTGACGGTGACCGGAAGCCGTACGGCGACAAGAAGCCGTATGAGAAGCGTGACGGTGACCGGAAGCCGTACGGCGACAAGAAGCCCTATGGCAAGCGTGATGGCGACCGGAAGCCGTATGAGAAGCGTGACGGTGACCGGAAGCCGTATGGCGACTGGAAGCCGTACGAGAAGCGCGATGGCGACCGCAAGCCCTATGCACGCGACGCGGCGGGCGGGTCCCGCGGCGGACGCCCCACGCGCGGCGGCGCCGGCCGGCCGGATCGCGCTGCTCTGCCCGGGCAGGCGCGCCCCGAGCGCGCTCGTCATCAGGATCCGCTCGTGCCCGAGGAGATCACCGCGAAGGATCTGCACCCGAGCGCGCGGAACGAACTGAAGACCCTCAGCAAGGAGAACGCCGACCACGTCGCGCGTCATCTCGCCATGGCGTCGCGTCTCATCGACGACGACCCCGCGCTTGCGCACGAGCATGCGCTGGCCGCGTCGCGTCGGGCCGGCCGCATCGCGGTGGTCCGCGAGACGCTCGCGATCACGGCGTACGCGACAGGCGACTTCGCACTCGCACTGCGCGAACTGCGCACGTACCGGCGGATCTCGGGCAACGACGATCAGATCGCGCTCATGGTGGACAGCGAGCGCGGTGTCGGCCGCCCCGAGCGCGCTCTCGAGCTCGGACGCTCCGTCGACCGTACGAAGCTGCCGACCGCCGTGCGCGTCGAGCTGGCGATCGCGATGTCGGGGGCTCGCCTCGACATGGGTGAGCCCGAGCGTGCGCTGACCGAGCTCGACATCCCCGAGCTCGACCCCGATCGGGCGTTCGAGTGGAGTCCCGCCCTCTTCGCCGCCCGTGCCACAGTGCTCGACGAGCTCGGCCGCGCCGACGAGAGCGCCCTGTGGCAGAAGCGCGCAGAGGTGGCAGCCGACGCGATCGACGAGGCGACGGGCCGTGGCGATCACGAGACGATCACCGTGGACGAGGTCGAGGAGATCGTGGAACTCGACGACATCGAGGTCGACGAGGCCCTGTCTCCGCAGGACGAGGCCCTGTCTCCGCAGGACGAGGCCCTGTCTCCGCAGGACGAGGCCCTGTCCCCGCAGGACGAGGCCGCGCCCGAGGCCGACGCCTGATGGGGCTGTTCTCCCGCCGCGCGCCCGAGCCGTCGCCCCTCGACGGCATCGACGTCGTGCTGGCCGACCTCGACGGCGTCGTCTACGCCGGTGCAGGCGCCATTCCGCACGCGGTCGAGAGTCTCACCGCCGCGCGAGCGGCCGATCGCCGCCTGGGCTACATCACCAACAACGCATCGCGCACGGACGCCTCGGTGGCGGCGCATCTGTCGGGCCTCGGGCTCGACACCGCGCCGGACGAGGTGGTCACGAGCCCGCAGGCCGCGATGCGTCTGCTGGCGGATGGCGTCCCCGCCGGTTCGACCATCCTCGTCGTGGGCGGCGAAGGCCTCGTCGTCGAGGTGGAGAAGGCCGGCTTCCGCGTGACGCGCAGTGCCGACGACGCCCCGGCAGCCGTCGTCCAGGGCTTCGCGCCCGACGTCGGCTGGTCGCAGCTCGCCGAAGCCGCGTTCGCGCTGGCGACTCCCGAGGACGAGGGCGGCATCCCCTGGATCGCCACGAACACCGACTGGACGATTCCCCAGGCCCGCGGCATCGCGCCGGGCAACGGCACGCTCGTCTCAGCCGTGCACACCGCCGTCGGGCGCCTCGCGACGGTGGCGGGGAAGCCCGAAGTGCCCATCTTCGAAGAGGCCGTCGCCCGCTTCGGAGCGGCCGCGCCGCTCTTCCTCGGCGACCGCCTCGACACCGACATCCTCGGTGCGAACCGCGCGGGCATTCCGTCGGCCCTGATCCTCACCGGAGTCGATCGACCCAAGCACGTGCTGGCGGCGCCCGCGGGATCGCAGCCGACGTACATCCTGAGCGACCTGCGCGAGATGCACGAGCCGTATCCCGAGACGGTCGTGAAGGATGGCGTCGTGTCGGTGCGGGCAGCATCCGTCCGCATCGACGGTCCCGACATCGTCATCGTGTCCGAGGGGGAGCGGCAGATCGACCTGCTCCGTGCCGCCGCCGCGGCGATCTGGCAGACCGGCCGCGCGATCTTCGGCTTCCGCGTGCCCGAGAAGCTGTACGCCGACCCGTTCCACCGTCCCTGACGGACCGCGTCAGGGCGTCGCAGCGGGGGCCTGCGCCGCAGCGTGCCCGGCGATCAGCTCGGCGATCCGACCGCGGCACCCGCCGCACCCCGTACCCGCGCGCGTCTTGCGACCGACGTCGTCGACGCCCCGACATCCGCCGGCCGCGGCATCGGTGACGCCCTGCACGGTGACGCCGTTGCACCAGCACACCGTGGACTCGGGCGAAAGCGGGTCGGAGGCGGTCGAGGTGGCATCCGCAGCGTCCAATCGCAGCAGGAGCGACGGATCCGCGGGTAGCTCGCTGCCGCGCTCGAAGTGCAGCGTCAGCTCGGCGCCGGTGCGCGGCATCCCGACCGACGCGAATCCCTCGAGCACGCCGCCGCGGGTCACCATCTTGACGTAGGACCCCGCGGCGCCGTCGACCCACATCGCCACGTGGCGCGCCGGCTGCTCCTCGGGATCGGCGTCCCACGGCTCGGCGGCCACATCGCCGCCGGCGACGACGTCGATGCCCTCGGCCTTCAGCATGACCACCGCCGGACGAGCCGCCGGCGGGGGCGTTCGCGGGACCCCGCCGGCGGCCTCGATCGCGAGCCGATCGGACAGCCAGTCCGCCTGGCGCCACCCGGGCGCGATCAAGCCCGCCGGCGCCCCGGGCACGCGCTGCCCGATCGTCTTCGCGGCACGCTCGGCGATCTGAGCGCAGTCGCCGATGGCGAAGACCGCGGGATCGCTCCACGACGCGAGCGACTCGTCCACGACGATTCCGGCCGAGACCTCGATGCCCGCGGCGACGGCCAGCTCGGTGCGGGCGCTCGCTCCGACCGAGATGAGCAGGAGATCGGCGGGAAGCACCTTGCCGTCCGCAGTCACCAGCGCATCGAAGCGGGGCTCGGCGGTGTCGGTGCTGAGGATCACCGATTCGGCGCGGGAGTGGGGGAGCAGCCGCACACCGATGCGGCGGCAGGCCTGCGCCAGCGAACGACCCGCACCGCGGTCGAGATTGCGGTCCATGGGCGCTTCGCCGTGGTGGACCACCGTCACCTCGGCGCCCTGCTCGGCGGCGGCGAGGGCGACCTCCATCCCCAGCACGCCCGCGCCGAGGACGATGATGCGTCCGCGCCCGCGGACCACCGGCAGAACCCGCTCGGCGTCCTCGATCGATCGCAAGGTCGCGACCCCGGGCGGAAGCGGTGCCGAGCCCGCATCCAGCTCCGCGGCGGAGCTCGGAGACGTCCTGCGGTCGCGCACGCACCTTTCCAGTCCGGCGAGCGTCGGTAGGTTCGCGCGCGCCCCGGTCGCCAGCACGAGACGGTCGTAGGACACCTCGGCGCCCGCATCGGTGCGCACCACGCGGCGGTCGCGGTCGATCGCGACCGCGGTCTCGGCGAGGCGGATCGCCGCGCCCGCGTCGACCGCGGCGGCGGTCTCGGCGATCTCGAGCCGCTCGCGGGTGGCACGGCCGACGGCGTACTCGCCGACGAGCACCCGATTGTAGGCGTCGTGGCGCTCGGCGCCCAGGACGGTCAGCGCGGCGACGCCGGCGCGCACCGGGTCGATCATGCCCTCGACGAAGCGTGCGCCGACGGGACCGTATCCGATCAGGACGATGCGGGGGATCATGCGGGGACCTCCTCGGAGACCGGGCGGCGCGCGGCGGGCGAGACCGTCACCAGCGTGTGCTTGAACTCGGGCATGGCCGAAACGGGATCGACCGCGGCCTCGGTGAGCAGGTTCGCCGTCCCGTCGCCGGGATAGTGGAACGGCAGGAAGACGGTGTCATGGCGGATGCCGGTCGTGAGCTCGGCCCGCGCGTGAACCGAGCCGCGCGTGTTCGCGATCGCGACGCGGTCGCCGTCGGTGATGCCGAGACGCGTGGCGGTCACCGGATGCAGCTGGGCGGTCACCTCGGGGCGCGCGTTCCTCAGCTCGGCGACACGACGCGTCTGCGCGCCGGATTGGTAGTGCTCGAGCAGGCGGCCGGTGACCAGCGTCAGCTCGCCGCCGCGCTGGGGACCCGTCGCGCGCGGGCGGAACCGCACCGGGACGATGCGGGCGCGTCCGTCGGGCGTGCCGAAGCGCTCCGCGAAGAGTCGCGGCGTGCCCGCGGAGCCCGCCGGGAACGGCCAGTGCGCCTCGATGCCGGTGTCCAGAAGCTCGTGGCTCAATCCTGAGTAGTCGGCCACACCGCCCTCGGATGCGCGCGCGAGTTCGTCGAACACCTCGGACGGATCGGTCGACCACATGCCGGGGGCGTCCAGCCGCGCGGCCAGCTCCCGCATGATCCAGAGCTCGCTGCGGGCCGCGGGCGGTGGCTCCACCGCCTTGCGCCGCCGGATGACACGGCCCTCGAGAGACGTCATGGTCCCCTCTTCCTCCGCCCACTGCAGCACGGGCAGCACGACGTCGGCGCGAGCCGCCGTCTCGGACAGGAAGAAGTCGCACACCACGAGCAGATCGAGGGCGTCCAGCCCGCGGCGCACGGCCGCGGCATCCGGGGCCGACACCACGACGTTCGAGCCGTGCACGAGCAGGCAGCGCACGCCGCCGGGGCGGCCGAGCATGCCGAGGAGCGCGACGGCGGGCACGCCGGGTCCGGGGATGATCGACGGGTCGACGCCCCACACGGCGGCGACGTGCGCGCGGGCGGCGGGGTCGTCGATCTTGCGGTAGCCGGGCAGCTGATCGGACTTCTGGCCGTGCTCGCGCCCGCCCTGCCCGTTGCCCTGGCCGGTGAGGGTGCCATAGCCGGATCCGGGGCGGCCGGGCAGGCCCAGAGCGAGGGCCAGGTTGATGGCGGCCGTTGCGGTGTCGGTGCCGTCGACGTGCTGCTCGACCCCGCGGCCGGTGAGGATGTAGACGTCGCCGCCCGCGGCGAGCCGGCGGGCCACCGTGCGCAGGACCTCGACGGGGACGCCCGTGACGGACTGCACCCGCTCGGGCCACCACGCGTTGACGGAACGGCGGAGCGCATCGGGGTCGCTCGTGCGCCGCGCGAGGTAGTCGTGATCGGCCAGACCCTCGTCGAAGACGATGTGCGTGAGGCCCAGGAGCACCGCCATGTCGGTCGCAGCCGCGGGCTGGATGTGGATGCCGGCGCCCTCGGCCGTGAGCTTCGCGGTCTCGGAGCGGCGTGGGTCGACGACGATCAGCCCGCCGCGCTCGCGGGCGCCCCTCAGGTGTCCGATGAACGGCGGCATGGTGGCGGCGACGTTCGAGCCGAGCATGAGGATCGTGTCGGCGCCGTCGAGATCCGTCACGGGGAAGGGGAGGCCCCGATCGATGCCGAAGGCGCGGTTCGCCGCCGCCGCCGCCGAAGACATGCAGAACCGGCCGTTGTAGTCGATGCGCGAGGTGCCGAGGGCGATGCGGGCGAACTTGCCGAGCTGGTACGCCTTCTCATTGGTCAGCCCGCCGCCGCCGAAGACGCCGACCGCGTCCGCCCCCCACGTCTCGCGCGTGCTGCGCAGCCGGTCGGCGACGAGGTCGAGGACGTCGTCCCACGCGGCCGGCACCAGGGCGCCGTCGGCGCCTCGCACGAGCGGCGTGGTGATCCGGTCGGGGGCGTCCAGCAGTTCGGCCGAGGTCCAGCCCTTCTTGCACAGGCCGCCGCGGTTGGTCGGGAAGTCGCGTCCGGAGACCGTGGCCGTCTCACGTCCGGCGAGGCCCGAGGCGGCGGGAGTGAGCGTCATGGCGCACTGCAGTGCGCAATAGGGGCAATGACTGGCGGCGGTTCCCATGGCGTCCTCCTCACGTGGTGTCCGGGACCGGGCGGCGTGCGCCGCCCGGTCCCGGAATCCTGTCAGATGCGGTGGCCCGACTTCTTCGCGAGCGTGAGGTAGACCGCCGCGGTGAGGATCATCATCCCCGCGTAGGCCCACACGAACCAGCCGAGGCCGGTGGTGTACTCGCCGAAGTTGACCTTCGATGCGCCCAGCAGCTGCGGGATGATGAACCCGCCGTACGCGCCGACCGAGGAGATGATGCCGAGCGCCGCCGCGGACTTCCGCAGCGAGCTGATGTCACCGGCCGACTCGTGGGCGTTCTTCGCTCCCGCGCGCAGCGCGAAGATCGTCGGGATCATGCGGTACGTCGACCCGTTGCCGACGCCCGACGCCGTGAAGAGCACCAGGAAGAGCCCGAGGAAGAGCCAGAAGCTTCCGAGCGGAAGCGTCCAGATCACCGCGAGCGCTCCCAGGGCCATGACCGCGAAGGACGCGATGGTGATCTGGGTGCCGCCGAAGCGGTCGGCAAGCCTGCCGCCGTACGGACGGGCGAGCGATCCGACGAGGGCGCCCATGAAGGCCAGCGAGACACTCGCGGAGCCGACCGCGAACGTCGAGAACTCGGGGAACTGGTCGGCGATGAGCTTCGGGAACACGCCCGCGAAGCCGATGAAGGAGCCGAAGGTGCCGATGTAGAGCACCGACATGATCCACAGGTGCGGCTCCTTGAGGGCCGCCAGCGAGGCGGTGATGTCGGCCTTCGCGTTGGACAGGTTGTCCATGCGCAGGTAGGCGCCCGCGATCGCGACGAGGATGAGCGGGATCCAGATCCAGCCGGCCAGCGGCAGGTTCAGGGCGACCCCCGCACCGATGGTGATGACGATCGGAACCGCGAACTGGGCGACCGAGGCGCCCAGGTTGCCGCCGGCGGCGTTCAGGCCCAGCGCCCAGCCCTTCTCGCGCTGCGGGTAGAAGAACGTGATGTTCGCCATGGAGCTGGCGAAGTTGCCGCCGCCGAAGCCCGCGAGGGCGGCGATGGCGAGCATGACGCCGAAGGGCGTGTCGGGGTTCGACACGGCGAAGCCGAGAAGGGTCGCCGGGATCAGCAGCAGGGCCGCCGACGCGATCGTCCAGTTGCGGCCGCCGAAGCGCGGCACCATGAAGGTGTACGGGATGCGCAGCGTCGCGCCGACGAGGGCCGGGATCGAGATCAGCCAGAAGATCTGACCGGTCTCGAACGCGAAGCCGGCCGCCGGCAGCGACACGACGACGATCGACCACAGCTGCCAGACGACGAAGCCGAGGAACTCGGCGAAGATCGACCAGCGGAGGTTCCGGGCCGCGATCGCGCGCCCGGCGCCTTCCCACTGCGTACGGTCCTCGGGGTTCCAGCCGTCGATCCAGCGGCCGGGGCGGAAGGTGAGTCCGTAGCGGCCGTCGGATGCGGGCGGCGCGGAGACGGCGTCATCGGCGACGGGAACGGTCGCCTGGTCGGTCGGGGCGAGGACCCCGGGGGCAGGTGCGTTCATGAGTGTTCTCCTGAGCGGTGTCGGCGCGGTGCGCCGGGGTTGAGGTGGGAGGTGGTGGTGCGGTGGAGCGTGTTCACAGCGGCGGCGCGACGAGGACGACGTCGTCGTCCACGCGGATGCGCCAGATCGGGAGGTCGAGGTCGGCCTTGGTGAGGCAGTGGCCGGTCTCGAGCTCGTAGACGTCCTTCAGCAGCGGTGAGGCGATCGTCGGCCGATCGCCCTTCGAGCCAACGATTCCGCGGGACATCACGGCTGCCCGCGTCGCGGGGTCGATGTTCGACACCGCGAAGAGCCGGTCGTCGGCGAGACGGAACAGAGCGATCTGCTCTGCGCCGACCAGCGCGGCCTCTCCCCACAGCGGCTCGAGATCGCTCACGCGGCACACCGGCGTCCAGCCGGTCGGCTCGGCCTCGGCCGAGCCGGCGGGGCCGGTCACGCGGTCCATGCTCATGGTCATGTCGCTCCTCTCGTCGTGCGGGGCTTGTCGGTCCGATTCGCCGAACGTGAGGACGACGCTACGGACGGGATGTTTCCCCCGTTCGCCCGGCGACGTGACATGACTGTGAAGAACCTCTCACCGCGCCGATCGCGCACTGTGAGGAAGCCGTCACACGCCGTTACGGAGCGGCAACGGCCGGGTGACGGCCCACGCGTAGCTTCTGAGTACGCACCGGGTGGCGCCGCCGCCCGCAGACCGCACCCGAGCACCACGACGAGAGGAATCCCGGCCATGGACACCACCGACCGCCCGGCCCGCCGGGTCGTCGTCGTGGGCGGAGGGCCCGCCGCCCACCGATTCACGGAGTCGCTCGCGTCGCGGCTGGACCCGCACGCTCCGGAGCTCGAGATCGTCGTGCTCGCCGACGAGCCTCACCTTCCCTACGACCGCGTCGCGCTGTCCCAGCGCATCGACGCGCCCGTCGCGCTGACGCTCGGCGACGGATCGCTGTGGAGAGCCGCCGGCGTGACGCTGCGCACCGGAACGCGCGCCGACTCCATCGACCCCGCCGCACGCACGGTCCGCACGTCGGCCGGCGAGCTGATCGCGTACGACGAACTGGTCCTCGCGACCGGGTCGAGCGCGAGCGTCCCGCCGATCGAGAACGCCGACGCCGGGCGCGTCTACCGCACGATCGAGGACGTCGACGGGCTCGTGGCCGAGATCGGCGCGTTCGCCGAGCGTCACAGCCGGCCCGCGAACGTCGTGGTCGTCGGCGGCGGCCTGCTCGGCCTCGAAGCCGCCGGCGGCGCCGTCGCGCTGGGTGCGCGCGCCGCGCTGGTGCACTCGGGCGGCTGGCTGATGTCCAGTCAGCTCGACGAGGGCGCCGGCCAGGCGCTCGGCCGGATCATCTCGGGCAAGGGCACCGAGCTGCACCTCGGCACGCGGCCCTCGGGCATCATCACGGGGCCCAGCGGCCGTGTGACGGGCGTGACCCTGCGCGACGGGTCGTCGATCCACGCCGACATCGTCGTGTTCTCGATCGGCATCACGCCGCGCGACGAGCTCGCGCGGGCCGCCGGCCTCGCACTGGGCGCCCGCGGCGGCGTCCTGGTCGGCACCGCGTGCGAGACGTCAGCGCCGGGTGTGTGGGCCATCGGCGAAGTCGCCGACACGGGCGCGGGGTGCGTGGGCCTCGTGGCGCCCGCGAACGCGATGGCCGAGGTCGCCGCCGACCGCATCTGGGGCGGCGCAGCCGAGTTCCCCGGCATCGACGATGCGACCAAGCTCAAGCTCGCCGGCGTCGACGTCGCGAGCTTCGGCGACGCCAAGGGCGTCTCGGACGGCGCGCTCGAGGTCGTGTTCGCCGACCCGGCCCGCGGCCTCTATCAGAAGATCGTCCTCAGCGACGACGGCAAGACGCTGCTCGGCGGCATCTTCGTCGGCGACGCATCGCCCTACGCCGGCCTGCGCCCGCTCCTCGGCCGCGAGCTGGGCGCCGAGCCGGCCGCCTTCCTCTCGGCGGCCGGTGCCGAAGCGCCGGCGTCCGCCGAGCTTCCCGACGACGCCCAGGTGTGCTCGTGCAACGGCGTCTCCGCCGGATCCATCCGCGGATGGGTGAACGGCCGGCACGGCGATGCCTGCACCGATCTGGCCGAGCTGAAGTCCTGCTCGCGCGCCGGCACCCAATGCGGGTCGTGCGTGCCGCTGGTCAAGAAGATCCTCGAGACCGAGCTGGTCAAGTCCGGTCACGAGGTCTCGCGGGCCCTGTGCGAGCACTTCGCGCTGAGCCGCGCCGAGCTGTTCGAGTCGGTGCGCGTGCTGGGCCTCCACAGCGCCGAGGAGATCATGGCGCGGTTCGGCACGGGCCTCGGCTGCGACGTCTGCAAGCCCGTCATCGCGTCGATCCTGGCGACCCAGACGAATGCGTACATCCTCGACGGCGCCACCGCGCCGATGCAGGACACCAACGACCGCGCTCTGGCGAACATGCAGAAGGACGGCACGTACTCGGTCGTGCCCCGCATCCCCGGCGGAGAGATCACACCCGACAGGCTCGCCGTCATCGCCGATGTCGCCAAGCGCTACGACCTCTACACGAAGATCACCGGGGGTCAGCGCATCGATCTCTTCGGTGCGCGCCTCGAGCAGCTGCCCGACATCTGGCGCGAGCTCGTGGACGCCGGCATGGAGTCCGGCCAGGCCTACGGCAAGTCGGTGCGCACCGTGAAGTCGTGCGTCGGCTCCACGTGGTGCCGCTACGGCGTGCAGGACTCGGTCGGCATGGCGATCTTCCTCGAGGAGCGGTACCGCGGACTGCGCTCGCCGCACAAGCTGAAGTTCGCGGTGTCGGGCTGCGCACGCGAGTGCGCGGAGGCGCGTGGCAAGGACGTCGGCGTCATCGCGACCGAGAACGGCTGGAACCTGTATGTCGGCGGCAACGGCGGCTATCAGCCGGCCCACGCGGTGCTGCTGGCGGGCGACCTCGACGACGAGACCCTCATCCGGTTCATCGACCGCTACGTCATGTACTACATCCGGACCGCCGACCGGCTGCAGCGCACCGCGCGCTGGCAGGAGGAGCTGCCGGGCGGTCTCGACCACGTGCGCGAGGTCGTGTGCGAGGACTCCCTCGGCATCGCGGCAGAACTCGAGCAGGCCGTCGAGCGCCACGTCGGGTCGTATGAGGACGAGTGGGCCGCGACGCTCCGCGATCCCGAGCGACTGCGCCGCTTCCGCTCGTTCGTCAACGCCCCCGATGTCGCCGATCCCTCGTTGGCGCGCGTGCGCGAACGAGACCAGCCCCGCCCGGCGACGCCTGCGGAGCGCGCGGCGGCGACGGTGATCTCAGGCCCCACCATCCCCGTGAGAGGCGGAGAGCGATGAACCTCGACCTCGACCTGACCGATGTGCGCGTGCTCGTCGTCGGCGACATCGACGGTGTGCGCCCCGTGCAGCGGCGGTACGCCGCGGCCGGCGCGCGCACGAGCTTCCGCGACCCCGACGGAGCGCTCTCGCTGCTGGGCTCGCAGCACGCACCGGACGTCGTGGTGTGGGTGGGAGAGCGCGACGCCGCGCACCGTGCTCTGGCCGCCCGGGCGCGCTCGCGCGGCATCCTCGTCGTCGTCGAGCCGCGCCCGCTTCCCGGCGGCCGCGTGACGCTGATCGGCGGCGGCCCGGGACGCGCCGATCTGATCACGGTCGCCGGGCGCGATGCCCTTCGCCAGGCCGACGTCGTGCTCTACGACCGGCTCGGTCCCGGCGACGACCTCGACCTCCTCGCTCCCGGCGCGCAGCTCGTCGACGTCGGAAAGACGCCCGGCCACCACGCCGTGCCGCAGCACGAGATCAACCGGATGCTGGTGACCCACGCCCGCGCCGGCCGCCGCGTCGTGCGGCTCAAGGGCGGCGACCCGTTCGTCTTCGGCCGCGGCGGCGAAGAGGTCATGGCCTGCCGTGACGCGTCCGTGCCGGTCACGGTCGTCCCGGGCATCTCGAGCGCCATCGCCGTGCCCGCCGTCGCCGGCATCCCGGTGACCCATCGCGAGGTCAGCCGCACGTTCACCGTGATCTCGGGGCACGTGCCCTTCGGCGAGGACGAGCTGGCGCACCTGGTCGGCCTCGGCGGCACGATCGTGGTGCTCATGGGCGTTGCGAACCTTCCTGCGATGGCGGCAGGGCTCCTGCGCCACGGCATGTCGCCGGCCATGCCCCTCGGCATCGTCGAGAGCGGGTTCCGCGACGCCCAGCGCACGACGGTCGCCGACCTCGGCGCGGTGACGGAGGTCCTCACGCGGGTGCGCCCGCGGTCGCCTGCCGTGATCGTGATCGGCGAGGTCGTGCGTGCGCTGGGGCCGGAGACGTGGAAGGATGTCGCTTCCAGCTACATGGAAGCAGACTCGGCAGCGTCGCCACGGTCGTGAGACGACGGAGGTGCCTCACGTGACGATGGCTCACCAGGACAGGCCCTTCAACGCCGCGGACGCCATCCCCACCGTCGGCTTCCGCCCCGACCAGCTCGCAGGCTTCCGCATCGGCGTGACGAGCGACCGCCGGTCCGAAGAGCTGATCGCCGCGCTCGAGCGCCGCGGCGCCGAGGTCTTCCACGCGCCGACGATCCGCATGGCCGGCGCGACCGACGATTCCACCGTGGTCGACCAGACGCGGGCGATCATCGACGCCGCACCCGACATCCTGCTCGCGACGACCTCCTACGGCATCCGACGGTGGATCGAGGCGGCGGATGCGGCGGGACTCGGCGACGAGGTGCTGGACGCCATCGGCTCGTCGCGGATCCTCGTGCGCGGCCCGAAGGCCCGCGGCGCCATCCGCACGCTCGGCCTGGAGGACCACGGCATGAGCGAGCGCGAGACGACGCCGTCACTGGTCGACCTCGTTCTGCGCCACGACGTGCGGGGCAAGGTGATCGCGGTGCAGCTGCACGGGTACACCAATCCCTGGCAGCTCGACCGGCTGACCAAGGCGGGCGCGACGGTGCTGACGGTGGCTCCGTACCGCTGGGTTGCGAACGAGGACGAGCCCCGTGTGTCGCGCCTGGTCGATCTGATCGCGACCGAGTCGCTGGACGCGGTCACGTTCACGAGCGCGCCGGCGGTCGAGGCCCTGTTCGACTTCGCCGCCGCGCGGGGGCGGGAGCAGGACGTCCAGGCCGCGTTCCGCGGCAACGTGGTCGCCGCCGCCGTCGGGCCGGTCACGGCCGCCCCGCTGATCGAGGCGGACATCCTGCCGATCTTCCCCGATCGCTTCCGCATGGGCGCCCTCATCCGGCTCGTGTGCGAGCACCTCGAATCGATCGGCATGCGCAGCCTCGACACGGTGGCCGGTCCCGTCGAGCTGCGCGGCAAGATCGTGCGCTCGGGCGACGAGCAGATGGCACTGAGCCCCGTCGCCCTCGCGCTGTTCCGTGCGCTGTTCGCCGCGCAGGGCGCGACGATCTCCCGGATCGCGCTCGCGCAGTCGGTGCCGGACCCGCTCGACGACCACGCCGTCGATGTCGCGATCAGCCGTCTGCGTCAGTCGCTGCCCGACCCGCGCATCGTCCAGACGGTCATCAAGCGGGGATACCGCATCGCCCTCGCCGACGACTGATCGGTCTCGCGGGACGGGGAGGACGAGCGAGAACGTCCTCCATCCGGTTGTCAACCCCCCGCCTCGTCCCAGCGACGGTTCGTACCATTCGCGTCATGGACGATCAGGCATCCGACCAGACCGACCGCACACCCTTCGTGCCCACCACGACCCACGCCGAGTGGGGTGCGGGCAACCCCCGACTGCGCATCAGCGACGGCGATGAACGGGCCACCCATGATCTCGTCGACGACGTCACGCACATCGGCGGCGCCGAAGGCGGCGAGATCGTGCTGGCGGGCATCGCCCCGCTGCACGCGACGATCGAGCACGACGATCGCGACGAGTACGTCCTCACGATGCACGGCGACGGCGAACTCAGCGCGAACCCCGATTCGGAGGCGACGCACGCGGGGGAGCGGACGCTGACGCTCCGCAGCGGTGCGCGGTTCACCGCCGGCCCGTGGACGCTGGTGTACCTGCGCGACGAGTACGCCGACCACGGCCGCCCGTTCGGCGGGCGCCAGGGCGGCGAGGGCGAGCACCAGCGGCGTCAGCCCGATCGCCCCGCGTACGGGGCGTCGGATGCCGCCGCCTCATCGACCCGGGACTGAGGCGTCCGGCACCGCGCCCTACTCGTAGCGGAGGGAGTCCACCGGATCCTGCCGCGCGGCGCGCCAGGCCGGGATCGTCCCGGCGAGGAAGGCGATCGCCATCACCGCCAGGATGATCGACGCGATCGAGGCGAGATCGAACGCGATCAGCTGGAGCCCGGGCAGGTCCGCGAGGAGCGAGTCGCCCAGCGCGCGACTGAGGACGCCTCCCGCGGCCATCGCGAGTCCCGCTCCGATCGCGCTGCCGAGGAACCCGATGAAGGTCGCCTCGAGGCTGAACAGCGCGAAGACGCGACCCGAGCCCATGCCCATCGCCTTCATGAGGCCGATCTCGCGGGTGCGCTCCTGCACGGACATCAGCAGCGTGTTCACGATCCCGAAGCCCGCGGCCACGAGCGCGATGATCGCGAATCCGTTGAGCACCAGCACGATGCCGTCGATGACCGCGGTGAAGGCGCCCAGCTGCTGGGCGATCGTGACGGAGTCGTACCCGGCGTCCGCCAGCCGATCCTGCAGCGCCGCGACCTCGTCCTCGGTGACGCCGGCGTCGAACCGCACGAGGACTCGGGCGTACTCGCCGAGCTGGTCATCGGGGACGCCGACCGACTGCGCGGCGTAGAGGGCCTCGGTCAGCGCGGCGTTCGGAACGACATCCGCCGTGCCGGTCACGCTGAACGTGTCCTCCGACACGCCCACGACCGTCGCCGCGACCGTGCGCTGCTCGCCGTCGCCGTCGGTCACGGCGATGACGACGCTCTCGCCGATCGCGGCATCGGCGCCGCCCAGGCCCAGAACGGACAGGAACTCCGTCGGTATCGCGACCTGCGCCTCCTCCGATTCCGGATCGGGCTGGTCGCCGGCGGCGAGCTGCAGGGTCTGGCCCTCCACGAGCGTGCTCACCCCGACGACGTACTTCGTGCCGTCGCCGTACTGGATGTAGTCGGCCGAGATGGGCAGCACCGGATCCGCCGACGCGACGCCGCGGATGCCCGACAGTGCGTCGAGGTCGTCCTGGGTCATGAGCTCGACCGTCGCGGGCGGGCCGCCGCCGAATGTCGTGACGGTGTCGGGATCGTACTCCCGCGGCCCGTCTCCGAACGCCGCGTCCTCGGCGGGCTTGGTGACGGTCAGGACGTCGCTCGAGCCGAGGCTCGCCACGGTGTCGTCGATGTAGGAGTTGATGCCGGTGCCGAGCCCGTTGGTGAGGGTCAGGGTGAACGCGCCGACGAAGATCGCGAGCACCGTGAGGACGGTCCTCACCTTCGAGCGGAAGGTGTTGGCGACGGCGGACGCGATCAGATCGGAGGTCCTCATGCCGCGCGTCCCTCCGCGGCGACGATGACACCGTCGCGCAGGTGGATGCTGCGATCGCATCGCGCGGCCAGATCCTCGTCGTGGGTCACGACCACGAGCGTGATGCCGTGGTCGCGCTGGAGGCCGAACAGGATGTCCTCCACGATCCGCCCCGTGACGGTGTCGAGGTTGCCCGTGGGCTCGTCGGCCATGATGATGGCCGGCTCGTTGACCAGCGCCCGCGCGATCACGGCGCGCTGCTTCTGTCCGCCCGACAGGTCGACCGCGCGATTGGCGGCCTTGTCGGCCATGTCGAGCCGCTCCAGGGCCTCCATTCCCCGTCGCCGCCGCTCGCGCCTGCCCACGCCGGCGATCTTCAGCGGCAGCACGACGTTCTCGAGCACCGTCTGCCCCGGGATGAGGAAGAACTGCTGGAAGACGAACCCGAACGTCCGGTTGCGCGTCTGATTGAGCGCGCGACCGGTCAGCCGCGCCGTGTTCTGCCCGGACAGGGCGATGGATCCGTCCGTCGGCGCGTCCAGCAGCGCGAGCAGGTGCATGAGCGTGGACTTGCCCGAGCCCGACTTGCCGACGATCGCGATCGCCTCGCCGGGCGCGATGTCGAGGGTGACGCCGCGGAGGGCCTCGAAGCGCGCGGCGCCGCGTCCGTACGTCTTGCGCAGATCGCGTGCGGCGAGGACCGGTTCGGCCATGTGCGTCCTCCTGTTTCGATCCCGTCGCGCGCCCCTGCTCCGGCGATGTCTCCAGCCTGCCCCCTGTCGGCGCGCGTCGGGTCATTGGCCGACGCCGACCTTCCGGCGCGTCGGGAGTCGCGAGGCGACTGCTCGATACGATGGAGCCATGTCCGAGCAGGAGCGAGACGACCAGGCGGATGCCCCGGCAGCGCCGTCGGCCGCCGAGACCGAGCGCGCCGACCTGCTGAGCGACCTCGAGGTCATCGAGTCCCAGCCGCTGGCCCGGCGCGCCGAGGCCTATGAGGCCCTGCACGACTCTCTCGCGCGACGGCTCGAGTCGGGGCCGACGAACGCCGGACGTCCGTGAGTGAGCGCCTCGACGCGGCGATGGCCGGGCGCGGGCTGGCCCGCTCACGCACGAATGCGGCGACGATGATCGCCGCCGGCCGGGTGAGTGTCGACGGGCGCATCGTGGTGAAGCCCGCGACGCGCATCGACCCCGCTGCGGTCATCGACATCGCCGGCGACGACCATTACGTCAGCCGCGCCGCCCACAAGCTGATCGCCGGCCTCGACGCGTTCGGCGTCGACGTGCGCGGTCGCGTCGCCCTGGACATGGGCGCGTCCACGGGCGGCTTCACGCAGGTGCTGCGCGAGCGCGGAGCCCGGACGGTCGTCGCCGCGGACGTCGGGCACGGCCAGCTCGCGCCCGATATCGCGGCCGACCCCGCGGTGATCCCGATCGAGGGCTTCAACGTCCGCTACATGACGCCCGAGTCCCTCGCGGAGCGCAGCGGCGTGACGGAGCGTCCCTCGATCGTGACGGGCGATCTGTCCTTCATCTCGCTGACCCACGTGCTGCCGGCGGCGCGGTCGGTCGCGACGGCCGACGCCGACCTCGTGCTGCTGGTCAAGCCGCAGTTCGAAGTCGGCCGCACCGCCGTGAAGGGCGGACTGGTGACCGACCCCGCGCTGCGCTCGGATGCCGTCATGGGCGTGCTGTGGGCGGCGTGGGACAGCGGGCTGGGAACGTGCGGCGTGGTCTCCTCCCCGCTGGTGGGCACGCACGGCAACGCCGAGTACATCGCGCATCTCGCGCCGGGGCGGGGGAGCAATCCGACAGAATGGTCGGGCACCGTGAACGAACTGACGGGGAGCACATGACCCACGACGAGCGCAGCATCCTCGTCGTCGCCCATGCCGGGCGCGACGAGACCGTGGGCGCGGCGCAGCGCGTGATCTCGCTGCTGCGCGACGCCGGCGCGCGGCCGGTCCTGGCGCCGGACGATCACCGCGAGCTCTCCGCCCACATCCCGGGCGCCGACCGGATCGCGGTGCTGGGCATCCAGGTCGCGGTTGAGGACGTGGAGCTCGCGATCGTCCTGGGCGGCGACGGCACGATCCTGCGCGCCGCCGAACTGGTGCGCGAGGGCACCGCACCGGTGCTCGGCATCAACATGGGCCACGTCGGCTTCCTCGCCGAGATCGAGCGCGACGACATGGACGCCGCGGTGGCGCGCGTCATCGACCGCGACTACGTCGTCGAGGAGCGTCTCGCCCTCAACGTTCGTGTGAAGGACTCCGCGGATGCCGTGGTGTACGAGACGTGGGCGCTCAACGAGGCCGCCGTCGAGAAGGCGAGCCGCGAGCGGATGCTCGAGGTCGTCATCGAGGTGGACGGCAGGCCCCTGTCGTCCTTCGGCTGCGACGGTGTCGTCGTGTCGTCGCCGACGGGATCGACCGCCTACAACTTCTCGGCCGGCGGTCCGGTGATCTGGCCGACGGTCGAGGCCATCTCGGTGGTGCCGATGGCGGCCCACGCGCTGTTCGCGCGGCCGCTGGTGGTCGGTCCCGAGCACGCCGTCGCCATCGAGCTGCTCGACCGCAACCCCGGGTACGGCGTGCTGTGGTGCGACGGGCGTCGCTCGCACGACCTGCCTCCCGGCGCGCGCATGCTCGTGAAGCGGTCGTCCCGTCCGGTGCGGCTCGCGCGCCTGCATCCGTCCGAGTTCACCGACCGCCTGGTGCGCAAGTTCCGCCTTCCCGTCGAGGGGTGGCGCGGACCGAGCTCGGGCAGCGGATCCCGGGACGGGGAGGCGCAGTGATCGAGGAGATGCGCCTGCGCGATCTCGGAGTCATCGCGGAGGCGACGCTGCCGATCGGCCCGGGGTTCACCGCGATCACCGGCGAGACCGGTGCGGGCAAGACCATGGTCGTCACCGGGCTCGGTCTGCTGCTGGGTCAGCGCGCCGACTCGAGCGCGGTCCGCGCGGGGGCGCGGCAGGCCTCGGTCGACGGCGTGTGGAACGTGCCCGAGTCCGGCGTCGTCGCCGAGCGCGTGCGCGATGCCGGGGGCGATGTCGAGAGCCTGGGCGACGGGCGGGCGGAGCTGCTCGTCGGGCGCTCCATCGCACGCGAGGGGCGCGGCCGCGCGTCGGTCGGCGGGCGTCCGGCGCCGGCGGCGGTGCTGGCGGACCTCGCTGACGCGCTCGTCGTCGTCCACGGCCAGTCGGACCAGCTGCGGCTGCGTTCCGGCGCCGCTCAGCGCGACGCCCTCGACCGGTTCGGGGGCGACGCCCTGGCCGCAGACCTGACGGCCTACCGCGACGCCTACGATCGCTTCCGCACCGTCGACCGCGAGTTCGCCGAGCTCACCCGCGACCGTGACGCGCGGGCGGGCGAGGCGGCGGAGCTGCGCGCCCAGATCGCCGAGATCGAAGCCGCCGACCCGCAGCCGGGCGAGGACGCCGACCTCGCGGTGCGCGCCGACAGACTCGCCGATGTCGAGGGTCTGCGCGCGGCGGCGGCCGCCGCCCACGACGCCATCTCGGGCGAGTCCGAGGCCCCGGACGCGGTGTCGCTCATCGCCGACGCGCGGCGCGAACTCGAACGCGCCGGCCACGATCCGGCGCTCGAGGAGTTCGCCGGACAGGCGGCCGACCTCGGCTACCGCGCGATGGACCTGGCCGCGGGGCTCGCGGGCTACCTCGCCGATCTCGACGACGCCGGCCCGCAGGAGCTCGCCGCCGTCGAGGAGCGACGGGCCGTGCTGTCGTCGCTGATCCGCGCACACGGGTCGCTGCAGGCGGCGATCGACGTCCTGGCGTCCGGATCGGCTCGTCTGGTCGAACTCGACGACGACGACGACCGCATCGGGCGCCTCGCCGAGGCGCGCGACGCCGCGGCATCCGACCTCGACGCCGCGGCGGAGCGCCTGAGCGCCGCGCGCCGCGGCGCCGCCGTGGAGCTCGGACGCCTCGTGACCGCCGAGCTCACGCAGCTGGCGATGCCCGACGCCCATCTCGAGGTCGCCGTCACGCCGGGGACGCCGTCGACCTCGGGCCGCGACGATGTCGCGTTCCTCCTCGCGCCACACCCCGGCGCGCAGCCGCGTCCCGTCGCCAAGAGCGCGTCGGGCGGCGAGCTCAGCCGCGTGATGCTGGCGATCGAGGTGGTCATCGCCGGGGTCGACCCGGTTCCCACGTTCGTGTTCGACGAGGTGGACGCCGGCATCGGCGGTGCCGTGGCGATCGAGGTGGGCCGGCGCCTGGCGCGGCTGGCCGAGTCCTCGCAGGTGATCGCGGTCACCCACCTCGCGCAGGTGGCGGCGTTCGCGGGCAACCACCTGACGGTCGTGAAGGCCAGCGACGGATCCGTCACGGCGTCGGACGTCCGGCGCCTGGACGGCTCGGAGCGCGAGGCCGAGATGGCGCGGCTGCTCTCGGGGATGCCCGACTCCGACGTCGCGATCAGCCATGCGCGAGAACTGCTGGCCCTCGCGAAGTGATCGCGCGGGGCGGCATGATGTCAGCAACACGCGCACATCAGCTCCCCAGCTTGGGGTCCGCCCGACTGATAGGATAAAAGCCCGTGATGCAGACTTCTCGAACTGACGCGGGACCTTCGAACGACACCACCAGACACATCTTCGTGACGGGCGGTGTCGTTTCCTCGTTGGGCAAGGGTCTGACCGCCGCGAGCCTGGGGAATCTGCTCACCGCACGCGGTCTGCGCGTGGTCATGCAGAAGCTCGATCCGTACCTCAACGTCGATCCGGGCACCATGAACCCGTTCCAGCACGGCGAGGTGTTCGTCACCGACGACGGCGCCGAGACCGACCTCGACATCGGCCACTACGAGCGCTTCCTCGACATCGAGCTGAGCCAGGCCGCGAACGTCACCACCGGCCAGATCTACTCGCAGGTGATCGCCAAGGAGCGTCGCGGCGAGTACCTCGGCGACACCGTGCAGGTCATCCCGCACATCACCGACGAGATCAAGCGCCGCATGCGCCTGCAGGCCGACGAGACGCCGAAGCCGGATGTCATCATCACGGAGATCGGCGGCACGGTCGGCGACATCGAGTCGCAGCCGTTCATCGAGTCGGCCCGCCAGATCCGCCACGAACTCGGTCGCGGGAACGTGTTCTTCGTCCACGTCTCGCTCGTGCCGTTCATGGGCGCGTCCGGAGAGCAGAAGACCAAGCCCACGCAGCACTCCGTCGCGGCGCTGCGCTCGATCGGCATCCAGCCCGACGCTCTGGTGCTGCGCAGCGACCGGCCGGTGACCGACGCCAACAAGCGCAAGATCGCGCTGATGTGCGACGTCGACGAGGATGCGGTCGTCAACGCGGTGGACGTGCCCAGCATCTACGACATCCCGACGATGATCCACGACCAGGGCCTGGACTCCTACATCGTGCGGGCGCTGGGACTGACCCAGGCGGCCGACGTCGACTGGACGCGCTGGCAGAAGGTGCTCGGGGCCGTCCACAACCCCAAGCACGACGTCACCATCGGCCTGGTCGGCAAGTACATCGACCTGCCCGACGCGTACCTGTCGGTGACCGAGGCGGTCAAGGCCGGCGGCTTCGCACACGAGACGCACGTCAGCATCCGGTGGATCCCCTCCGACGAGTGCGAGACGCCCGAGGGTGCGGCGAAGGCGCTGTCGGACCTCGACGGCATCGTCGTGCCCGGCGGCTTCGGCATCCGCGGCATCGAGGGCAAGCTCGGTGCGCTGCGGTTCGCGCGCGAGCAGGGCATCCCGACGCTGGGCCTGTGCCTCGGGCTCCAGTGCATGGTGATCGAGTTCGCCCGCGCCGAGGCCGGGCTCGAAGGCGCGTCCTCTAGCGAGTTCGATCCCGACACCGAGTTCCCGGTGATCGCGACCATGGCCGAGCAGGTCGACATCCTCGACCACGGCGACCTCGGCGGCACGATGCGGCTCGGAATGTACCCGGCGAAGCTCGCCGAGGGCTCGCTCGCCGCCGAGGCGTACGGCGCGACGATGATCCAGGAGCGGCACCGCCACCGCTACGAGGTGAACAACCGCTACCGCGCGCAGATCGCCGACGCCGGCCTGGTGTTCTCGGGCCTGAACCCCGAGCTCGACCTCGTGGAGTTCGTCGAGCTGCCCCACGACGTGCACCCGTACTACATCGCCACGCAGGCGCACCCCGAACTGCGTTCGCGTCCGACCGAGCCCCACCCGCTGTTCCGCGGCCTCGTGGGCGCGGCCCTCGAGCGCCACCGCGCCAGCGAGCTGTTCGACGTCGAGAATGGCTGAGCCGCGCGTGCTGAGAGACGAGCAGGTCGACGCCGAGGTCCTCGACAGCGAGGTGGTGTACACCGGCCGCGTGTGGGACGTCCGCAGCGACACCGTGCGCTACGGCCAGGGCGAGATCGTGCGCCAGTACGTCGATCACCCGGGCGCCGCTGCCGTCGTCGCGATCGACGAGGACGACCGTGTGCTGCTCATCCAGCAGTACCGGCATCCGATCCGTCATCGCGACTGGGAGATCCCAGCGGGTCTCCTCGACGTCGACGGCGAGGCGCCGAGAGAGACGGCGATCCGCGAGCTCGCGGAAGAGGCCGACCTCGTCGCACAGACGTGCGAGCCGCTCCTGAGCATCTTCACGACACCCGGCGGCAACGACGAGGTCGTGCACATCTTCCTGGCGCGCGGGCTCGCCGCGACCGGGCGCGTGCACGATCGCGAGGACGAAGAGGCCGACATCCGCATCGAGTGGGTGCCGCTGGCCGACGCCGTGGACGGCGTGCTGTCGGGACGCCTGCGCAACGGCATCCTCGCCGCCGGTGTGCTCGCCGCCTCCGAGCGGCTGCGGCGCGCCCCGTCGGCGGGGGAGTGAATGCGGCTCGATCGGGCGCTGGACCGCTACCTGCGGCACGTCTCGGTCGAGCGGGGGCTGTCCGAGCACACCGTCGCGGCCTACCGCCGCGACCTCTCGGGCTACGTCGAGTGGCTGGGGGAGCGCGGCGTCGTGGAGTCGGGGGAGGTCACCGCGGCGCTCGTCGAGGGCTTCATCGCCGAGCGGGCGGGGGCCGAGCCGGCGCCGGCGGCCTCCAGCCTCGCCCGGCTGCAGTCGTCGGTGCGCGGCTGGCATCGCTTCCTCGTCCGGGAGGGCATCGACGACGCCGACCCGGCGGGCCGACTGCGGCCGCCGAAGCAGCCGCGGCGGCTGCCGAAGGCCCTCACGGTCGATCAGGTCGAGCAGCTGCTCGACGCGGCCGGGCCCGCACCGGCCGTCGGCGATGACGCCGCCGCGGCGGCCGCCGCGGGGGAGGAGGGCCTCGTCCCGCTGCGCGATCGCGCCCTGCTCGAGCTGCTGTACGCGACGGGAGCGCGGGTGTCGGAGGCCGTGTCCCTCAACGTCGACGACGTCTCCCGCGGCGACCTGGTCCGCGTGCGGGGCAAGGGCGGCAAGGAGCGCATCGTGCCGGTCGGATCGTACGCGCGGGCGGCGCTCGAGGCATACCTCACGCGGTCGCGGCCCGAGCTGTCGCGACGGGGGAGGTCGACTCCCCGGCTGTTCCTCGGCGCGCGCGGCGCCCCGCTGTCGCGGCAGAGCGCCTGGACGGTGATCCAGCACGCGGCCGACCGCGCGAAGCTGACCGCGCACGTGTCCCCGCACACGCTGCGCCACTCGTTCGCGACGCATCTGCTGCAGGGCGGCGCCGACGTGCGCGTGGTGCAGGAGCTGCTCGGGCACGCGTCGGTGGCCACGACGCAGATCTACACGCACGTGAGCGTCGACGCCCTCCGGGACGTGTACGCCACGTCGCATCCGCGCGCCCGCTGATGCCGGGAGCTGCCGACTGGACACCCCGGGCGGCCGGCGGCATACTGACTCCGCCGACGTCGGCATCGCCGTCGAGGCGCCCGATCCGAGGCACCCGACTCCACTCGAGGGGAACGCATGAACCCGAGCGCACGCCGCGCCGCCGCCCTGCTGGCCGTCGCGGGAACGCTGTCGCTGGCCGGGTGCTCGTTCGCCGTCGGCACCGACCCGGTCCGCGACGGAGAGACCGGCGAGATCGTCGAGACCAACGCGGCGGCCGACGTCTTCTCGCTCCAGGTCGGCGACTGCCTGGCGTTCATGGAGTCCGACGGCGAGCTCAGCTCGGTTCCCGTCGTGCCCTGCAGCGACCCGCACGCCGATGAGGTCTACTACGCCCACGACTTCGCGGACGGTGAGTACCCCGGCGACGACGCCGTCTTCGAGGAGGCGGCCGGTGTGTGCGTCGACGAGTTCGAGGCGTTCGTCGGCGTCGCCTACGACGACTCGGCGCTGGACGTCTACCCGATCTACCCCACGGCGGACTCGTGGGCGCAGGGCGACCGCGAGGCGCTGTGCCTGGTCTACGACCCCGCCGGCGATGTCACAGGGACCCTCGCGGGCGCCGCCCGATAGAGTAGCCTGTGTGGTATGACCACAGTTGAGCGCTCCGTGACGAGCACGCTCCGGCCCCCGGCCGCCCTCGCCATCTTCTGGATCGTGGGCGCCGCCGTCGCGTGGGTCGTCTCGTTCCTGCTGTACATCGAGTACATCGGACAGCTGACGGACCAGGAGCCGCTGATCACGTGCGCCTTCAGCGTCGTGGTCACGTGCGGGCCCAACCTGCTCTCGCCCGCGGGGAACCTGCTGGGCTTCACCAACGCCATCATCGGACTCACGCTCTTCCTCGGGCCGGTGTTCGCGGGGGTCAGCGCGCTGGCGGCGCCCGGCGGCCTGCGGCGCTGGTACTGGCGGGTGTTCGGACTGTTCCTGCTCGGCGGCTTCCTGCTGGTGCACGTGTTCGCGTGGCGGAGCGTGTTCGAGTTCGGCTCGCTGTGCCCGTGGTGCATGGTCGTGTGGCTCATGACCATCCCGCTGTTCTGGTTCACGGCCGGCTGGATGCTCCGCGACGGCGTATGGGGGCCGCCCTCGAAGCTCGGCGCGGTGGTCCTGTCGTGGGCGCCGCTGATCACCGTCGTGGACTACGCGATCATCGCGATCGCCGCTCAGGTGCGGCTGGACGTGCTCGGCACGCTGTTCTGACCCGCGCGCGGGTGTGCGGCGATTCGCTGTGCCTTCGTCGCCATCGGCACCGCGGCCACTACAATCGAGCGAACGCAGGCGAAGTCAGGAGAGTCGGTGGCGGGCAGCAAGCGGGGCGCGACGGCGGTGAACGAGGAAGAGACGCTGATCGGTCCGACCGGTCGTCCGTACCACGGCTTCCCCACGCCGGCGAAGCTCGACAGCCACGGTCCCGCGCGGATCATCGCGCTGTGCAACCAGAAGGGCGGGGTCGGCAAGACCACGACCACGATCAACCTGGCGGCGGCCCTGGCCGACTACGGGCGCAAGGTGCTCGCCGTCGACTTCGACCCGCAGGGGGCGCTGTCGGCGGGCCTGGGGATCCCCACGCACGAGATCCCGACGGTGTACGACCTGCTGCTGGACGGCAAGCGCGATCCGCACGAGATCGTCGTTCCCACCGCCGTCGAGAACCTCGACCTGATCCCGGCGAACATCGACCTGTCGGCCGCAGAGGTCCACCTCGTCAACGAGGTGGCGCGCGAGCAGACGCTCTCGCGGGCGCTGCGCCGTCTCTCCGGCGACTACGACGTCATCCTCATCGACTGCCAGCCCTCGCTCGGGCTGCTCACGGTCAACGCGCTGACGGCGAGCCACGGTGTCGTCATCCCGCTCGAGTGCGAGTACTTCGCGCTGCGCGGCGTGGCCCTCCTCATCGAGACGATCGAGAAGGTGCGCGACCGCCTCAACCCGTCGATCACGCTCGACGGGGTGCTGGCGACGATGTACGACCCGCGCACGCTGCACTCGCGCGAGGTCCTCGAGCGCGTCGTCGAAGCCTTCGGCGACGATGTGCTCGAGACCGTCATCGGCCGGACCGTGAAGTTCCCCGACGCCTCGGTGTCGGGCATGCCCATCACCGAGTTCGCGCCGGAGCACGCGGCCGCCCAGGCCTACCTGCGCCTCGCGCGGGAGCTGGTCGCCCGTGGCGCCGTCGCCTGAGCCCGGTCCCGGGTCCCCGAGCGAGCCCGACGGCCCGGACGACGCGCGCGCCCCGGACGGCGAAGCCCGCGAGGATGTCTTCCGGGTCTCGCTGGCGAACTTCGACGGCCCCTTCGACCTGCTGCTGAACCTCATCTCGAAGCACGAGATGGACATCACCGAGATCGCGCTGTCGAAGGTGACGGACGAGTTCATCGCGTATCTGCGGGGCCTCAGCGCCGAGGAGCTGGACGAGGCGTCGGAGTTCCTCGTCGTCGCCGCGACGCTGCTGGACATGAAGGTCGCGGGGCTGCTGCCCCAGGGCGAGCTGGTGGATGCCGAGTCGGTGGCCCTGCTGGAGGCCCGTGACCTGCTGTTCGCGCGGCTGCTGCAGTATCGCGCGTTCAAGGAGGTCTCGGCGTGGTTCTCGCGGTGCCTGCAGCGCGAGGAGCACCGGCACGTGCGGCAGGTGCGGCTCGAGCAGAAGTACCGCGACGCGGTGCCCGAGCTGAAGTGGACGCTCAGTGCGGACGACTTCGCCGCGCTCGCCGTCCTGGCCTTCGCGCCCAAGGAGATCCCGCACGTGGGGCTCGACCACCTGCACGCGCCGCTGATCAGCATCCGCGAGCAGGCGGCCGTCGTGGTCACGCTGCTGCGGGAGGCCGGGACGATGTCGTTCCGCGAGCTGGTGTCGGGTGTGGCGCAGCCCGGTGTGATCGTCGCGCGGTTCCTGTCGGTGCTCGAGCTGTACCGCCACGCCGCGCTGGGCTTCGAGCAGCTGGAGCCGCTGGGGGAGCTGACGCTGCGCTGGACCGCCGAACGCTGGTCCGATGAGAACCTCGCCACGTTGGGAGCCGACTATGACCGATGACGACATTCTCAGCGACGTCGCGCGGCGGCTGGAGGCGATCCTGCTGGTGGTCGACGAGCCGCAGAGCCTGGTGAGCCTGGCCACCGCCGTCAGCGCTCCCGTCGCCGCCGTGCGCCAGGCGATCGAGTCGCTCGTGACCGACTACGACGGTCTCGCCGGCGGCCCGCGGCGCGGCTTCGAGCTGCGCGAGGTCGGCGGCGGCTGGCGGCTCTACGTCCGCGAAGAGCTCGACGGCGTCGTGAAGGACTTCGTCGGTGCGCAGGCGCCCTCCCGCCTGTCCCAGGCCGCGCTCGAGACCCTCGCGGTGATCGCCTACAAGCAGCCCGTGACGCGCGGTCAGGTCGCCGCGATCAGGGCGGTCAACGTCGACTCGGTGGTGCGCACCCTGATGTCGCGTGGGCTCATCGAGGAGAAGTTCGCCGACCCCGAGACCGGTGCGATCAACTACGGCACCTCCGACGCGCTCCTGGTGCATCTGGGCATCAACTCCCTCGACGAGCTGCCCCACATCTCGCCGCTGCTGGACGACGGCACCCGCGGCTTCGACGAGGAGGTGCCGCGATGAGCGATGACGGCGTTCGCCTGCAGAAGGTCCTGGCCAACGCCGGCGTGGCCTCGCGCCGGGTCGCCGAGCAGCTGATCGTCGAGGGGCGCGTCCGCGTCGACGGTGTCGTGGTCACCGAGCTCGGCACGCGCATCGACCCCGAGACCGCGAGCGTCGACGTCGACGGCACCGCGATCCAGCTCGACCAGACCAAGCGCTACCTCATGCTCAACAAGCCCACCGGCGTCGTGAGCTCGATGAAGGACGACCGCGGGCGCCCCGATCTGCGGCGCTTCACGAAGGAGTGGGCCGAGCGCCTCTACAACGTCGGGCGACTGGATGCCGACACCAGCGGACTGCTCGTCCTCACCAACGACGGCGAGCTCGCCCACATCCTGGCCCACCCCTCGTTCGGCGTCACCAAGGTGTACATCGCCAAGGTCGACGGACGCGTGACCCCGCAGACGATCGCGCGTCTGACCAAGGGCGTCGAGCTCGAGGACGGGCCGATCGCGGCCGACAAGGCGCGGCTGCTCACGGCGTCGGCCGAAGGCGGCGGGTCGCTCGTCGAGCTGACGCTGCATTCCGGACGCAACCGCATCGTGCGGCGCATGATGGCCGCCGTCGGCCACCCCGTGGTCGAACTCGTGCGGCGGCAGTTCGGGCCCCTCCACCTGGGAACTCTTCCAGCCGGGCGCACCCGCGAGTTGACTAAAGTGGAGCGGGGCGCGCTGCTGACGCTGGCGCGCCAGGCGACGAACGACGTCACGCCCGGTTCGGCGGACGCGGACCCCCGGTCGCCCCGCGATCAGGAGACCACGTGACCGACACCACGGCAGCACACGCGCGCGCGGCCGCGCGCGTGCGCGGCACCGTGCGCATCGTCGGCGCGGGGCTGCTCGGATCGAGCATCGGCCACGCCCTGTCGGGCCTCGGCGTCGACGTGGCGCTGGCCGATTCGTCGCCGGCGCAGCTGCGGCTGGCCATCGACTACGGGGCCGGGCGCGCCGCACGCGACGACGACCGCCCCGCGCTGGTCGTGGTCGCCGTGCCGCCCGACGTCACCGCCGACGTCATCGAGCGCGAGCTGCGCGCGCACCCCGACGCCGTCGTCACCGACGTCGCAAGCGTCAAGCTCGAGCCGCTGCGCACGCTGCGCGAGCGCGGTGTCGACATCGCCCGCTACATCGGCTCGCACCCGCTCGCCGGACGCGAGCGCGGCGGAGCGATCGCCGCGCGCGCCGACATCTTCGTCGGCCGCCCGTGGGTGGTGTGCCGCGACGAGGAGACCGCGGCGCCCGACCTCGCCCTCGTCGAAGCGCTCGCGCTCGACCTCGGCGCCATGCCCGTCGAGATGAGCCCCGAGGACCACGACCGCTCGGTCGCGCTGGTCTCACACGTTCCCCAGCTGGTGTCGAGCCTGCTCGCCGGACGGTTCGTCGACGCCCCCGACGGCTCGCTGAGCCTCGCCGGCCAGGGCGTGCGCGACACGACGCGCATCGCGGCATCCGCCCCCGAGCTGTGGGTGCAGATCCTCGGCGCCAACGCCGCTCCCGTCGTCGACGTGCTCGACGCCCTCGCCGGCGACCTCGCGTCGGTGGCCGATGCGCTGCGCGAGCCCGACGCACCGGGGGCCCGACGTGCTGTCGCCGACACGATCCGCCGCGGCAACCAGGGTGTGGATCGGCTGCCCGGCAAGCACGGGCAGAACAGACGTTTCGAGCCGGTCGTCGTCATGGTCGACGACCGTCCCGGCCAGCTGGGGCGCCTGTTCGGCGACCTCGGCGCACTCGACGTCAACGTCGAGGATTTCCGCATGGAGCACTCGCCCGGAGCGCTGTTCGGCCTCGCCGAGATCAGCGTCGTCCCGACGGCGGTGCAGCGTGCGATCGACGGGCTCACCGCCCGCGGATGGAAGATTGCGAGTACCAATGACTGACAGCGACCCGATGATCGTCGCGATCGACGGCCCCGCCGGCAGCGGCAAGTCCAGTGTGTCCAAGGAGGTGGCCCGCCGTCTCGGCTTCGGCTACCTCGACACCGGCGCCGCCTACCGCGCCTTCGCGTGGCACGCCCTCGAGCACGGCATCGACACGTCGGACGCCACGAGCGTCCTCGAGGTGACCGGGGACTTCGAATTCGGCATCGCGCTGGACCCCGACGCCTACCGTGTCCAGGTCGGCGACACCGACGTGACCGAGGCGATCCGCGAGCCCCGCGTGAGCGACGCCGTCAGCGGTGTCGCGCGCGTGCCCGCGGTGCGCCAGTCCGCCAACGGGCTGTTCCGCTCGCTCGTGGCGGCGTCCGGGCGGGACGGTGTCGTCGTCGAGGGGCGCGACATCACGACCGTGGTCGCCCCCGACGCACCCGTGCGCATCCTGCTCACGGCCTCGCCCGAGGTGCGCGCGGCCCGCCGCTCCGCCGAGCTGACCAGCCACGACGCCGTCGAGGTCGCCAGCGCCATGGCGCAGCGCGACGCCGCCGACTCCAAGGTCGTCGACTTCCTCACCGCCGCCCCCGGCGTCACCGTGGTCGACTCCACCGACCTCGATTTCGAGCAGACCGTGTCCGCGGTGCTCGACGTCGTGGCATCCGCACTCGCGCCGAAGACGGGAACCGACGATGGCCGCTGACGACACCGACTTCGACGACTACGACGGCGAGGACCACCTCGCTGAGACGCTGGCGGGCCTGGACGACGAGCTCGCCGAGCAGCGCGCCGCGTCGCTGCGCGCCGGACTCGAGGACTACGACCTCGACGACGAGGACGCCGCGATCCTCGCGGGCGTCGCCGCCGGCGAGGACGGCATCGAGATGCTGCCCGCGCTGCCCGTCGTCGCGATCGTGGGGCGCCCGAACGTGGGCAAGTCCGCCCTGGTCAACCGCATCCTCGGCCGCCGCGAGGCCGTCGTCGAGGACACCCCGGGCGTCACGCGCGACCGCGTCTCGTACAAGGCGGAGTGGCTCGACCGCCGGTTCACCCTCGTGGACACCGGCGGCTGGGAACCCGACGCGCGCGGCATCGACCGTTCCGTCGCCGCGCAGGCCGAGGTCGCGATCGACCTCTCGGATGTCGTGCTGTTCGTCGTGGACGCCATGGTCGGGGCCACGAGCACCGACGAGCACGTCGTGAAGCTGCTGCGCCGCAGCGGCAAGCCCGTCTTCCTCGTCGCCAACAAGATCGACGACGGCCGGCAGGAGCCCGAGGCCGCCGCGCTGTGGAACCTGGGCCTCGGCGAGCCGCACCCCGTCTCGGCGATCCACGGCCGCGGCGTCGCCGACCTGCTCGACGAGATCATGAAGGTGCTGCCGGACGTCTCGGCGGTCGCCAAGCACGAGATCGGCGGCCCCCGACGCGTCGCGATCCTGGGACGCCCCAACGTCGGCAAGTCGTCGCTGCTGAACAAGGCCGCGGGCGAGGAGCGCGTCGTCGTCAACGAGCTCGCCGGCACGACGCGCGACCCGGTCGACGAGGTCGTCGAGCTCGGCGGCAAGATGTGGCGGTTCGTCGACACCGCCGGCATCCGCCGTCGCGTGCACCTGCAGCAGGGCGCCGACTTCTACGCGTCGCTGCGCACATCGGCCGCGCTCGAGAAGGCCGAGGTCGCGGTCGTCGTCCTCGACGTGTCGCAGTCGATCAGCGTGCAGGACCTCAACATCATCGACCTCGTGCTCGAGTCGGGCCGGGCGCTCGTGCTGGCGTTCAACAAGTGGGACCGCCTGAACGACGACGACATGGAGAACGCCGATCGCCGCCGCTACCTCGAGCGCGAGATCGAGCAGGACCTCGCGCACGTCGCGTGGGCGCCGCGCGTGAACATCTCGGCGCGCACCGGCCGGCACCTCGACAAGCTCGTCCCGGCGCTCGAGACCGCCCTGCAGTCGTGGGATCAGCGCATCCCGACCGGCAAGTTCAACGCGTTCCTCTCCGAGCTCGTCGCCGAGCACCCGCACCCGCTGCGCGGCGGCAAGCAGCCGCGCATCCTGTTCGGGACGCAGGCGGGCACGCGCCCGCCGACCTTCGTGCTGTTCACGACCGGCTTCCTCGACCCCGGCTACCGCCGCTTCATCCAGCGTCGCCTGCGCGAGCTGTACGGCTTCGAGGGCACCCCGATCGTGACGAACATGCGGGTGCGCGAGCGCCGCAAGCGCTGAGACCCGCGCTTTCCGCTCGGTCGACCGACGTGACCTCGCAACAGCACCGATTCCTGCCGGAATCAGGTGCTGTTGCGGGCTTACGGCGCTTGAGCCTTCAGCGCATGTGCGGGGCGGCGGGGCGGACCATCGCGGTGGCGTCGGGGGCGGTGAAGCCGAAGCCGGCGTAGAGGTCGTGGGCGTCGCCGGTGAACAGCGTCCAGCGGAAGTCCCGGCCCGGGCCCTCGTCGATCATGCGCGCGACGATGCGGCGACCGAGGCCCTGATCGCGGTGCTCCTCGGCGACGAAGACGTCCGCGAGGTAGGCGAAGGCGACCCCGTCCGAGATCGCGCGGGCGAAGCCGACGAGGTCGCCCGTGTCCGCGCGGTAGGCGCCGACGACCCGCCACGCGCTGTCGAGCTGCGCATCGAGGTCGGCGCGGCAGCGCCAGCGCCCCCAATACGCCTGCGTGGACAGGAACTCCCACACCGCATCGCGCTGCACGCGCTCGCGCGCATCATCCAGCTCATAGTCCATTCCGGCATTCTGTCGCAGCGCAGTCGGCCGGTGCGGCCCCGGGGTCGGTCCGCCCTGCCCCTCCTGGCATCCGCTCTCCCGCCTGCTCGCCCGCCGAGACGGCGCGACAGCACCTTCCCGGGCCGTCGGTGCTATCGCGCAGTGACGTCAGGAGAGCGAGGGGTCAGGAGAGCGAGGGGTCAGCGGATGGTGAGGTGCGCGAAGCGCTCGGCGGGGAGGGCGTCCAGGGTCAGGCGTGCGCCGGCGGGGGCGGGGTCCACGTGCGGGAGCGGGGAGCGGGCGCCCGTGCTGCGCGCGCGCTGCACGGCCCACGTCCTCACGCCCCGGTCGGCGATCGCATCGCCGAGGCGGCACAGCGCGTCGTCGTCCGTCGCGGCCGGATGCGCGGTCGTGCGTACCTCGTACTCGAGCGGATGCCGGCTCCCGCGCCGCAGGTCGGCGCTGGCCAGCACCAGCTCGAGCGAGCGCCACGCGAGTTCGCCGCTGCGCGCGCGTCCGGTCACGGTCGCGTACTCGTCCGCCGTCGCCTTGATGTCCAGCCCCACCCAGTCCACGAAGGGCAGGATGCGCGCCAGCAGCAGGGGGAAGGCGCCCGCGGTGTGCAGGCCGACGGCGAATCCGCGGCGGCGCAGCTCCTGGACGGCCGGCAGGGTCGCGCGCTGCATCGTCGGCTCGCCGCCGGACAGCACGACGCCGTCGATCAGACCGCGGCGCGACTCCAGATCGGCGAGGGCGTCGTCCCACGAGACGCCGCCCGCACGCCGCGGGTCGATGAGGGCGGGGTTGTGGCAGTAGAAGCAGTCCCACGGGCACCCCTGCAGGAAGAGGGTCGCGGCCAGGCGATCGGGCCAGTCCACCGTCGAGAACAGCGTGATCCCGGCGATGCGCAGCTCTTCGGGGCGGGCGGGCGCGCGGCCCGCGGCATCCGCTCCCTCACGCATCGACCGGCTCCGGCTCGCGATCCAGCAGCTTCTCGGCCGCGAAGTACACGCGCTCGGCGGCCTCGCCGCGCTTGCCGATGTTGAACGACGACACGGGGCGGAAGTACCCCATGACCCGCGTCCACACCTCGCACTCCCGGCCGCACGACGGACAGCTCGCGTGATCGCCCGACATGTACCCGTGCACGGGGCAGATCGAGAAGGTCGGGGTGATCGTGAGGTACGGGATGCGGAACCGCTCGAGCGACCGGCGCACGAGCGCCTTGCACGCCGCCGCCGAGGGCGCCGCCTCGCCGAGGTACAGGTGCATGACGGTGCCGCCGGTGTACTTCTGCTGCAGCGACTCCTGCAGCGTGAGGGCCTCGAACGGGTCGTCGGTGTGGTCCACGGGCAGCTGCGACGAATTCGTGTAGTAGGGGTTCTCGGCGGTTCCGGCGTGCAGGACGGCGTCGCCGAACCGCGCGATGTCGGTCTTGGCGAAGCGGTACGTCGCGCTCTCGGCGGGCGTGGCCTCGAGGTTGTACATGTGGCCGGAGTGCTCCTGGTACTCCACGAGCAGCTCGCGCAGCCGGTCGAGGAGCCGCGTGGCGAGCGCGATGCCCTCGGGCTTCGACACGTCGGAGCGGTCGCCGGTGAAGTTGCGGACGAACTCGTTGATGCCGTTGACCCCGATCGTCGAGAAGTGGTTCTCGAGGGTGCCCAGGTAGCGACGGGTGTACGGGAACAGGCCGCCCTCCATGTGGTGCGAGATGATCGCGCGCTTGGCCTCGAGGGTGTCGCGGGCGAGGTCGGCGAGCTCCTCGAGCCGTGCGAGCGCGCCGTCGAGGTCGCCCGCGTGCACGTGCCCGAGGCGGGCGCAGTTGATCGTGACGACGCCGACCGAACCGGTCTGCTCGGCCGACCCGAACAGGCCGTTGCCGCGCTTGAGCAGCTCGGTCAGGTCCAGCTGCAGCCGGCAGCACATCGACCGGATCATGTGCGGGTCGAGTTCGGAGTTGAGGAAGTTCTGGAAGTACGGCAGACCGTACTTCGCCGTCATGGCGAACAGCGCGTCGGTCTCGGGGGAGTCCCAGTCGAAGTCCTTCGTGATGTTGTACGTCGGGATCGGGAACGTGAACGCCCGGCCGTCCGCGTCCCCGGCGCTCATGACGTCGATGAACGCGAGGTTCAGCATCCGCATCTCCTCGGCGAGGTCGCCGTAGGTGAAGTCGCACACCTCTCCGCCGACGAGCGGATGCTGGTCGGCGAGGTCGTCGGGGCAGGTCCAGTCGAACGTGAGGTTCGTGAACGGCGTCTGCGTGCCCCAGCGCGAGGGGACGTTCAGGTCGAACACGAACTGCTGCATGATCTGGCGCACCTGGTGGTACTCCAGTCCGTCGCGGCGGACGTAGGGCGCGAGATAGGTGTCGACCGAGCTGAACGCCTGGGCACCGGCCCACTCGTTCTGCAACGTGCCGAGGAAGTTGACCATCTGCCCCGTCGCGGTCGACAGATGCCGCGGCGGCGCGGACGAGATCCGGCCCGGGATGCCGTTGAACCCCTGCTCGAGGAGCGCCCGCAGCGACCACCCCGCGCAGTAGCCGGCGAACACGTCGAGGTCGTGGATGTGCAGGTCGCCGTCGCGGTGGGCCGGCCCCGCCGCGGGCGGGTAGATCTCGTCGAGCCAGTAGTTGGCGACGAGCTTGCCGGCGGTGTTCAGGATCATCCCGCCCAGCGAGTAGCCCTGGTTCGCGTTGGCGTTGACGCGCCAGTCGCTCTGCGCGAGGTACTCGTCGATGGTCGCGGCGACCGCGACGGTTCCGTGGTCGGTCGCGGTGGGGACGGTCTGTGCCATGGGGCGCTCCTGTTCGACGGACATCGGGACTCCGCACCATCGCGAAGCGCCAGCACACGCTACGCCCGACGGGGCGCGGAGCGCTGGAACTCTGTGGTCAGGCCACATAGAGATCATGGCACGACGCGGCGTGATTGTGGGTGTCGACAGCCCTCAGCGTGGCGCCTGCGGCTGCGGACGACGCGGGTGTAATCGCTCGGGTGCCGAGCCGCTATCGGTGTGGTCATACCACAGTCGGCCTGGGACCAATGGCCTTCCCACGCGATACCCCGCACCGTATGTTCGACACGTGACCTGTGGTCCGGCCACCGCGGCCGGCGCCCGAGAAGGAGGCAAGCATGAAGCTCGTCGTCGTCGGCGGAGTCGCCGGAGGCGCATCCGTCGCCGCCCGTGCGCGGCGCCTGGATGAGACTGCCGAGATCATCGTCTTCGAGCGGGGCGGCTACGTCTCGTTCGCCAACTGCGGTCTGCCGTATCACATCGGCGGGGTGATCACCGATCGCAGCCGACTGCTCCTGCAGACGCCCGAGAGCCTGAACGAGTCCCTCGGAATCGACGTTCGCGTCTCCACCGAGGTGATCGCGCTCGACCCGAAGAAGAAGACCGTGACGGTGCGCGAGGTCGCGACCGGCCGCGAGTACACCGAGACGTACGACAAGCTGGCTCTCTGCCAGGGCGCCGACCCGCTGCACCTGCCGCTGCCGGGAATCGACCTGCCCGGCATCCATGTCCTGCGCAACATCACCGACATGGACGAGATCAAGCAGCACCTGGATGCCGCCCTCGCCGCCGCCCAGGGCACGAACAAGCCCGTGCGCACCGTCGTCATCGGCGCCGGCTACATCGGCCTCGAGATGGCCGAGAACCTGCGCCACCGGGGCGCCGAGGTCACCGTCGTCGAGCTCAGCGACCAGATCATGCCGCCGCTGGACAAGGAGGTCTCGATCCCGGTCGAGCAGCACATCCGTGGGCGCGGGGTCGAGCTGATCCTCAGCACGGCGGCCGCGGCGTTCCAGAAGCGCCCCGACGGGAGCCTCCGCGTCGAGCTGAACAACGGCAAGACCCTCGACGCCGACATGGTCATCATGTCTGCGGGTGTGCGCCCGAACACGGGACTCGCCGCCGACGCGGGCCTGGCGATGGGGGAGCGCGGCGGCATCGTCGTCGACACCCACATGAAGACCTCCGACCCGAACATCTGGGCCGCCGGCGACGCCGTCGAGACCGCCCACACGGTGCTGCCGGGCAAATGGATCACGCCGCTGGCGGGACCGGCCAACCGCGAGGCGCGCGTCGCCGCCGAGAACATCTGCGGTCGCGACACCGAGTACCTCTCGACGCAGGGCACGTCGATCGTCAAGGTCTTCGAAATGACCGCCGGCGGAACCGGTGCGACCGAGCGCCAGCTCGAGCGCGCGGGGGTCGCGTACCGCACGGTGCACGTGCACCCGTCCGGTCACGCCGGGTACTACCCGGGCACCGCCATGATGCACATCAAGCTGCTGTTCTCGCCCGAGGACGGCAAGGTGCTGGGCGCCCAGATCGCCGGCTTCGACGGCGTCGACAAGCGCCTCGACGTGTTCGCGACCGCCATCCGGCTCGGCGCGAAGGTGCACGACCTCGAGACGCTCGAGCTCGCCTACGCCCCGCCCTTCGGCTCGGCGAAGGACCCCGTCAACATGGCGGGCTTCGTCGCCACGAACGTCCTCAAGGGCGACCTGAAGCTCTGGTACGCCAAGGACTTCCCCGAAGCGGTCGAGGGCGCGCGCATCATCGACGTGCGCACACCCGAGGAGTACGACATCTGGCACATCCCCGGCGCCGAGAGCGTGCCGCTGGGCACGATGCGCGACGTGTGCGAATCGTGGGACAAGAGCGTGCCGATCCGGCTGTACTGCGCGGTCGGCTTCCGCAGCTACCTCGCCTACCGCCTGCTGGTGCAGCGCGGCTTCGAGGACGTCAAGACGCTGTCGGGCGGCTCCCACACCTTCCGGTTCTGGCACGACCTCGAGCCGGTGGGCGAGGCCGTCAAGGCCCCTGAGATCGCCTACGCCGAGGCGGTGGATCTCATCAAGTCCGCGCAGGGCACCGGCGCGATCGTCGAGCTGGACTGCACGGGCCTGGCCTGCCCCGGCCCGATCATGAAGCTCGCGAAGAAGATGGACGAGGTCCAGCCCGGCGACGACGTCGTGGTGCACGTCTCGGACCCGGGCTTCGCCGCCGACGGACCCGCGTGGGCGTCCACGAAGGGGCACGAGCTCCTGTCCATGACCCCCGAAGGTCCCGGCTACGTCGCGACCTTCCGCAAGGGCGGCGCCGCACCGGCGGGCGGGGTGGCGCGGCAGAACCTCGACCAGGTGTCGTTCGTGGTGTTCTCGGGCGACATGGACAAGGTCCTCGCGGCGTTCATCATCGCCAACGGCGCCCTCGCGATGGGCCAGAAGGTGTCGATGTTCTTCACCTTCTGGGGTCTGAACGCGCTTCGCCGTCAGGATCCGCCCAAGCGGGACCGCCGGATGCTCGACAAGATGTTCGGCATGATGATGCCCTCCGGGCCCGACAAGCTGCCGCTGTCGACCATGAACATGGCGGGCATGGGGCCGGCGATGATCAAGAAGGTCATGGAGGACCACTCGGTGCAGACGCTGCCCGAGCTCATGGAGTCGGCTCGCGCCGACGGCGCCCGCCTCATCGGCTGCACCATGACGATGGACCTGCTCGGCATCGCCGAGTCGGACCTGCTGGAGGGCATCGAGCTGGGCGGCGTGGCGACCTTCCTCGGCGAGGCGCAGAAGTCGGGCACGACGCTGTTCATCTGAGCCCTCCCTCCATCCCTCCTCCCCGTTCCGTCCCGTCCCGTCCCACCGGGTGCTGTCGCGTGGTCACGACGCGACTGCACCGAATCGGGTTGATGCCGGTGATTTCTCGCCGTCACGGCGCGACTGCGCCCCGATGCGGTCGGTTCCGGTGCATTCCGCCGTGACGGCGCGGGAGCTTGCCGTGACGGGGCAGCCCCCGGTCCACCCCGGCGCACCTGCCCGGGGCGGGCCGGGGGCGCGCGGGGTGTGAAAAGCTGGCTGGGTGACCATCCAGCAGCCGACATCGGGAGAGCCTCGCCGCCCGCACGGGCCCCGCAATCCCGGTGACGCGTGGGTCGTCGCGCCGACCGGGGAGCGCTACTGGGGCCGCTTCGGCGCGGCGGGTCTGCTCGCCGTCGACCCCGCGCGCGGCGTGCTGCTGCAGCATCGCGTCTCGTGGAGCCACTTCGGCGGCACATGGGGCCTTCCCGGCGGCGCCCGTCACGAGGGCGAGTCGGCCCGCGACGGCGCGATGCGCGAAGCCACCGAAGAGGCCGGCGTACCCGCCGGCGCCGTGACCGCACGTCTGATGAGCGTGTTCGACCTCGGCTACTGGAGCTACGCGACGCTGGTCGCCGACGTCACCCGCCCGTTCGAGCCGGTCATCAGCGACCCCGAGAGCGTGGAGCTGTCGTGGGTGCCCGTCGACGAGGTGGCCGACTATCCGCTGCATCCGGGTTTCGGCGCGTCGTGGGATCGCCTGAAGGCGCTCGTCGAGGTGCGCCCCGCCGTCGTCGTCGACGTCGCCAACGTCGTCGGCTCCGTGCCCGACGGCTGGTGGCGCGATCGCGCCGGCGCCGCGACGCATCTGATCGACCGCCTGTCGGGGCTGGACGGCCGCGGCGTCGCGGGGGAGCTGCTCGATCTTCCCGAGCGGACGTGGTACCCGTCGTGGACGGCGGTCGTCGAAGGGCAGGGACGCTCGGCCCTGTCCTCGCCGGGGGTGGACGTCGTCCGCGCCGAGGGTTCGGGGGACGACGCGATCGTCGCGCGGACGCGCGAGCTCGCCGACCGCGGATCCCGGGTCACGGTGGTCACGAGCGATCGCGAGCTCGCCGACCGTGTGACGGGCGTGGGCGCGACCGTGCGCGGCGCGCGCTGGCTCCGCGATCTCGTCGACCCCGTGTGAGCCTCCGACCCCTGGTTCGGCGAGGCGGACGGTGGTAGCTTGGCGCCCACATTCACGCTCTGGGGGCTGCGATGAAGACGTCGACGAAGACACTGCTGGCCGCGATCGTCGTGTCCGGGTTCGGACTCACCGGTTGCGCCGCCACCTCGTCCACGATCTCGCAGGAGGAGTTCCTCGCGAGCGCCAACGCGATCTGCGCCGAGGCGGCGGCCGAGATCGAGGCGATGGAGTGGCCCGATGACGGCACGGAGGTCTTCTTCATCGAAGAGGTCGTCCCGAACATCCGGCAGCAGGTCGCCGACATCCGGGAACTGGGCTATCCGACCGGTGACGAGGAGGTGCTGGCGGCGATCCTCGACGACACGGAGGCGGTCCTCGACGAGATCGTCGCAGCGGGCCCCGGCGAGGTCGGCAATCAGGCGAATCCCTTCGCCGATGTGAACCAGCGGATGTTCGCGTACGGCCTCGACAGCTGCGCCGGCTGATCGGTCGCGCGGTCGCCGTTCGCGCGGAGGCCGCTCGTGCAAGGTCCGGACCGTCCCCTCCACGGTCCGCCGCTCCCGCTCGGTGGGACTCCAGCGCGTCCATGGGACTTAAGTCCCTATGTGGTCTGACCACACGGAGGATGATGGGCATCAGGCAAGGGCGCGGGTGAGGTGCCCGGGCCGCCGGTTGGAGGAGACATGTCCACCGAGATCGACGGACTCGTCGCACGTGCCCAGGAGGCGCTCGCCGAGTACGCATTCTTCACGCAGGAGCAGGTCGACCACATCGTCCGCAAGGCGTCGGTCGCCGCGCTCCACAATCACGGCGACCTCGCCGTCCAGGCGGTCGCCGAGACCGGCCGCGGGCTGTTCGAGGACAAGGCCGTGAAGAACATGTTCGCGTGCGAGCACGTCACGCACTCGATCATCAAGCAGCGAACGGTCGGCGTGATCTCCACCGACGAGATCACCGGCATCACCGAGATCGCCGATCCCGTGGGCGTCGTCGCCGGCATCACGCCGGTCACGAACCCCACATCGACCGCGATCTTCAAGTCGCTCATCGCGCTGAAGACCCGAAACCCCATCGTCTTCGCCTTCCACCCGTCGGCCCAGAACTGCTCGGTCGCGGCCGCGAAGATCGTGCGCGATGCGGCCGTCGCCGCGGGCGCCCCGGCGAACTGCATCCAGTGGATCGAGCACCCGTCGCTCGAGGCATCCGGCGAGCTCATGAACCACCCGGGCGTGGCCCTCATCCTCGCCACCGGCGGCAACGCCATGGTGCGCGCGGCGTACTCGTGCGGCAAGCCCGCCCTGGGCGTCGGCGCCGGAAACGTGCCCGCCTTCATCGAGCGCACCGCCAAGGTCGGCCGCGCCGTCAACGACATCGTGCTGTCGAAGTCCTTCGACAACGGCATGGTGTGCGCGTCCGAGCAGGCCGTCATCCTCGACGAGCCGATCGCCGAGGAGGCCCTCGCCGAGTTCGACCGGCTGCACGCCTACCTGGTGGACGCGGACGAGAAGCGGATGCTGGAGGAGTTCATCTTCGGCGTCGCGGCCGAAGACGCGAACTGCGCCGAGGCGAAGCTCAATGCGAAGGTCGTCGGCCAGTCGGCCGTCTGGATCGCCGAGCAGGCCGGCTTCACGGTTCCCGAGGACACCTCGATCCTGCTCGCCCAGGTCGACGGCGTGGGTCCGCACGAGCCGCTCACGCGCGAGAAGCTCGCCCCCGTCCTCGCGGTGCTGCGTGCCGCGAACGCCGAGGAGGGCATCCACCTGTCGGAGCAGATGGTGAACTTCGACGGCCTCGGTCACTCCGGCGCAGTCCACAGCAACGACCCCGCGGTCGTCGCCGACTTCGCCGCGCGTGTCAAGGCCGTCCGCATCATCGAGAACGCCCCGTCCGCTCTCGGCGGCATCGGCGACATCTACAACGCCTTCATGCCGTCGCTGACCCTCGGCTGCGGCTCCTACGGTCACAACTCGGTCTCCAACAACGTCTCGGCGGTGAACCTCTTGAACATCAAGCGCGTGGGTCGGCGCAACAACAACCTGCAGTGGTTCAAGGTGCCGGCCAAGACCTACTTCGAGCCCAACGCCATCCGCTACCTCATCGACATGAAGGGTGTCGAGCGCGTCACCATCGTCACCGACGGCGGCATGACCAAGCTCGGCTTCGTCGACAAGGTCATCGACGTGCTGAACCGCCGCCCCGGTCGTGTGCACCTGCAGATCATCGACACCGTCCAGCCCGAGCCGAAGCTGTCGGCCGTGCAGGAGGGCGCCAAGCAGATGCGCGAGTTCAAGCCCGACACGATCATCGCGCTCGGCGGCGGTTCGCCGATGGATGCCGCGAAGGTCATGTGGCTGCTGTACGAGAACCCCGACGTGCAGTTCAGCGACATGCGCGAGAAGTTCTTCGACGTGCGCAAGCGCGCGTTCAAGTTCCCGGACCTCGGCAAGATGGCCAAGCTCGTGTGCATCCCGACCACATCGGGCACCGGCAGCGAGATGACGCCGTTCGCGGTCATCACCGACGACGAGACGGGCATGAAGTACCCGCTCGCCGACTACGCGCTGACCCCGTCGGTCGCGATCGTCGACCCGCTGCTGACCTCGGCCCTGCCGGCCTTCCTGGTGGCGGATGCCGGATTCGACGCGCTGACGCACTCCACCGAGGCGTACGTGTCGGTCTACGCGAACGACTACACCGACGGCCTGGCCCTGCACGCCATCAAGCTGATCTTCGAGAACATCGAGCGCAGCGCGAAGGCGGTGCCGGGCTCCACCGACCCGGCGGACGTCCGCGCTCGCGAGAAGATGCACAACGCGGCATCGCTGTCGGGCATGGCCTTCGGCAACGCGTTCCTCGGGATCGTGCACGCGATGGCCCACGTCACCGGCTCGAAGTTCCACCTCGTGCACGGCCGCACCAACGCGGTCTACCTGCCGCACGTGATCCGCTACAACGGCCGCGTGCCGTCGAAGCTCACGAGCTGGCCGAAGTACGAGCGGTACATCGCTCCGGAGCGATTCCAGGAGATCGCTGCGCACCTCGGCCTGCCGGCATCCACCCCCGAAGAGGGCGTGGAGAGCTACGCCCGGGCCGTCGAGGAGCTGCGCGACGCCGTCGGCATCGAGCGGTCGTTCCAGGCGCAGGGGGTCGCCGAGGACGCCTTCATCGGCCGCCTCGACGAGCTGGCCATGGCGGCGTACGAGGACCAGTGCGCACCCGCGAACCCGCGGATGCCGATGCTGGCCGACATGAAGACCCTCATGGAGGCGGCGTACTACGGCACGTCGTTCGACGAGGTCCGGTCGCACCGCGGTGAGGTGGCCGCGGCACTCGATGCGTCAGGGGAGGTCCGCGCCTCGGATTCGGCCGAACAGCGCGCCTGACGGCACGAGCGACGCCCCGCCCAGGATGCTCCGGGCGGGGCGTCGGCGTGCGCGCTCAGTGCGCCGCGATGGGAAGGGCGTCGCCCTCGACCGGCTCGGCAGGACGCCGCACGAGCAGGGCGACGAGCACGGCGGCCGACGTGATGATCGCGCCGATGACGAAGGCGTGGTGGACGCCGTCGGCCGTGGCCGTCACCGCGCCGGCGCCGGATGCGAGGGAGTCGGCGGCCTGCACGGACATCAGCGTGACGAACAGGGCGGTTCCTGCGGCGCCGGCCAGCTGCTGGATCGTGCCGACGGTGGCGCTGCCGTGCGGGTAGAGGCGACGGGGGAGGGAGCCCAGCGCCGAGGTCATCAGCGGCGTGAACACGAAGCCGAGGCCGAGGTTCAGGGCCAGATGCGCGCCCACCACCCAGGCCAAAGGCGTCGTCTCGCCGAGCGCCGACATGATCCACAGCGAGCCGGCGGTCACGGTCATGCCGGGGATGACGAGGGGCGTCGGGCCGAACCGGTCGAACAGCGAACCGACGATGGGGCCGAGCACCCCCATGAGGACGCCGCCGGGGAGCAGCATCAGACCCACCGCGAGCGTGTCGAGGCCCCGCACCTGCTGCAGGTAGATGGGCAGCATCACGAGCGTGCCGAACAGGGCGCCGAACACCACGGCGACGAGCACGGTGGCCAGGGCGAACGTGCGCGACCGAAAGGTGCGCAGATCCAGCAGCGCGGCATCCCGCTTCTGCAGGCGCAGCTGGCGCAGCACGAACGCGAGCAGGCTCACGCCGCCGACGACGAGCGGGATCCACACCGGCACGGGCGCGTGCCCCGATGCCGACTCGCCGATCGAGCTGAGTCCGAAGATCAGCGCGCCGAAGCCGAGGGCCGACAGCACCACCGACGGCACGTCCAGCTTCGCCGGACGCGTCTCTGTGACGTTGCGCACCCAGATCGCGCCGAGGGCAAGCGCGGTCAGGGCGATCGGCAGCACGAGCCAGAACATGAAGCGCCAGTCCAGCGTCGACAGGATGAGGCCCGAGACGGTCGGTCCGATCGCGGGGGCGACGGCGATGACGATCGTGATGACCCCCATCATGCGGCCGCGGTGCGCGGCGGGCACGAGCGTGAGCACCGTCGTGAACAGCAGCGGCATCATCATGGCCGTGCCCGAGGCCTGCACGACGCGGCCGGCCAGCAGCATCGCGAAACCGGGCGAGAGCGCGGCGATGAGCGTGCCGGCGGCGAAGAGCGTCATCGCGGTGAAGTACACGTTCCGCAGCGGGAACCGGGCCAGCAGGAATCCGGTCAGCGGGATGACGACGGCCATCGTGAGCATGAACCCCGTCGTGAGCCACTGCGCGGTGTTGGCCGTGATGTCGAGGTCGTCCATGAGGCTCGGCAGCGCGACGCTCATGATCGTCTCGTTCAGGATGACGACGAACGCCGAGGCCACCAGCAGAGCGATCACACTCCCCGTGCGCGGGGCGGCGGGGGCGGGGGCGGACGGCGCGTCCGTGCGATGTTCAGTCTGCTCCAAGGTCACAGTGTGCAATTATGGCACACTCTGCCATATCGGCGGATCGTGTAACGTGGAAGCATGGATGCCGTGACGACGGAGCACGCCGAGCCCGAGCCCGTGGGCCTGCGCGAGCGGCGTCGGCTCGAGACACAGCGCGAGGTCTCCGATGCGGCGCTCGCCCTGTTCGAGCGCAAGGGCGTCGGCGCGACGACCGTCGACGACATCGCGCACGCCGCCGGCATCTCGCCCCGGACGTTCTTCCGCTACTTCCCGGCGAAGGAGCACGCGGTCTTCCTCGACGATCCCGAAGGCGATCTCCTCGTCCGAGCTGCACTCGCCGCCCTGCGGGGCGGAGCAACCCCCGCCGCCGCGGTCGAGGAGGGATGGCGCGCGATCTTCGCCGCGTTCGAAGCCGACCCCGAGGGTCGGCGCCGTGCTCGCCGCGTGCGGCACGTGATCTTCACCGAGCCCGCGATCCTCGCCGTGGCGCTCCGGCGCGATGCCGACCAGGCATCCGAACTGGCCGAGGCGCTGTCGGCCGAAGCGCAGACGGACCCGGTGCGCATGCGGGTGCTGGTCGAGGTGTTCGGAGCGGCGGCGCGCCAGGCGTTCAACGAATGGGCGCGTCGTCAGGACGCCGGCGAGCCCGCACCGGTCGACGACATCTGGCTCGATCTGCGCCGCGGACTCGTCGACTTCGCCCAGCACATCGAGAATCCCGCCCTGCCGGCGTCGTGACGTGACCGGCGGCGCGTCGCGGGCGGTGTCGCCGGAGCGTCGGATTCAGTCCCGGCCGCGCAGCCGATCGATCTCCCGGCGCTCGCGCTTGGTCGGTCGGCCGGCACCGCGATCGCGGATGGGGACGAAGGGCGTCTCCTCGCGCGGCGGCGGCGGAGGAGTGCGATCGTCGACGGCGTCCGCCGCCAGCGCGGCGCCGACGCGCTTGGAGATCGGTGCCTTGACGACGAGGATGCGGTCGAAGCCGTTGATGCGCACGCGCAGCTCGTCGCCGGGCTTCACCTTCTGCGCGGCCTTCGCGCGTTCGCCGTTGACCCGCACATGCCCCGCACGGCATGCGGTCGTCGCGAGCGAGCGGGTCTTGTAGACGCGGACGGCCCACAGCCACGCGTCGACGCGGGTGGAGGCATCCGTCATCAGGCCATGATCTCAGACGGCCGCGGGCGCGTTCCCTCGCCGCCGGCCGCTCAGCCCGTTGCGCAGGAGCCCCGCAGCGATGAGGCCCTGCCCGGCGCAGTACGTGAGCATGACGAGCCCATCGGCGACGGCCGGCATGAGGTCGGGCATGAACAGCAGGAACGCCAGGATCGTGTCGGACGCGAGGAACAGCGCGCCGCCGACGGCCGCGAGCACGCCGGCGCGCGCCGAGGTCACCGCGGTTCCGGCGAGCACGATGCCGTACGCGGCGACGGCGACGGCGAGGCCGCCGAGGCTCGGCCACAGCACCGCGACGAGGACGATCCACCACGCGGCGTACACGGCCGTCCACGCCGGGGTGGGCCGCACGGCCGCGTGGCGGACGAACAGCCAGATGTAGGCGAGGTGGGCGAGCCCGAAGCACAGCAGCATCACGGGCAGCGTCGGCGCGAACGGAAAGAACGCCCCGGCGCCGTCGCCCAGCCACGACAGGCCGATCGCGGTGACCAGCAGGGCCTGAGGCAGGCCCCATCGGATCTCGCGCTGGGCCCACACGACCGCGGCGATGAGCGCGGGCATCAGCAGCAGCTTCGACGGGTCGGCCATGCTGTCGTCGCCGATGAGACGCGCGATGACGTGAACGAGCGAGATGAACGCGTACGGGACGAAGCCCCACCACCAGCCGGCGGCCATCGTCGCGGCGGGCGGCTCGGTGCGCGTGGGTGAGGTCGGCAGGGCGTGCACGGCACTCCTTCGTGTCGGGCGGGGAGGATCGTCGGCGGATCGGGTGCTCCGCAGCTCCATCGTACGGTCGCGCCGCAGGACTCCCGTCAGCGCAGCGCGAGTGCCATGACCGCGCGATGGGGTCTGTCGCGCCCGACCTCCGTGAAGCCGGCGTCGGCGAAGGCGGATACGACGCCCGTGAACAGCTGGTTGGAGCCGAGGGCGCGGCCGGCCTTCGGATCGAGCGGGTAGCCCTCGACCACGCGTGCACCGCCGGCGCGGGCGAAGGCGACAGCCGCCTCGAGCATCCGTCCCATCAGCTGCGACCCCCGGTGCTCGCGGCGGACCACGAAGCACGTGATCGCCCACACATCCGCGTCGTCCCACGGCTCGTCCGACACCGACGCGAACGCCCGGGTGCGCGCCAGCCGAGGCTGCGATGTGCGGGGCCCGACCCGCACCCAGCCCGCGGCTTCGCCGTCGACGTAGGCGATCAGTCCCGGCGGTGGGCCGGCGTCGATCTCGTCGTGCAGGAGAGCGCGGCGCTGCTCGGCGCTCGAGGCGTTGAACCGCGCGTTCGTGAGCGTCCACCACTGGCACTGGCAGCTGCGTCCGTCGCCGCCGCCCGTGAGCGCGTGCTGGGCGTCGTCCCACCGGTCGGCGGTGGCCGGCTCGATCGTGACGGTCGTCATGCCGCGACCGTAGCGGCGGCATCCGACACCCGGCAAGGACAGGGCGTCGTGGACGCGCCGGGGGTTCGTGACACGGAGGCGCGCCCGGGGCGGCCGTGGTTCGCGACCATGCTCCGGACCGGGTAGGATAGGGGAGTTGTCTTCGCCCCGGCGGGGACATCGGGATGTGGCGCAGCTTGGTAGCGCACTTGACTGGGGGTCAAGGGGTCGCAGGTTCAAATCCTGTCATCCCGACACAACGAAGAGAGGGTCGGCCGGAAGGCCGGCCCTCTCGTCATTTCCCGCGACGATGACACGGGACCGTGCCGCCGGAGGCTCCGCTCGCCGCGGAGGGCGCGTAGCAGGCCGCCAGGAGAATCCCGACGGTTCCCGGGGTCACACCTCGAGGATGAGGTCGGTCAGCGCCGACTCCATCCGCTCGGCCATGCGAGCGCCCGCGGCGCCGATCGCCCCGGTCCACAGCACGCACACCCGAAGGGTCCCCGCGTACGACACGACCGCCACTCCCACGCGAACGGTTCCGGCAAGCACGGGCAGAGCCCACACCGCGTCGATCGGTGCTCCGCACAGCCGCCGGCGGCGTGCCGGGCCGCGCACGTTCGTCGACAGTACGGCGATGACGCGCTGCCGCGCGACGTAGTTCCGCATGATCCACGCGCCCGCCGCGGTCCGAAGGAACCACGGCAGCGGGCGGTCGCGCACCTCCGAGGCCCACGCCTTCGTCCGGGGGCCGAGCATGCGGGCCCGCTCGGCGGTTCCGATGTCGTCCAGCGGGATCCGCGCCGTGAACGCGGCGACCTGGTTCGTCCGGTCGTCGTCGCCCGGAAGCAGCACCGGGACCGAGACGGGGAGCACGTCGGGCACACCCTCTCCGAGCGCGGCGAACGCCTCGCGCGCCCCTTCACCCACGGCGGCGAGGATCACGTCGTTCACCGACGCCCCCAGGGCTCGCGAGGCGCGCGACGCGTCGGCGAGTGGCAGGACGATGACGCGCAGCTCGCGCCCGGGGCCGCTCGGCCCCACGAAGTCCGTGCGCGGCATCATGCGGACCAGCGTGCTCAGCTGACGCAAGGCCGGCCCGCGACGGGTCGGCGGGTGGGCGGCCCGGTGCGAGGCCGTGCGGGGAGCGGATGCCGCGGCATCCGGCTCCTCGTCGAAGAGCGTGTCCATCAGACGCGCGGCCATGCGCCCGTCGGCGATCGCGTGGTGGACGCGGAACACCCACGCGACGCCGGTGGGATTCGCCCCGAGGACGATCCGCAGCTCCCACAGGGGGCGGCCCGAGGGAAGGGGTTCGGTCGACAGCCGGGAGCACAGGCTGTGGAGACCGGCCAAGCCGTCGACCGGACCCTCGACGCGGACGTGGTCCGCGATGCGCAGACCACGATCGACGAGGCGATGCCGTCCCGACGTGCCCGTGAGGGTGCCGCGCAGACGCGGCAGCCGGGCGGTCCGGTCCGCCACGTGCCGTCGCAGTGCATCGAGATCAACATCGTCCGGGCCGCGGACGAAGCCCCCGATCCCGGCGCATCCCACCACGGTCAGCACGTACACGCCGATGCCGTCGAGCATCAGGTTCACCTCGTCGGCGGGCGACAGGGCGTCGCCATCGGTGCGTGACACGCCCGCAGTCTACGCACGCGGCTCTCGGGGAGGGCACCGCATCGGCTGCGATCGCCGTAGGATCGCGTCACCGACGCGAGGAGGAGACGATGACGTTCGATCAGGTCGTTCACGGTGCGCAGGAGGACTTCGAAGCGCGGGGCGTCGAGCGGGGCGGGTTCGTGTTCGCCAAGCACGAGGTGACGCCGAAGGCGGGGTCGCAGCTTCACGTGTCGTTCATGGAGATCGCGCCCGGCAAATCGGCGTTCCCGTACCACTGGCACGCAGGCATCACCGAGGCCTACGTGATCCTCGCCGGAACGGGACGTGTGCGCACGCCGGCGGGGGAGTTCGACGTCGGTCCCGGCGAGGTCGTGGTCTTCCCGCCCGGGCCCGCCGGCTCTCATCGCATGACCAACACCGGCTCCGAGCCGCTGCGGTACGTCGATCTCGACACGACGGCCGACCCGGATGTGCTCGGGTACCCCGACAGTGGCAAGACGATGGCCTACACGTCGACCCGCGAGACCACGATCTTCCGCGACACCGATCGCGTGGACTACTACGACGGCGAGCCCGACGCGGGGTAGCCGATCCCGGAGGCCCGCACGCCTCCGCTCACGACGCCTTGGCCGCGAGGGCGGCGTCGAGGTCGGCGAGGATGCGGGCGCACTGCTCGACGTCCTCGGGCGTGCCCGACAGCTCGAATTCGAAGAGGATCGGACGACCGGATGCCGCGGCGAGCTCGCGCGCGGCGGCCTGGTAGAAGACGCCGAAGTTGCGGTTCCCCGACCCGATCACGCCGATCATGTGGCGGCGGTTCGCCCGCGAGCGCAGGAACACCCTCACCGCGGCGGGCAGCGTCGCCTGCTTGTCGTTGCCTGCCTTGTACGACGGCGTCAGCAGCACCCACGGTCCATCGACCTCGGCGCGGCGCACATCCGCATCGGCGAGGTTGAACACCGCCCGGCCATCGCGCTCGGCCAGATGCTCCGCGAAGCGTCGCGTCAGACCGGAGCTGGATGAGTAGTAGTAGACGGGGACGCCGGGCACGGCACCAGTCTCGTCGTCGGCGGCGACCCGTGCGCGGGCCCTTCGTCCCACGGGCCGATCACCGTGCCGCTCGGCGAACAGCCCGTGCGATCAGACCGGATGCTCCTTCAGCCACGCGATGACATCCCGCGGCACGCGGGGGCTCATTCCCGCGCCGAGATGGCGCTGTCCCTCGTAGACGACGACCGTGCAGTCGGGGATGAGCTCGGCGGTCTCCTCGACGATCTCGGGCGGGAAGAACTCGTCCTGATCGCCGCACACGATGAGCACGGGTGCTTGGATCGAGGGCAGCACGGCCCGCGCGTCGAAGCCCGCCTCGGCTTCGGCTTCGACGAGCAGGTCGCCCTTCGGTACGGGCGACTTCGCGAACATCCGTCCGGCCAGTGGTCCGAGCCCCTGACGGAGCTCGGCACGCTCGGGACCGGGCATCACCAGTTCGAGGAAGATCGCACCGGCGTCGTCGAACCTGCCGTCGGCGCGCGCGGCCGCCCAGCGGCGGTCGAACTCCACCGAGCCGGGTCGCAGCGCGCCCGCCGCGGGGGCGAGGGCGACACGTCGCACCGATCCCGGATGCCGCGCGGCGAGGTGCTGCGCGATCATGCCCCCGAGCGACACACCGATCACCAGGTCGACGCCGTTCGGCAGTTCGTCGGAGATGAAGGCGGCGTAGTCGTCGGCCATATCGGCGATCGTGTGGCCGACGGGCATGTTCCGCCTGCGGGAGACATTCCAGACGGTGTACCCCTCTTCGATGTACGGGGCGCAGCGGGCGAGCGCCAGCCGCTTGGAAGGCCCGGTGGGCAGTTCGCTGCCCGGGCCGCCCTGGATGATCAGCGCCGTCTTCGGGCCGTCGCCGACGACCAGGTACTCCATGCCGTCGCGCCCGACCCCGGTGCGTTCGGGGAAGGACGGCCTGCGGGCCCGTGCGCGGACCGCGCGCAGGGCGAGCGCGACCGCGACCGCCGCGGCGGCGATCACGATCACCGCTCGGACACGTCGACCGATTCGCCGTGACCGCTTCGGTTCACCCTCGCTGCGCTGCGCCATGGCGCCAGTCTGTCCCCGCCGAGCGAGGGGGGCGAGGGCCGTTCGTCCTGTGATGCCCCGGTCAGATCCGCTCGACGATGCCCCAGGTGTCGACGCCTGCGGGGAGCGCTCCGAACAGCGCCCCGCCGAACGGCTCGTCGCCCAGGCGCGACGCGACGAAGGCGTCGGCCACGGCGGGTGGGGCGGTTCGCAGCAGCAGCGATGCCTGCAGCAGCACCGCGAGGGCCGACACGAGGCCTCGGGCGCGGCGCTCGGGCGCGGCATCCGTCCCCAGCGCGCCGACCTGTCGGCGGACCTCGGCCAGGCGCGCATCGAATCTTGCGTCGACCCCGGCGGCCGCGGCCACTTCGGCGTCGAACGCCTCCCACGTCTCGGGTTCGCGTGACAGCGCCCGCAGGACGTCGAGCGCGATGACGTTGCCCGACCCCTCCCACACCGCCAGAACGGGCTGCTCGCGGTAGCGCATCGCGAGCGGGAAGTCCTCGGTGTAGCCGTTGCCGCCCAGGCACTCCAGCGCTTCGTACGCGTGACCGGGACCGCGCTTGCAGACCCAGTACTTGGTCACGGCGGTCGCCAGGCGGCGGAACGCCACCTCGCCGGCATCCGCATCGTCGTCGTGCGCGCGCGCCAGGCGGAGCGCTGCGGCGGTGGCCGCCTCGGTCTCGAGCTGCAGATCGGCGAGCACCTCCTGCATCGCCGGCTGCTCGGCGAGCAGCGACCCGAAGGCGCTGCGGTGGCGCGTGTGCCATGCCGCTTCGGCCGTGGCCTGCCGCATGCCCGCGGCAGAGCCCAGGATGCAGTCCAGGCGCGTGCGGGCGACCATCTCGATGATGGTGCGCACGCCCCGGCCCTCCTCGCCCACAAGGGTGCCGACGGCGCCGTCGTATTCCACCTCGCTGGACGCGTTCGCGCGATTGCCGAGCTTGTCCTTCAGTCGCATGATGCGGATGCGGTTGCGCTCGCCGTCTGCGAGCAGCCGCGGGACGAGGAAGCAGCTGAGGCCGCCCGGCGCCTGGGCGAGCACGAGGAAGGCATCCGACATCGGAGCGCTGCAGAACCATTTGTGCCCGTCGAGCACGTACAGGCCGCCTCCGATCGAGCGCGCGGCGGTGGTGTTCGCGCGCACGTCCGAGCCGCCCTGCTTCTCGGTCATCGCCATGCCGAAGATCGCGCCGGGCTTGCCGGGCACGAGCCTGCCGTCGTAGCTGCGGCTGAACACGCGCTCGAGCCACGGTGCGCCGACGTCGTCGTGCGCCTGCAGCACCGGGACGACCGCGTGCGTCATCGAGACCGGGCAGGCATGGCCCGGCTCCACCTGTGCGTAGAGCATGAAGGTCGCCGCGCGTGCGACGTTGGCGCCGGGTCGCGGATCGGCGAAGGCCGCCGTGTGGGCGCCGTCGCTGAGGGCCGCCGCGATGATCCGGTGGTAGCTCTCGTCGTAGTCGACCTCGTCGATGCGGTGGCCGTAGCGGTCGTGGGTGCGCAGGACCGGTTCGCGCCGGTTGGCCCGGGCGGCATCCGCGATGAAGGATGCCGAGCCCACGCGCTGACCGGTGAGATGGAGATGATGATGCGCCCACGCGGCGTCGTACTGCGCGACGCCGTCGACGAGGGCCGGGTTCGTGCCGTACTCGTCGACGTCGACGCGGGGCGGCGGCTGGTTCACAACGGTGTGAGTGTCCACCGGCCGATTGAATCAGCCCGATGCGGGCGTGGCAACGGGGTGCGCGAGCCCGCCGAGGGTCCTTCGACCCGGGCGTCGCGACCGCGCAGCGCCTAGGATGGCGCCGATCGAGGAGGTCCGTGTGAGCGCCGATGCTGCCGTCGTGGCCTGCCCCAGCTGCGGGGCCAAGAACCGTGTGCCCGCCGCCCGCGCCGGCAAGGTGCGGTGCGCCAAGTGCCATGCCGACCTTCCCTGGCTCGTGACGGCAGACGACGCGTCGTTCGACGACGTCGTGGGTCGGGCGACGCTGCCCGTGCTCATCGACGTGTGGGCGCCGTGGTGCGGCCCATGCCGCATGATCTCGCCGGTGGTCGAGCAGCTCTCGCGCGATTTCGCGGGCCGGCTGAAGGTGGTCAAGGTCAACTCCGACGAGTCGCCGGGCGTCTCGCGCCGGCACGGGATCACCGGCATCCCGACCCTGCTGATGTACCGCGACGGCGCCGAGGCCGATCGCGTCGTGGGCGCGGTGCCGGCAGCCCAGCTTCGGCAATGGGCCGCGCGGTTCGCCACCGGCTGAGCCTCTCCGAGCCCGCCTTCGCGGCGCTTCCGACCCCGACGGGCGGAGGCGCCGTCCGCCGTTCGCGCGTATCCGGGCTCCCGCCTCCCTCCACCATGACGTGAACTATCATTAACAAGAACCGTGACAGACCCTCTCTGATCTGGGATACTCGAACCGTTTTCGCGACGATGGAGCGTGAACGAGAGTTCACTCTGAAGGAGCGGCCCGTGTCGCGGCGGCGTGAGCACGCCGCGATCGGCGGGGCCGCGCAACCCCTCACAGGAAAGAGACGATGATGTCCGACACCACCCTCCTCACCGAAGAGAGCGCACTCCTCGAGCGCGTCCAGGCTCCCGAAGGCACCGGGCGCGAGATCCCGGATGCCGCGACGCGTGAGATCATCGGCCGCGCGCCGGAGGAGACCGCGGCGGATGCCCAAGCGGCCATCGCGCGCGCGAAGGCCGCACAGCCGGGCTGGGACGCTCTCGGCGAGGCCAAGCGCGTCGAGCTGCTGCTGAAGGCGGCCGATGCGATCGACGCGAACGCCGAGGCGCTCGCACGTCTGCTCTCGCGCGAGCAGGGCAAGCCGTTGAACGGTCCGGGGGCGCGCTTCGAGGTCGGCGCGTGCTCCGCGTGGCTGCGCGCGACGGCCATGGCGCCCTTCGAACCCGAGGTGATCGTCGACGACGGGACGACGAAGGCCGTCCTGCACTACCGTCCCGTCGGCGTCGTTGCCGCGATCGGCCCGTGGAACTGGCCGCTCGTGATCGGCGTGTGGCAGTTCGCGCCCGCGCTGCGGGTCGGCGACACGGTCGTGGTCAAGCCCAGCGAGTACACGCCGCTGAGCGTCCTCGCACTGCTCTCGGTCATCAACGAGGTGCTCCCGCCGGACGTGCTGATCGGCGTGTCGGGCGGGCGCGACGTCGGCGCCGTCCTGGCCTCTCACCCCGACGTCGACAAGGTCATGTTCACCGGCTCGACCGCGACGGGACGCAAGATCATCGAGAGCTCGGCGGGCAACCTGGCGCGCCTGACGCTCGAGCTCGGCGGCAACGACCCCGCGATCGTGCTGCCGGGCTCCGACCCGGCGGCGATCGCCGAGGGCATCTTCTTCGGCGCATTCGGCAACAGCGGTCAGACGTGCACCGCCATCAAGCGCCTGTATGTCCACGACTCGATCTACGAGGACGTCGTGCAGGCGCTCGCCGGCTACGCCGCGGCCGTGCCGATGGGCGTGGGGCTGGAAGAGGAGAGCATCCTCGGACCCGTCCAGAACAAGGCGCAGTTCGACATCGTCTCGGGCATGGTCGAGGACGCCAAGGCGCGCGGCGGCCGCGTCGTCGCCGGGGGCTCCCCCGCCACCGACCTCGGCGAGCTGTTCTACCCCGTCACGCTCGTCGCGGACGTGACCGACGGGATCCCGCTCGTCGACGAGGAGCAGTTCGGGCCCGCTCTGCCGGTCATCCGCTACTCCGACGTCGAGGATGTCATCGCCCGCGCCAACGCGCTCGAGACGGGTCTGGCGGCATCGGTGTGGGGGCCGGACCGCGACGAGGCCGCCGTGATCGCATCGCGCATCGAGGCCGGCACCGTCTGGATCAACGGTCACGGCGGCGTGCACCCGCTGGTGCCCTTCGGCGGCGTCAAGGGCTCGGGCTACGGTCTGGAGTTCGGTGTCGAGGGCCTCAAGTCGGTGTCGGTGCCGCAGGTCATCTACGGCTGAGCCCACAGCCGGCGCACGAACGCCGCTGCCCCGCCCGTGAGCACCCGGGCGGGGCAGCGGTCTGCGCGCCTGGGCGACCGGATCGCGGGCTCAGCCGACGAGGCTGTCGAGCGCGGTGGGCTCGCGTTCGAGGAACTCCACGATCTCGTCGCGCCATGAGGCGAGGAACTCGGTGTACTCGTCCGCGAACCGCTCGAGCCGGCGTGCGCCCTCGGCGTTCGTGGCGGTCAGATCGTAGGTGACGGTGACGGTGCACCCGGTCGCCCGCTCGGTGAGGGTCACGTGGACGGTGCCGCTGGAGAGCCCGTCGGCGACGCGCGCGTAGCGGACCTCGAGCGGCGGATGGGCGTCGACGACCACCCATGTCGTCGTGCGGCGGGCGGCATCCCGTGTCTGGAACACCGTCCCCACGGCGGTGTCGTCGGCATCGTCGACGAAGAAGCGCGGCTCCCAGCCGGTCACCCACAGCCGCTCGCCGCGCGCGGTGAACAGCCGGAAGGCCCGCCCGCACCCCAGCGGCAGGTCGAAGGCGTCGGTCAGGACCTCGCGGTAGCCGATGGCATCGTCCATGGCACCACCTCCTCGCGAGCACGCTACTGGCACGGCGGCGGCGCTCACAATGCCCGATCGTAGGGTCGGCCGATCATCTGGTCGCGGCGACCGCCCGGGGCTATCGTGAAAACGGAGGCGCCCGACATGACTGTGCGACTTTCTTTCCACGGTGCCGTGGACACCGTCACCGGATCCCGCTACCTCATCGAGGCGGCGGGACGCCGCATCCTCGTCGATTGCGGGCTGTTCCAGGGCTACAAGTCCCTGCGCCGCCGCAACCGCGAGCCGTTCCCCGTCGACCCGGCCTCGATCGACGCCGTCGTGGTCACCCACGCCCACCTCGACCACACCGGATACCTGCCGGCGCTGGTCAAGAACGGCTACGAGGGCAAGATCCACGCGACGCTCGGGACGGCCGAGCTGAGCGGACTGATCCTGCCCGACAGCGGCTACCTCATGGAGGAGGAGGCGAGCTTCCACCGCAAGCGCGGCAGCTCGAAGCACGCCGACCCGCAGCCGCTGTACACGCGCGACGACGCCGAAGCGGCCGTAGGCCGGTTCGACCCCCACGGCTTCGACGAGACGATCGACCTCGACGGGGTGCGGGTGACGTTCGTGCCCGCCGGTCACATCCTGGGGGCGGCGCAGCTGCAGATCGAGGCCGAGGGCCGCCGCCTGCACTTCACCGGCGACCTCGGTCGCGCCGACGATCCGCTCATGCAGGCGCCGCGCCCGCTCGAGGAGACCGACGTCCTCGTGTGCGAGTCGACCTACGGCGACCGCGACCACTCCCACGACGACCCCGCCGAGGAACTCGCCGCGGTCATCCACCGGATCTGCACGCACGGCGGCGTCGTGATCATCCCCGCGTTCGCGGTGGGGCGCGCCGAGTCGCTGCTGCTGCAGCTGTCGCGGCTGCGCGCGGCCGACCGCATCCCCGACGTCCCGGTCTTCCTCAACAGCCCCATGGCCGTCAACGCCGCGGAGATCTACGAGCGCCACCGCGACGAGCACCGCATCGGCGACGAGGACTTCCGGCGCATGTACGCGCTGCCCACGCTCGTGCGCACCGTCGACGAATCCAAGCTGCTGAACCTGCGGGGCGGGCCGATGATCATCATCTCGGCCAGCGGCATGCTCGAGGGCGGTCGCGTGCTGCACCACCTCATGGCGTACGGCGAAGACCGCCACAACGCGATCATCCTGACCGGGTTCCAGGCGGGCGGCACGCGCGGCGCCGCGCTGCAGCGGGGCGAGCGCGTGCTGCGCATGTTCGGGCAGAACGTCCCGATCCGCGCCGAGGTGCACGACATCGGCTCGCTGTCGGCCCATGCCGACCGGCGCCAGATCCTGGCGTGGATGCAGACGGCCCCGCAGGCGCCCGGCCGCGTGTACCTCACGCACGGCGAGCCCGCCGCCGCCGACGCCCTTCGCCAGCAGGTCTCGTGGCAGCTCGGGTGGGACGCGAACGTGCCGACGCTGGGCGAGACGGTCGACGTGTGACGGGTCGTGACGACGTGCCGCGTGCCCCGGCCGTCGTTCGCGGGTAACCGGGCGGTAACAGCCGGGTGTTAGCGTCCGGCTGTGCGCCCGATCCCGAGGGCGCAGGCGGGAGGCGCGAATGTCCGCATCCGAGAAGTACACCGTGACCGTGTTCTGCGGCTCGGCCCCGGGGTTCGACGCCGTGTACGTCGAGCAGGCGGCGGCCATCGGCACCGCGATCGGCGAGCGCGGCATCCATCTGGTCTACGGCGGCGGTCACGTCGGGCTCATGGGCACGACGGCCAACGCGGCCCTGACGGCCGGCGGCACCGTGACGGGGGTCATCCCGCACGCGCTCCAGCAGCGCGAGGCGATGCACCACCACCTGACCGAGCTGATCGTGGTCGACACGATGCACGAGCGCAAGACGATCATGTCCGAGCGGGCCGACGCCTTCATCGCGCTGCCCGGAGGACCCGGCACGCTCGAGGAGCTCACCGAGCAGTGGACGTGGGCGCAGTTGGGCATCCACGAGAAGCCGTGCGGCATCCTCAACATCGACGGGTACTACGACCCGTTCATCGCGTTCGTCTCGAACATGCGGGACCGGGGCTTCACCCACCGCCGCTACACCGACATGCTCGTCGTCTCGGACGACATCGACGAGCTGATCGAGCGCCTGCAGGCCTACGTGCCGCCGGCGCGCGTGCACCAGTCGCCCGGGGCTGAGATGTCGGGCACGGAGCTGCCGGTGATCCTGCCCTGACCGCGGGCGATCCTGATTGTCGTCACGGCCGTCGGCGTGCGACGCGCGTCGACGGGATCATCAGGGACGACACCACCGCCAGGCCCGTGAGGACCGCGATCAGCAGGAAGGCGGCGCCGAAGGCCTCGGCATCCGGAGCGCGGTTGTCGGCGCTGAGGACGGCCGCGACGCTCGCCGCCCCGACGGCACCGCCCAGCTGACGCGCCACGACGTTGAAGGCGATGGCGCTGGCGACATGCTCGTCGTCGGCGACGTCGACCAGGACGTTCGACAGGCCCGCGGTGCCGATCGCGATGCCGGCGCCGAGCAGGATCGTGCCGGCCACCACCGCCGCCATGCCCCGAGCGGTCAGCACGAGGACGAGCGCGCCGGCCGTCGCGATGACGGCGCCGATCACGACCGGGGCGCGGGTTCCGAGCCACCGTCGCACGACGCCCGCGAGCGGTCCGACCGCGAGCATCGCCAGCGTCGCCGGCAGCAGCAGCAGACCCGCCGCCGTCACCGTGACCGACAGTCCTTCGTGCCACCACGGCGCCTCGGCGAACACCGGGACGAGGACGAAGACGCCGAGCAGTGCGCCGCCGAACAGCGCGGCCGTCACGTGCGACGTCCACACCGCCGGGCGCCCCAGCGCGTGAGCGCCCACGAGCGGGTCGGGGCTGCGCCGCTCGCGCCGAACCCAGAAGACGGCGCTCGCGACGGTCGCCGCCGCGCACAGCGCGATCCACAGCGGCGCGATCGGCCAGCGCGGCGCCTCGGTGAGCGCGATGAGGATCGCGACCACGCCGACCGACAGCGCGAGCGCGGCGGGGACGTCGATGTGGACGCCCGACCGACGCGGGATGTGGGGGAGGGCCGCGGCGACGATGACGCCGCCGGCGGCGACGAGCGCGAACGGTACCCATGACAGCGCGCGGATGCCGATGGAGTCGACGAGCAGACCCGACACGAGCACACCGAAGCCGATCGCGGTGGCCAGCATCGTCGTGAGCAGGCCCACCACGGCGGCCCGCCGCCGCTCGGCCACGACGTGCGGGACGATCGCGACGGCCAGGGGGAACACCCCGCCCCCGAGCCCCTGCAGCACACGTCCGGCGATGAGCCAGCCGATGGTCGGCGAGAACGCGGCGATGACGAGACCGAGTCCCACGATCGGCAGCAGCATCAGCAGCACGCGACGGGCCCCGAACCGGTCGCCGAGCCGGCCGATGACGGGCGTGGTCGCCACCGCGATGACGAGGACGACGGTGAGCGCCCAACTCGCCTCGGCGGCTGTCGTGTCGAACGCATCGGCGGTGAGGCTGATGACGGGCGCGGTCATCGACTGGGGGAGTGTCGCCCCGAGCGTCGCCAGCACGAGACCGCTGACGACCGCGACTCCGCGCGCGCCGGTGCGCTCGAGCTGCGGAGATGCGGCCATGCGTCCACGGTACCCAGGCCCCGCGGGCGGATGCAGCGCAGCGCGGTTGCCGCGGCGCCGTCGCCGTCGGTCAGGCGATCATCGCGCCGGCCGCTCCCGCGGCGTACGGGATCAGCCACACGATCCACACGAGCACGCTCCAGCGGCGGAAGCAGCTCTTCTCCTTCTCGCGCCCGCGGATCAGCACGACGACCGCCCACACCAGGTGGATCGCCATCAGCAGGATCGCGAGCGTGCCGCTGACGTTCATGAACGCGTTCAGCCACGTCACGTCGTCGCCGTTCGCGCGGCGCTCGGCCGCGATCTGCGTCATCAGGTAGGTCCCGATCATGTCCGCAGCCAGGCCGAGCGCGAAGAAGGCCACGTGCCACCAGTGCAGCGCGTGCTGCACGCGGACACCCCACACGCCGATCGAGTACAAGACGAGCGCGAGCGTGATGATGACGATGGCGGCGATGAGCATCGGCGTCGGTCCTTCTTGTCGGGTGGGAGACCAGTCAACCACCGCCGGGACCTTCGTCGGACCATCTTGGGACTCCCCGTGCAATCCTGGAGGGCAGACCACTCGAGGAGCATCAATGCAACAGCGCCCCCTCGGCCGCACCGGCCGCACCGTCTCGTCCATCGGCTTGGGCACCTGGCAGCTCGGCGCCGATTGGGGGTCCGTCAGCGAGACGGACGCCGAAGCCGTGCTCGCGGCATCCGCCGATGCGGGAGTCACCCTCTTCGACACGGCCGACGTCTACGGGGACGGACGCAGCGAGGCGCTCATCGGACGGTTCCTCGCGGCCCGGCCCGGACACGGCATCACCGTCGCGACGAAGATGGGCAGGCGTCTCGCACAGGAGCACGAGAACTACACACTCGAGAACTTCCGCGCGTGGACCGACCGCTCGCGGGCCAACCTGGGGGTCGACACGCTCGACCTCGTGCAGCTGCACTGTCCGCCCTCGGACGTCATCGAGGCCGACGCCACGTACGACGCTCTGGACGCGCTGGTCGCGGGCGGCACGATCGCCGCGTACGGGGTCTCGGTCGAGACGACCCGCCAGGCGCTCGACGCGATCGCCCGCCCGAACGTCACCAACGTGCAGATCATCGTCAACCCGTTCCGGCTCAAGCCCCTCGACGAGGTGCTTCCGGCGGCCGACGCAGCCGGCGTGGCCGTCTTCGCGCGGGTGCCGCTGGCGTCCGGACTGCTGTCGGGGAAGTACACCGCGTCGACGACGTTCGCCGCCGACGACCACCGCACCTACAACCGGCACGGCGAGGCGTTCGACCGTGGTGAGACGTTCTCGGGCGTCGACTTCGACGAGGGCCTGGCCGCCGTCGCCGAGCTGTCGGCCGCCCTGCCCGCCACGGTGAGCCTGCCGGCGGCGACCCTCGCCTGGATCGCGACGCGGCGGGGGATCACGAGCGTCATCCCGGGCGCGCGAAACGTCGTCCAGGCGCTCGCGAACGCCGAGGCCGGCGCGCTCGCCGAATCGGGCTTCGACGTCGAGGCGTTCGACGCCGTCGTACGCGATGTCTACGATCGTCGTCTGAAAGCAGTCATCCACCCCCAGTGGTGACGCCGGCGCGGCGCGCCGCGTTCAGCGGCTCTCGGGCCGTGACACGGGTGCGAAACCCTTCGTGTCCAGCGACAGCACGGGTCTGAGCAGCCGCGCGAGCATCGGCAGATCCGCCATCCTCATCGAGAGGTTGCGAAGGGCGAGGCGGGCGGGTGTGGTCGGCACGAACCACTTCGCCGTGCGGCGACCGCCCGCCTGCTTCTCCTCCACGACCGGCCGGACGCGCTTCTCGAAGGCGGCCAGTGCGGCATCGAGCGCCTGCGGGTCGTCGGCGAGGGTATACGCATCGAGCGCCTCGCCGAGCGCCACGCCGCCCGCCAGCGCGAGCGACGCGCCCTGCCCAGCCACGAGTGAGACGGCGTAGGCGGCATCGCCGACCAGGATGACGCGCCCCGATCGCCACGTGGGCATCTCGATCTGCGCGACGACGTCGTAGTACACCTCGTCGACCGGGTCGGCGGCGAGCACGGGCCGGACGACGCCGCTCAGGTCCCAATACCGCGCGCGCAGCGCGGTCAATGGATCCTCCGGCATCCGCGCCGCGCTCTCGGTGAACGTCAGGAAGGTCGCCACGCGGTCGCCGCCCACGCCGTAGACGCCGGCCATCTTGCCCGGTGCGCTCTCGATGACGAAGCGTCCCGCGAGCGCCGTGGCGGCGGGCGGGCTGTCGGCGAACCAGGCCGCCGTGTGCAGGCCCAGCGGTCGCAGGTAGCGCTCCTCGGGCCCGAAGACCTGGGCGCGGATGCCCGAGTGGATGCCGTCGGCGCCCACGAGCAGGTCGGCTTCGATCCTGTCGCCGCCCACGTCGACGGCGACACCTCCCGCGTGGCTTCGTGCACCCGTGACCGTCGTGGAGAACCGCACGTCGACGCCGCCGGGAAGCGCCTCGAACAGCGTGCGCTCGACGTCGCCGCGCAGCAGCGGGAAGAGCTTGCCGTCCGCGGCATCGCGCATGCGGTCGTAGTGGAGCCGTGCGCGCGTGTGACCGTCCGGGTCGGCCCAGTCGATCACGTCGACGCGGTGCGCGCGCTCGCGCAGGGTCTCGAGGATGCCGATGCGCTCGGCGGCGTCGAAGCCCGGACCGAAGAAGTCGATCATGTACCCGCCGTCGCGCAGCCGGGGCGCGTGCTCCAGGACCGTGACCTGCCAGCCCGAGCGGTGCAGGGAGATGGCACTCGCGAGCCCGGCGATGCCGGCCCCGCAGATCACGGCGTGCATTCCCGTCCCTCTCGACGCGCCCAGTCAAGCACCGGCTGTGCGCGCCGTGAAGGGGCGGGGCGGTTCAGGTCAGGGGCAGGATGCCGGCGGCGACGATCGTGGCGAACGCCCCGAGCGCGACGACGTTGAGGACGACAGTGCCCCAGAACGGGCGGCGGAAGGCGCGCTTGCGCGTCTTGTGTCGGAAGAGCTGCTGCGCGATGAGCGCGCCCGGCCACCCGCACAGCAGGCCGAGGGCCAGCAGTGTGCTCTCCGAAACCCGGTTCCAGCCCTTGCGGGCGGCGAGCTTGTCGAGTCCGTACGCCGCGAACGCGATGACGCTCATCGCCCCGTACGCGGCGGGCACCCACCAGGGGAGGGGCACGAGCGTCCACGCGAGGACGAGGGCGGGGGTGAACAGGGCGAGGGTCGTCCAGCTGAGGCCGGCCGGCAGCGGGCGCGACAGGTCGCGCTCCTTCGCGGTGGTCGCGGGACGACGGGCGGGGGCTGCGGGCATGAGCCCGATCCTAGGGGGACTCAGCGGTGCGCCACGGCGACGGCCTCGGGGGAGGCGAGCGCCGCCGCCTCGGCCGCGGCGGTCACCGTCGGGCGGCCGCCCGCGATCCAGTACGCGAGGCCCACGAGGAGTCCGCCGCCGACGAGGTTGCCCAGGCCCACCCACAGCATGTTCGTGCCGAACGCGATCGCGGTCGCGCCCTCGGCGCCGGTGAAGAAGCCGATCGCGAACGTCGTCATGTTCGCCACGACGTGCTCGAAACCCGACGTGATGAAGGCCAGGATCGCCGCGAAGATGAGGGCGATCTTGACGCCGTCGTTCGTGACGCGCGCGCACATCCAGATCGCCAGGCACACCAGGAAGTTGCACAGGATGCCGCGTACGAACAGTTCGGCGGGACTCTCGGCGGCCTTGGCCAGCAGCATCCCGTCGAGCATCTCGCCGCCCGCCGCGTTCGCATGGAGCACTCCCGACAGGGCGACGAGCCCGCCGAAGACGAACGCGCCGACCATGTTCGCGGCGAACGAGAAGAGCATCGTGCCTGCACCCTGCCACCAGCGGATGCTGCGCATCGCGACGCCCTGCGTCAGGGTCATCATGTTCGAGGTGACGAGCTCGCCGCCGCCGAAGACGACGAAGGTCAGCGCGACGCCGAACACCAGTCCCGCGACGAGCTTGTCGAGGCCGCCGCCGGCCGAGACGAGGGGCCCGGCGGCGCTGACCATCAGCACGACGCCGACGCCGATGTAGGCGCCGGCGAGCATGGCCTGGACGGCGTAGCGCACGGGATGGCGCGCGCCGTCGACTTTGTGCTCGGCAGCGTCGGCCTGATAGGTCAGGGTGTCCTCGATGGTCCTCACGGGCACAGGGTATCAATGTGGTCTGACCACATGCTGGGACCAAGGTCCTATTCCGGCTTGTTGCCGTGCTCCCCTCCGAGCTCGAACGGGCTCGTGACCCCGCGGTACGCCAGCGACATCAGCATGCCGTTCGCGGCATGGTCGAGGTTGTGGCAGTGGTCCATCCACACGCCCGGATTGTCGGCGATGAGCTCGACCACCCAGATCTCACCCGGCTGCACATCGAACGTGTCGAGCATGAGGACGGATGCCGCAGCGACGCCGTCCCGGCTGATGACGCGCACATGATGGCCGTGGATGTGCATCGGGTGCGTCTCCCAGCTGCGATTGGCCACCGTCAGCCTGAGCGTCGTCCCCTCGTCCACGATGATGCTCGGGATATGGGGAGCGACGGCGCCGTTGACGGTGTAGCCGTACGCGGGCAGGCCGTGCAGAATGCGCGGCGAGCGATCGAGCACCATCTCGGCCTCGAGATGCCGTCCGGACCCCGCAGCCGGCGCGGTCGCCGTCGCGCCGTACGCGAGCAGGTCGAGGACGGGCCATGTCCCGGCGCCGTCCGCGACGGCATCCGAACCGTCGGGCGAGAGCGTCAGCGAGACCGCGTCCCCGCCGTCGCGGCGCAACGTCACCGGAGCGTCGGGCATCGTGAACGCGACGTCGATGCGGCCGCCGGCGGGCAGGCGCAGGCTCACGCCCTCCACCTCAGGGCCCCCGGCCACCTCGCGCGCGTCCACGGCGACGACGCGGAACGCGACGCCCGCCAGCTGCGCGAACAGCGGCAGCTGGTCGGTGTCGACCAGGCGCAGTCGCACGCGGGTCCCGGGCTCCACCGTGATCGCGTGCGGCACGTCGCTGTCGCCCATGAGCGACGCGCGGCCCTGCAGGTGGAACGGCACCGTGAGGTCGAGGTCCTCCGGGACCCCGCCGCGCGGCTCGACGACGAGCGTCCCGTACAGTCCGCGCTGCACGCCGGCGGCCGAGGACTGGTGGGTGTGGTACCAGTACGTCCCGGGGGTGGCGGCGACGAAACGGTAGGTGAAGGATTCGCCGGGGGCGAGCGCGTCTTGAGTCACGCCCGCCACACCGTCCTCGCCGTTGGGCAGGTCGATGCCGTGCCAGTGGATCGTCACGCCGTCCTCGACGTCGTCGTTGACGAGGGTGGCTTCGATGAGATCGCCCTCGGTCACGCGCAGCGGGGTCCCGGGAAGCGCTCCGTCATACGTCCACGCGGCGGCCGGTCGACCGGAGGGCAGGGTGATCTCGGCGGTGCGCGCATGGATCTCGAACGCGCGCACCGGTGCCTCGACATCCGCGGGTGTGCGCAGATCGGCGACCGACACATCGTCCGGGTCGGCCGCGGCCGCCGCGGCCGGGAGCGCCACCGCACCGTGGGCGTGGGCGCCCGACAGCTCTCCGGGCGCGGCGATCTCGGTGAGCCAGTACACCCCGACCGCGGACACGAGCACAACGGCGCCCAGGCCCGCGAAGCCGGCGACCACACGACGCCGGGACCGTGTGAGCAGAGCATGTGAGAGGCCCGTGGCGAGGACGACCATCGCCAGGAGCACCGCGCCGGCGATCACCGTCAGCGGATACCCGACCACGACGCGGGCCACGAGGGCCGCCCCGGCGGTCAGCGCAGCGAAGACCAGAGCCGTGATCGCGCGAGCGGGAAGCCCGTCGCTCCCGCCCGCCGCAGACCCGCCTCCCGCGTCCGCGGCGGGATGCCCGGCTCCGTCCGTCGACCGGGCGCAGCGGAGGAGCGGCGGCACGGCGAGCGCGCTCGCCGTGAGCGCGCCGACGACGGCGAGCGGCGCTCCGAAGGCGAGCTGCTCCTGGACGAACCACCAGCCCCGCACCGCGAGGGCGGTGACGATTGCGACGTGGGCCAGCGTCGCGAGGACCGCCGCACCGCTCAGCGCGAGCGCGAGTCCGGCCGCCGAGCGTCGGGATGAGCGAAGAAGCGGCCAGGCGACCGCGCCGGCTCCGCCCCACGATCCTGCCGCCGCCGCCAGGGCGATCAGGTCGAGGAGCAGGAGCGCCGCGGTGCTCATGACGTGCGGGCGGGCTCCTGCGCGGGAGCGGCGGGGATCTGGGACGCGCCCGGCTCACGCGCGGCATCCGCCGTCCTCGCCGCCGCGCGTCGGCCACGCGGAATCTCGTCGCGGTACGCCAGCAGCCATGCGCGGCGCACCAGGATCGAGGAGACCCAGATGATGGCCAGCCCGTTGAGCGCGTGCAGGCTCACCGTCATCGTCGCGGCGAGCGGAATCGTGGCAGCGTCGGGCCCGACGCCGGGGAACATCGCCCCGACGAGGATGAAGATCACCGTCTGGAACGCCAGCATCGGGATCAGCAGCACGCTCAGCCAGATGCTCTTCTTCCCGGAGCGGGCGAGCGCCGCGAAGAGAACGGTGAGCAGCACGAGCACCGGCAGCACCATGCGGCCGTTCGAGCCGTGGATGCCGAAGAGCTCGTCCTCGGGAACGCTGAACACGCCCATGGCGGCGAAGTAGATCTGCAGCGCCGTCGAGGCCAGCAGCAGGATCGTCACCACCGAGAAGGTGACGCGCAGTGCCTTTCGCATGACTATCTCCTTGCAGTCGTCGCCGCCCGCCCCATGCGCGGCGGCTTGGGTTCGGGTGCGGAGGCGGTGTCATCCCAGCCCAGCCGCCGCCTCCGCTCTCGTCCCCGCTTCGAACGCTACGAACCGCCGGCACCCGCCCGGTATCCCGCAGTCCCCACACCTGATTGCGGAAGTCCGCAACGCGCGATTGCGGCCGATCCGCGGGTCTTGCGGATTTCCGCACCGCGATCGGGTGATTACCCCCGGACAGCGGGCCGGGTTCGGGGTCATCATGGAGGTGTCATGGATGCGCACGTGTCGGACGGAGCGGTGCCGGCGCCCGGTGGGGACGGTCGCCGGGGAGGCGGCGTGCGGCTCGGCGTGCTGTGGAGCCTGCTGGCGCTCGCCGCCGCGGCCTGGGCGGCGGTGGTCTTCTCGTCGGTCGTGATCGAGCCGCGGCCCGAGCGACTGACGTGGTCGGTGATCGCCGTGTCGTCGCTCCTGGCCGCGGTGATCATCCTCGCGCGGCTGCCGCGGCATCCGCTCGCGCCGTGGCTGGTCGGGTCGGCGATGTACAACTTCTACGACCTCGCGCTGGACGGGCTGGACGTCGCCGCGGCCGTCCCCGGAAACGAGACGGCGGTCGCCCTGTGGAACCTGCTCGTCCAGGAGAGCGGGATCGTGCCGCCGGTGTGCCTCGCGGTCGTCATCGCGCTGTTCCCCGACGGCCGGATCCGGCATCGGTACGAGCGTCGCGTCTTGCGCCTGATCTGGCTGTCGGTGCTCGTGCCGCCGGCGCTGCTGCTCCTGTGCTCCGAGATCCCCCTGCCGACGTACAAGGACTACGGCGGGCCGATCGCGAATCCCTTCGCGCTGGGCGGCGGCGTCCTGGACGGCTGGACCGGGTCGGTGCTCGCCGACGTCTTCACGACGGTGGCGGTGATCGCGGGGACCGTGCTGCTGATCATCCGGTACGCGAAGGCGGATGCCGTCGAGCGGCGGCCGATGCGGTGGCTGTTCGTGCCGATCTCGTTCATCCCGGTCGCCGCGGTGAGCCTGATCGTGTCGCTGTCCACCGGCGACTTCCTGTTGGTCACCATCAGCTACCTGCTGGTGACCGTGAGCTTTTTCGCGGCGATCGTGATCGGCATCCTTCAGCCGCGAGGGCTGAGCGCGGACCGCGCGATCCGGCGGTCGCTGCTGTACGGGGTGATGTGGGCCGCGATCGCGGCTGCCTTCGTCGCCGTGGGCGCCGTCATCGGCGTCGCCGCGGGCACGCTGCTGCCGCTGGATTGGGCGATCGTGCTCGCAATGGTCGCCGCGCTGGCGTTCCAGCCGGTGCGTGCACGGTTGCAGGCGCTGGCGGATCGGTGGATCTTCGGTCGTCGCGCCGACCCACGCGAGCTGGTGGAGCGCCTCGGAGAGGCGCTCGCCGGCACCGATGACCTCGATGCGCTGCTGCCGCGCATGACGGCGACGCTCGAGCAGGGCCTCGGGCTGGAGTGGGCGCGCATCGACCTCGAGCCGCTCATGGGGGACGTTCTGCCCGGAGAGCCCTCGCTGCGGGTGCCGATCGAGGTCGAGGGGGAGCACATCGGCGAGATGGTGTGCGGGCCGAAGCGGCAGGGTGAGCTGCGGGCCGAGGACCGTACGCTCGTCGAGACGTTCGCGCGGCAGGCAGGCATGGCGGTGCGAAATGTGCGCCTCAAGGACGCGCTGGCCGCCCAGGCGGGGCTGCTGCGCGAGTCGCAGAGCCGGCTCGTGAAGGCGCAGGAGGCCGAGCGCCGACGCATCGAGCGCAACATCCACGACGGCGTACAGCAGGACCTCACGGCACTCATCGGGATCGCCGGGCACGCCCGCGAGGAGTATGACCGCAGTCCCGGCGAGACGGGCGATGATCTCGCGATGCTCCAGGATGGTCTGCGGCGTGTGCTGGCGGATGTGCGGGCGCTGGCGCAGGGCATCCACCCGTCGGTGCTGACAGATCGCGGGCTGCTCGCCGCTGTCGAGGCGCTCGCCGCGCGGCATCCCGTGCCGGTGTCGGTGCGCGCCGGCCGTGATCTCCTCCGTCTGCGGCTGCCTGAGGAGCTCGAGGGGGCGGCGTACTTCACCGTCGCCGAAGCCCTGGCGAATTCACTCAAGCACGCGCACGCGTCGCACATAGAGGTGGAGCTCGCTCGGGAGGACGGTGTGCTGCGGGTGCGGGCCAGCGACGACGGCGTGGGGCTGGCGCCGGCGTCGCCGAACGGCGGGAACGGGCTGGCGCACCTGGCGGCGCGCGTCGCCGCGGTGGGTGGGCGGCTCGAGGTCACCGGGTCGGCCGGCGAGGGGACGATCGTCGCGGCCGAGTTCGCACTGGAGGGGGTTCCGGCATGATCGAGAAGCTGCGCGTGGTCGTGGCCGACGACCACTACCTGGTGCGCGAGGGCGTGCGCCGGGCTCTCGCCACCGACGACCGTGTCGACGTGATCGCGGCCGTCGGCACGGCGGACGAGCTCGAGCTCGTCGTGGATCGCGAGCAGCCGGACGCCGTCGTCACCGACATCCGCATGCCGCCGGGACACAGCACCGAGGGGATCGATGCCGCGTTGAGGATTCGCGAGAGGCACCCGTCGATCGGGATCGTGGTTCTCTCGCAGTACAACGACCCGGGATACGCGATGGATCTGCTGCGCGACGGCACGGACGGGATGGCGTACCTGCTGAAGGAGCGGATCGGCGACCCCGGCGCGATCGTCGGCGCCGTGGAAGCTGTGGCAGCCGGCGGATCGCGCATCGACCCCGACGTCGTGTCGGCGCTCGTCAGCGCGGGGAGGGTATCGTCGCCTTTGGCGGCGCTGAGCGACCGGGAGCGCGAGGTGCTCGAGCAGATGGCGCAGGGCAGGACGAACGCCGGCATCGCCGAGCAGCTTCACCTGTCGGAGTCGTCGATCGAGAAGTACGCCGGATCGCTGTTCACCAAGCTCGGACTCGGCGATGAGCCGCACGTGCACCGTCGCGTGGCGGCTGTGCTGGCGTACCTGCAGGAGCAGGGGCGCGCCGAGCTGCTCGGCGGGCCGGGCGCGCCCGGGTAGACCGACGCGCGCTTCGCTGCGTCGTACGCCGCGCGCTACGCCGTACGCGGCAGGCCATGCCGGAACTCGGCACCGGGCGGACACGCCGAGCGCCACACCAGACCGCGCCCCTCTATGCCGCGAGGAAGTCGAAGCGGCGTCTGCCGCCGAGCCTCGGTTTTCGGTCGGGATCGACGTGGCGCGGCGGGATGAACCACACCGAGCCGGCGATTCGGCCGCCGAGGATGCGGATGTCCCACCCGTTGTCGTGGATGTGATGGTGGCACGACTCGCACAGCAGGACGGCGTTCGACAGATCCGTGGGGCCGGCATCCCGACTCCACCAGCGGATGTGGTGGGCCCGTGTCAGTCCCGGGGGAGCGCCGCACTTGGCGCAGCCCCCATCGCGCTCGACGAGGGCGAGCCGCTGGGCCTTGGTGAAGAGGCGCTTCTCGCGTCCCCAGTCGAGGATCTCGCCGCTGCCGTCGAGGACGCACGGGATCACGCGTCCGCCCGCGGCGAGCCGGCGAGCGGTAGCGATGCTCACGGGGGTGTCGATGCCGTCGATGAGCGCGTGTCCGGTGCCGTTCTCGAGGTCGTCGACGTTCATGCGCACGACGACCGTGGCGCCGGCGATCGGCTGGTCGTTGTGCTCGCATCCCAGCATGTGCCGCGCGAGCTGCGTCAGCGCGTCGGCCTGGCGCTGGGGGAGCGAGCGCAGGTCTTCGTCCCGCGTCGCCTGGCCCCGCTCGAGGACGGTCGGGCGCCGCTCGCCGCGGCGGAAGTCGGCCGTCACGAGCGTCTCGATCGCGGTCTTGACGACGGCGCCGTCGGCGATGTCGAACTGCCCGGTGAGGTGGACCATGCCGTCACGCTCGAACATGCGCAGAGCGCGCTCGCCGCGTGTGTCGCGCTCGCGCGGCTCGATGCCGTCGGGGTCGAGATGTGCCTCGGCGCGCGCGATGAGCTTCGAGAGCTGGTCGAGCGAGAGGTTCTCGGCCTGCGCGACCAGGATCCGCTCGGCGTCGTCGAGATCGGCCGGGTCGGCCCGCAGCGCCGCGCGATCGAGCATCGCGACGATCATCGCCGCCGCACGCGTGCCGAGCACGCCCCCGTTCGTCCCCTCGGCGACGTGCGGATGCTTCGCCGGCGCGGTCTCGCCCGTCAGCGTCGTGCGCGGCGCGGTCGCCTCGCCGACCCTCACGAACTGGACGGCTTCGCCCGCCGTCGTGCCCAGGGTCGTTGCGATGAGGGTCGTCGGGTTGCGGAAGCCCTGCTTGCGCGCGAGCCCCTCGGGCCCGAGCTCGGGTCGAGACTCGCGCGCGATCTCGGCCGCCACGGCCGACTGCACGCCGTCCGTCGCACGGCGGACATCGGCGAGCGCGTTGTTCACCTCGATCAGACGATCCCCGAGTGCGGACACCGGCGCGCGGCCGGCATCCGTTTCGGACCAAGCCTCGCGCAGGCGCGCGTACGCCTGATCGAGTGCGTGCAGAGGATCGTTCATATGTTCGATGGTAGGGAGGGGTTCCGACATCGCCCCGGCCGCGGTTCACTCGCTCCCGCGTTCGGTCGTCTGGGTTCCGCGCCCGACGCGGACTGCCCGCTCCCCGCTTCCGGGTCTCGGGCTTTCAGTGCCCGCCCGCGGCTGCGTGCGCCGCCTCGATGAGTACGGAATCGAGCGCCGGGCCGGAGGCGTCGTGACCGACATCCGCGAGCTCGACGAGCCGTGCGTTCGGCATCCGCTCCACGATCGCTACCGACGCGTCGCGCGGGCTGCGCGCGTCCTCGGCGCCGCGCACGACCGCGGTCGGCGTCTCGATCGACGCGAGCGCGTCGCTGAGGTCGAGCGTCATGACGTCCAGCAGGGCCGTCGTCGTGCTCTTGCGCCAGTAATTCACCAGTTCGCGGGCCAGGTTGCGGCGCTTCGGCGGGGTGTCGGCGGTGTAGACGGAGGTGAGGAAGTCGTCGGCCCACTCCTCGACGGGGTGATCCAGGGTGTACTGCACGGATTCCACACGGCGCTCGTACTCATCGTCGTCGAGGGATCCCCGCCACCCCGCGTAGGCGCCGACCAGGACGAGCCCTCCCACGGATGCAGGGTGATCGCGTGCCAGCAGCAGCGCCAGCACCGAGCCCCACGAGAATCCCACCACCGCCGGATGCTCGAGCCCGAGCGCGTCGATGAACGCGGCCGTCGTGCGCGACCAGTCTGCAGCGCGCCAGCCCACCGGGACATCGTCGGAGGCCCCGCACCCGGGCGCATCCCATGCGATCACGTCGACGTAATCGGCGAGGCGCGCCATGTCGTCCATCCACAGCCTCGAGTCCTCGAAGCCGCCGTGCATCAGGAGGAGCGGGTCGCCCGCCCCCGCTCGGCGGTAGGCGATCCGGAGGCCGTCGACCTCGACCGCATCCATGTCTTCGACGCTACGCCGGTGGAGCGGATGCCGCTATGGGCGCGGTCGCTCGCTTGCGGTCTCCTCGGCAATCGCCACCGGTCGCTGAGCGAGGGGAGCGAGACGAAGCGCCCGCCGTCTACCCCGTGTCGGCGTGCGCGAGTACCGTTGCGCCCATGTTCGAGCTCACGCACGAAGTCGAGGTCGCCGCGCCGCTCGACGTCGTCTGGCACGACTGGACGAACGCCGCCTCGCTCGAAGAGTGGTTCTGGCCGGCATCACTCGAAGCCGCCGCCCACATCATGCCCGAGCCGACGGGCGCGTGGCTGATTCGCTCGGTGCCGGCCTCGATGGCGGTCGTGGCGACGATCGTGTCGCTCGATGCTCCGCACGTGATGCGCCTGCAGTGGAGCTGGGAGGGCGAGGAGGGCCACGTGACCGAGGTCGAGGTGTCGCTCGATGCGGTCGAGGGCGGCGAGACGCGTGTGCGGGTCGTGCACGCCGGGCTGCTGTCGGACGACGAGGTCGACAGCCACCGGCAGGGATGGGCGGACTGCCTCGATCGGCTGGTGCAGCGGCACCAATGACCGCTGTCGATCCTGCATGAAACCGCAGATCATGTCGCGGAGAACATGAAGAAACCCTGAGACAACGTGCTGGCTGATCACGCTAGCCTGGCCATCGGTCCATGTGTCGCTGGGGGGATGATGCCTGATAGTCCGCTGTCCGCGTCTCCGGGACCGGGGTGGTACGCGGAGTCGCAGACCAGCTCGCGCCTTCGATGGTGGAATGGCGTCGCTTGGACGGACCACTACCGCGTGCCCGATGCCGACGCGCCACCGCCGGACGGCGAGCCGAAGGGCGGTGTCGTGCCTTCCGAGCCAACGTCTCGGGCGGCGCGGCGTGCGGCTGAGAGAGACGCCGGAACGGGTGCATCGTCTGCAACGTCCGTCGGCTCGTCCGAGGCCCGAACCGACGCTGCCATGACTTGGCGCACGGTGGTCGACCCGTCCGGGGCCGATCCGAGTGCGGATCAACCCGCTGAGACGTCGGTCGTATCGCCGAACGGGAACCGCCCTGCGTCCTCGACGCAGCATGACGTGGCGTCTTCCTCAGACCCCAACGGCACCGGTCCGGGCATCGCCTCGCTCGATGAATCCGCCACCGTCTCGACCGCCGCGCCGATTCCCGACAACGTCGTGCCACGAAACGCTCATACGACCGACCGCATTCCGCCGCCCGTCGTGATGTATCAGCCGCGCCAGGCGAGCGGCCCTTCACCGGGTGAACGGCTGCCGATCTCGGTGGTCCCTTCGCGGCGGAACGGACTGGCCCGCGCTTCTCTGCTCATTTCCCTCATCGCCGTCGTGGGTGGCGCGGTGGCGATCTGGTGGCTCCGCGTCGAAGACCGGGCCTTGGCCGGGATGATCAGCGCCCTCGTCGTTGCCCTGCTTCTGTTGTCGACGGCCCTCGCCATCGGAGGGATCGCGTCTGCGCTGCGACGTTCGATTCAGTGGGCAACCCCCGTCATCGCGCTCGTCTTCGCGCTGGCTGCGCTCGTCTGCGCCGGGACTGTCGCAGCCGCATTGGTGATCGGATTCGAGCTGCCTGCTCTCTTTTCCGGAGTGGTGGACTGGGTCGAGCGTACGCTCGGGTCATGATCATCGAGTTCACCGCCGAGGTGTTTCTTTGGGACGCCCGCGACGACGCGTCGTGGTACTTCATCTCGGTCCCGCCCGAGCTGAGTGAGGACATCCGCGAGATTCCGCGCCCGCAGCGGGGATTCGGATCGGTGAAGGTTCGAGCGATGATCGGCGGCTCGGCATGGGCGACGTCCATCTTCCCGGACAAGACCTCGGGGTCCTACGTGTTGCCCTTGAAGAAGGCTGTGCGGGACGCCGAGGGGCTCGAAGCGGGTTCGAACGCCACAGTGAGGATTGACGTGATCGACGGCTGAGTGCCGTTGGGACCGTTCGTTTCAATTGTGTGAACGAGACTTCGCCGCGACTCGTGATGCCCTAGGATCGCCGGCAGGGGTTTCTTGAGGAAGTCTTTACCGGAGCGAAAGCCACCAGCGTTGACTCGGTAACAAGCGGCGTCAAGGATCGTCTGTGGGGAGATGGCACGTACCCGTGCGAGCCGGATCCTGCTCTGGGAACGCTGGGGATTATGGGAACTCGGGTCATGAGGACTCACCCAGACCTGCGGGGGTCAGAGCCGACACATCCATCTAGTAGGGGAGTACTCCGCACATGCGTGCATTCATCAAGAACTACCTCGAGGCGGAGAAGGCCCGCCGTGAGGAGGACGGCGAGGCCGGCTTCTCGCTCATCGAGCTCATCGTCGTCGTCGTCATCCTCGGCATCCTGGTCGCGATCGCGATTCCGGTGTTCGGCGCGATTCAGGCTCAGGCGCAGCAGAACGCGGTCGACGCTGCGGCCGCGAACGGCGCCGCAGCAGTTGCGGCGGCTATCGCCGACAACGACGCGACCAGCACCGTCGCGAACGCGATCGCCACGGCCAACAACCAGAGCGATGAGATCACGATCGCTACCACCAACACCGATGCGAGCCTTATTGACACGGTTTGTGTGAGTGCTGCGCTCGATGACGACGCTACTGTCGTCGCTGCGGCGGGACCGGGTGTCACCGCTGCTGGCGTCTGCCCATAGTCGACAGACGGGGGCCGTTGGCGCTCAGTGCGTCAACGGCCCCCGATTTGACGCCAAGTGTAGGGAGGAGAGCCGAGTTGTCTCGCGAGCAAGATGACGGTCTTGGGCTGGTTGAGGTCGTCATCGCGATGCTCCTGCTGGGTGTGATCGCGGTTGCTATCCTCCCGGCCCTTTGGCAGGGAATTGTGTTGTCATCCCAGCAGTCCTCGACTGCAACCGCCACGAGGTTCCTAAACTCCCTCGTCGAAGAAGCACGTGAATTGCAGAACTGCACCACGATCCCAGGCGTGATCGGGCGGACGGAGACCGATGGAGCGGGAAACACGCTCGTCAGTTCCGGATCGTTGTCCGGGTGTACGTCTGGCAGCACTGCAACTCTGTCCATTGAGGTGACCGGCGGTGGCCACGTTCTTGCGTCTACGTCGGCACTCATCTACATCCCATGAAGAACGACAAGGCGAACGAACGCGGCCTCGGGCTCATCGAGCTCATCGTTGCAGTGGTCGTTGCGGGAATCGTGGTCGCCGCGATGGCCACGATCCTTGTCAACTCCTGGAGGACGCAAGAAGACGTTACGAGCGTCACCCAGGCCACCAATCGAGGTCAGGTCGTCAGTTCTGCCATCGAGCGCGCAGTTCGGAACGCGTTGTTCTATCAGGTATCGGATGGAGGAACGGTGCTTCGAGTAAGCACATCGCTTGAGGGCTCACTAAAGTGTCAAGGCTTTCGCTTGATCGCTGATGGCGCAGCACATTTCACGACATCGGCAACTGCGCTGAACGCGACACTGTCGACGTGGCCCGACTGGCAGGATGGCATCAGGCCGCAGGGGACGATGCCGTTCTTCGACGACTCCGCGCCGGGGACCGTCAGCTACGCATTCGAGATCGAGACTGACTCCGCTCCGGTTCGCTTCAGCGGCGAGGTCGGGCCGAGATCTGTCCAGGAGGGGAACCCGGATTCATGCTGGTGATCGACAAGCTCCGCCGAAGGTTGCCGCGTGATGAGGGTGGAGTCGCGCTCGTGACGGTGATTGTGATCATGTTCGTGGGCTTTGTGATCACGAGTATCATCGCGGCGAGCGTTCTGTTCACGATTCAGGCGAATGCATCGAACAAGGACCGGACTCAAGCCTTCATCGCCGCGGAGTCGGGACGAGACGTCGCTGTCGCGTCTCTCCGCGCGGGCATTGCGTCAGACGCGTCCTTCACCTGCCCAGGCCTTACGGCTGCGTCTGCATCGGGTGCATCGCCGCGATACAACTACAGCATCCGCACCTCTGGGGATCCCACGCAGCCGACATCGTGGGATGGTCTGGCCGACGCTTGCCCGGTCAATGGGGCCACACAGTGGGTCGTTATCCGGTCGACGGGTCAGGGGCCAGACGACGCCCCTGTCACCATCGATTCGGTCTACAGGTGGTATCACGGTCCTGCAACTACGCCGTCCGGCACGGTCGCCTTCTTCGAGGGTGAGTTCACGGCGACCAAGTCGACCTATTCGGGCGACCTCGTCATTCGCGAGGGTGACTACGAATGCAATAACGGCGAGACGGGTGCCATCAATGGCGACCTCTGGGTCCTGCGGGGCGGCTTGACGATCACCGACGACTGCACGGTGACGGGTAGCGTCTACATCCGGGACACGATTGACATCAAGAACAAGCTGTTCACCGTGGGCGAGGACGTCATTTCGGTCGAAGGGAGCATATTCTTCGGCGTGAACGGCGTAAACATCGGCGGAGACGTTCACGCGGCGGGGAGCATCGACACAAAAAACGCTGATGGAGTAGTTGACGGCTCATTCATCACCACACAGCCTGCGCTCGCGAATCATGTACCTGCGGACTGGACACGGGTTGACGGTTCCTCTGTTCCTGAGGTGACAGGCGCGGCGCCTCCCGAGATCCTCCCGACCCTCGAGCAAGTGTACGAGGCGACGAATTGGATCGAACTCAACGCGGGGACGTCATGGTCATCGGTGGCGGATCCGGTCGACGCGGTGCCGGCCGGCACCGTGTGCACAGCCTCCGAGCTACAGGCGGTGATGAGTGCGGCGGGCACCCGTGCAGTCGTCGACATGACCGGCTGCCCCGCTGGCGGTAGTGGGATCAAGGTTGCACCGGGGAACGTCACGCTCGCTCGGGACGTGCTTATCCTCGTTCCGCCGGGCGAGAAGATGGATCTTGAGCTCAGTGGGACGATCAGCCTCCCGACCGGTATGACCGTCGACGACGGTCCTCAGTTGGTCATCGCTCATCTCGACCCGGACGGTGCTGACGTTAGGCCGCCGTCATGCTCGTCCTCCCAGCTCGACAAGTTCACGGCGAGTGGCGTGAACAACGTGCGCACGCTCGTATATAGCCCGTGCGGAGTGAACAGCACTATGTCCCTCACGATGTATGGGCAGCTATACATGGGCAGTGACGGCCTTCACCTGAACGGTGGCACGTTCAGCTGCAAGCCCATGTCTTGGCCTCCGACTCTCCCCACGATCAGCTGCGGCGTCAAGGGGGAGGACGGTATCTTCGATCCGACGAAGAACGTTACTCGCCTCGAAGACCTCGTCTTCCAGACTGAGTAATCGCCCGTGCCGCCTTTGACCGCCTACATCATTGTCATCGCTGGCCTATTCGGGCTTCTCATCGGGTCGTTTCTCAACGTGGTCGTCTATCGCGTACCGGCGGGGATCTCGCTGATGCGCGAGAGTCGGTGCCCGCATTGCGATGCGCGAGTGCGTCCTTGGGAGAACATACCGGTGCTCTCGTGGGTCTTCCTGCGCGGCCACTGTGCTTCTTGCGCGGCATCTATCTCGGTGCGGTATCCGCTGGTGGAGGCTCTTACTGGAGGAGTCTTCGCCGCCATCGCTTGGTGGTGGTCTGCGGGCCCAGGCTCGGTTGCCGTCCTGGCCGGACGATCAGGGCTTGATGGGTGGAGCGCTGTGGTGCTGGCGGTGGCGTTCCTCTACCTCGCGTCGGTGAGCATCGTTCTCACCCTGATCGATCTCGATACGCATCGACTTCCGAACGCCATTGTTCTACCCAGCTACGTTGTGGCTGCTGTGCTACTCGCGTTGGCTGCATTGCTGTCGGCAGACCCTGGAGCCCTCCTGCGTGCGGCGATTGGGATGGCGGCCCTCTATGTCTTCTACTACGTATTGAGGCTCATCCGGCCTGACGGCATGGGCGGTGGCGACGTGAAGCTCGCGGGAGTGCTCGGGCTCTACCTCGGCTACGTCGGCTGGGGTGCACTTGCGGTCGGCGCATTCGCCGCATTCGCAATCGGTGGTGTGGTCGGGGTGGCGCTCATGATTCTGCGTCGTGCGGATCGCAAGACGGCGATTCCATTCGGGCCGTGGATGATTCTCGGTGCATGGGTTGGACTTGCTTCGGGCGAGGCGATCGCACGGTGGTACGTAGGGATGTTTGTAGCCCCATAGGGGTGCCTGCGTTTGACGTAGATGACAGGACACTGGGGAAGGAAAGGAAGAGACCATGGCGAAGACGTTCGTGGCGCTGGAGATCTCAGAGGAGAGCGTCCGCGCGGTGGAGCTGACCGCCGGTCGCTCCCCGTCGCTGGTGGCACTTGGAGAAGTGCCACTTCCGCGCGAAGCCGCTCGAGACTCGGAAGTGCTTGACCAGGACGCGGTCGCGGTCGCGCTGCGGCAGCTCTGGATGGGGGCCGCAATCAAGGCACGCCACGTCACCCTCGGAGTCGGTAGTCGGCGGATTCTCGTCCGTGAGTACACGACGCAAGCCATGGCACCCGCCATGCTCAAGCAGGCACTGCCGTACCAGGTGCAGGACCTGTTGCCGGTTCCGGTATCCCAGGCAGTGCTCGACTTCTATCCTCAGGCGCAGCACGGCGACCAGGTTACCGGCCTGCTCGTTGCGGCTGTTTCCGAGAATATCGAGCAGATGATCACCACCCTCGCGAAGGCGAAACTTCGCGTGGAGAACGTCGACCTCGTGCCATTCGGTCTCGCTCGTCTGAGCAAGCGCGTGGCCGAGCCTGGAGAAACGGTCGCGATGATTCACCTCGGCGATCACACAACGCATGTGACAGTCGCCACGGATGGTGTGCCGCACTTCGTGCGCATCATCCCCGTCGATATCGCTACGGCGGCCACCGTTCGCCGAGACGCTGCCATGCCCCCTGCAGATGCACAGGTCATGGAGATGCTCGAGCCGGTAGGCGCGAGCGGAATCATGCCCCGCCGCAATGACGGCACGCGTGCCTCGATGCGAAGCGGCGGAGCGTCGGGTTCGCAGGCAGTGAGCGACCTGGTGGCACGACTGCGCAGCACGATCTCCTTCTTCCAGAGTCGCGAAGGCGCGCCGCCCATCAAACGCGTTATGGTGAGCGGCGCCGGATACACAGCGCCGGGAGTCGCTGATGCGCTCGAACGATCCTTCGATCTGGCGGTTGTGCCGGTGAGACTGGAGAACATCGTCAACACGCGCAATCGCACACTGAACGATGATCTTTCGTTGAACGCGGTTGCCACGGCAGGCGTGTTGTTCGGGGAGGGGGCCAAATGAGCACTGGCACATCAGCCGTCACGTTCGGCGGCGTGCCGCGCGTCAATCTCATCCCGCGTTCGGAGCTCGAGCGTCGTGAACGGGCTGCCACGGCGCGTGGCTGGGCGTGGGGGATTCTCGGTGCGGTGCTCGCCGCGGCGGCGATTGTCGCAGGGGCAATGCTTCTCAGCTGGATCGCAGATCAGCGCCTCGCAATAGAGCAGTCGCGCACAAACGATCTGCTCCTGGAACTCGACGGCCTGTCAGATGTGAGTGTCGCACTCGCTACCGAGTCACAACTCGAAGGCTTCCTCGCCGAGTCGATGGGGTCGGACTTCGCCTGGCAACCAGTGATCTCCGCGGTTGTCGGAGCACTTCCCGGTGAAGTACAGCTGAGCGGCTTCGCCCTCACTGCTGGGGGCTTGGCTCAAGGCGAAGACCCATCAGCGGAGGCGGGACTGGTTGGGACTCTGACGCTCGCGAGCCCGAACGTAATTGATATCGCACGGACGGTTCGTGAGCTGCGGGCAGTGTCGGGAGTCAGCTTCGCAGATGGTCGCCTGGTGTCCTCGACCCAGCAAGCCTCCGCCCAATACACATACGAGCTCACGGTGACGTTCGACCAATCGATCTACTCGGGGCTGTTCCTCGAAGGTCAAGGAGGCGAATGATGCCGAAGCAACTAATCAACCTTCTGGGGATCCTCGTGACGGTGGGGATCCTCGCCGTCGTCATCGCGCTGATTGCGCTTCCGATCTACTTCCAGTCGCTTCAGACGAGTGCGCAGACCGCCCAGGTCGCTCAGACGAACGACGTCTACCAGGCACAGGTTGACACGCTTCGTGCCGAGTCCGAACGAATGGGCGAGATTCAGGCTTCTGTTGACGCGCTGCGGACTCAGATCCCGGAAGCGAACGACCTTGACGATGTCTTCGAGGTGGTTGCGCGGGCGGCAGGCTCATCTGGCGTCACCGTGGAATCGATTACGGCGGGTGAGAACGTGGCGTTCGTGCCTCGTACGGAGGCACTGGCGATCGGGGAAGCAACAGCGGCCACACAGCCTGACGCGTCCACCGAAGCCTCTACGGACGGGGAGACGGCCGCGCCCGAGGCCGGAGTGTCGGCCAGCCCTGACGACGGCCGGCAGCAGGTTGACTTCGTCATCGTGGCAAGCGCGACCGAGCTATCGGAGGTTGTCCGGTTCCTCGATGAACTGCGTCGTGGTCCGCGAGCACTCAGCAACATCGAGACGACCGTGACATCGGGCGACGCCGATTTCAGCGTGTCTGTGGCGGCACTGACCTTTGTCCTCCCGGAGGCTTGAGCATGAGCACGATGATTCTCGACAGCATGCTCTCCGCTGCTGCGCACTTGCGTGCATCTGACGTGCACCTCACCGCCAACGCGCGACCCCTTATGCGTGTAGACGGCGACCTGGTTCCGATTCCTGGCTACGACGACCCAATCGCGGCGTCTTGGCTTGAGGCGGCGGCGTACGAACTCATGGCACCGGGACAGCGCGAGGAGTTCCACACGCACCACGAGGTCGACCTCGCACATGCGTCAGATGGACTTGGCCGGTTCCGCGTAAACGTCTATCGCCAGCTCGGTGCGATCGCCGTTGCGCTGCGCTTCGTTCCGAATCGTGTCTTCACACTCGAGCAGCTGGGAGCGCCTGAGATCTGCCGCGAGCTCGCGCTCAAGCCGCGCGGTCTGGTGTTGCTCACGGGCCCGACGGGATCGGGCAAGTCCACGACACTGACGGCGATGGTGGACATTATCAACCACATCGTGCCCGCTCACGTGATCACGATCGAGGACCCGATCGAGTTCCATCACGAGAGCAAGAAGGCGCTTATCCACCAACGTGAGATCGGGGCCGATACGGGTTCGTTCGCGGAAGCCCTACGTCGCGTCCTTCGCCAGGACCCAGATGTGATCCTCATCGGTGAGCTGCGAGACCCCGAATCGATCCGCGCGGCACTTTCGGCGGCGGAGACGGGACATCTCGTGCTCTCGACCCTGCACACCCAGGGCGCCGCGAAGAGCATCAACCGAATCATTGATGTGTTCCCGGCGGACCAGCAGCATCAGATCCGCGCACAGCTCGGCGATACGCTCCAGGGTGTGATCAGCCAGACACTCATGCCGCTGTCGCAGACCGAGGGGCGGACGATCGCAACCGAGGTCCTGATCAACACGCCCGCTGTCGCGAACATGATTCGTGAGGGCCAGGTGGCGCAACTCCAATCGGCAATGCAGGCCGGTCAGGCCGTAGGCATGCACACGCTCGATCAGGACCTCAAACGCCTCGTCGGCGAGGGAGTCATCTCTCGGAACGTCGCAAAGTCCTACGCGGTCGACCCGACGTCTCTCGACGACGTCTACGTGCGCTCGAGTGATCTCGATGCTGAGGAGTGGAGCTACCGCGCGGGCGAGTGGCACCATGAGGACACGGAGGTTTGACGTGGCACTCGTTCAGGAGTTTCGCTACAGAGCCGTCGACCCCACCGGGGGTGGCGTCGTCAAGGGCACGATTGAAGGATCCAGCGAGGCAGTTGTCACGGGCAAATTGAGGGCGCAGGGGTTGACGCCTCTGGACGTTCTTCCTGTGTCCAAGACAGGCCTGAACATGGAGATCAGGCTCCCGGGACTGACGCGGCACGTCTCAGCGAAGAACCTCGCGATCTTCGCGAAGCAGATGTCAGGGCTCATCAACGCGGGGCTACCGCTCATGCGGACTCTCGGCATCTTGATTGAGCAAACCGAAGATCGGAAGCTCCAACCTGCCCTGGTTTCGGTCCATGCGGACGTCGAGGCCGGAAACTCGCTCTCTGGCGCGATGGCCCGTCACCCCGACGTGTTTCCGCCGTTGATGCTGAGCATTGTGCGCGTCGGAGAGGCCGGTGGATTCCTCGGTGCGGCACTGGCATCGATTGCGGAGAACTACCGCAAAGAGGCTGAGTTGCAGAACAAGGTCCGCGCGGCGATGACCTATCCTGCCATCGTTCTCTTCGTTGCGATTCTCGGCATGCTCGCGATGATCACGTTCATTGTGCCGATCTTTGAAGGCATGTTTTCTAGCCTCGGCTCGGAACTCCCCTTGCCCACTCGGATCCTCGTCGTCCTGTCGGACAACATGATCTGGATCCTGCCCTTGCTGCTTGTCCTGGTCATCGTTCTGTGGAGCGTCTGGATGCGAAACAGGCACACGGAACGGGTACGCAAGGTCCTCGACCCGATCAAGCTCAAGCTCCCGATTTTCGGAAAGCTAACGACCAAGATGGCTGTTGCCCGCTTCAGCCGCAATCTCTCCATGATGCTCAGCGCGGGTGTGCCCATCATCCAGGCGCTGTCCATCGTCGGTCAGGCGTCGAATAACTGGAAGGTCGAGCAGGCGATTCATGAAGTGCAGGAGTCGATACGCGCCGGCAAGTCGTTCGCCGCGCCACTCGCGCGAGCTGAGGTGTTTCCGAGTATGGTGCCGCAGATGGTCGCTGTCGGCGAAGAGTCGGGAACTCTCGTCGAGATGCTCGCGAGCATAGCCGAGTTCTATGAGGATGAGGTTGAGACCGCGACGTCTCAACTCTCGTCCACGATCGAGCCGATTCTGATCGTCGTCATCGGCGTCGTGATCGGCGGAATGGTCATCTCGCTGTACCTGCCGATTTTCACACTCTATGGGGACCTTGCAGCCCAGTAACGCCACCGGGGGCATGCTCGTCGGCGTGGGTTCGATCCCACGCCAGCCTCGAGATCGCCGAACTCCATACGCTGCCGGCGCGGCGCGAAGTTCGCATCAAGACAAGACCAGGATGCGGGCTGGGCGGTATGGCTATCGACAGTCCGTGGTGCCGGGTGGGTCGGTGTTGCAGCCGAGCGCCACTAGACCTCAGATCGAGACGCGAAGAACCTCTTCGATTGTCGTGAGGCCTAGTGCGACCTTGCCCCAACCATCGTCGCGGAGCGAGACCATGCCCTGATCGAGAGCGATCTGGCGCATCTCGCTGCCGGTGGCGCGGGTGACGACGAGCTGCTCGAGCTCGTCTGTCATGGTCATGACCTCGTGCAGCCCGATTCGGCCGCGGTAGCCGGTGCCGGCACAGGTGTCGCAACCGACGGCTTTGAACAGCTCGGGCACGTCCTCGGGGTCGTGAGGGAAGCCGAGCGACGAGAGCACCTCGGTTGTCTCGGTGAACGGCGCGCGGCATCGCACGCACAGCTTCCGGGCGAGACGTTGGGCGACTACGGCCGACAATGCAGTCGCGACCAGGAACGGCTCTGTGCCGATCTCAGTGAGGCGGGTCAGCGCTGAGGGTGCATCGTTGGTGTGCAGCGTCGAAAGCACGAGATGGCCGGTGAGGGCGGCTTCGACTGAGATAACGGCTGTTTCCTTGTCGCGGATCTCGCCAACGAGCACGACGTCGGGGTCCGAGCGCAGAATCGAACGCAGTGCCGACGCGAACGTTAGCCCGGCCTTGTTGTTCACCTGGACTTGGTTGATGCCCGCGATGCGGTACTCGACGGGGTCCTCGACGGTGATGACGTTGATCTTGGGGTTTGCGACCTCGCGCAGCGCCGTGTAGAGGGTCGTCGACTTTCCGGAGCCTGTGGGGCCGGTGACAAGGACCATCCCGTGCGGACGCGAGATTGCATCGCGGAAGCGCTGCTCGTTGATGCTCGAGAACAGGAGATCACGCATGCCCATCGTCTGGCCGGTGTTGTCGAGGATGCGCATGACGATCTTCTCGCCCCACACCGTGGGGAGCGTGGCTACGCGAAGGTCCACCGTGCGGCCGTCGTGAGACACCGACAGGCGGCCGTCCTGCGGACGCCGCTTCTCGGCGATGTCGATCGAGGACATGATCTTCAGGCGGGAGATGATGCCGTCCTGAATATTGCGATCGGCCTTCTGCATCTCGTGCAGCACGCCGTCGATGCGGAACCGCACAGTCAGCTGCTTCTCACCAGGCTCGACATGGATGTCGCTGGCGCGGTCGTTGATGGCCTGGGCGATCAGCAGGTTCACGAAGCGCACGACCGGTGCGTCGTTGTCCTGCTCCTGCAATTCCTCGGTGAACGCGGAGCCGCTGGTCGACGACGTCTCTTCGATCGATGCCTGAAGCTCGCTCAGCTCTTCGTCCGAGCGCAGGAACCGCTCGAACATCTGCCCCAGCGCGTCCTTCGCGACGACAACCGGCTCGACGAAGAGGTCGGTGACGCTCGCGACGTCGTCGAGCGCGACGATGTCAGTGGGATCCAGAATCCCCACGATCAGCCGATCGCCGCGCCGATCGATCGGGATCAGCGCGTACTTTCGGCACACGGCACTCGGGACCAGGCCGATGACGTTCGGGTCGAGCGCCATGCTCGACAGATCCACGTACCGATGCCCCGAGTTCAGCGCGATCGCCTCGGCGATCTGGCCGTGTGTGATGAGTTGCTGCCCCGCGAGGAACTCGACCATCTCATCGGTGTCGCCGAACTGCGCCAGCGCCGCCGACATGTCCGCAGCGCGCACCGCCCCGGTGAGTACGAGCGTCTGTGCGAGTCCCCTCACGGCATTCCCCAATCCCAGCCCCTCGTCACATCCTAGGGGTGTCTTGTCAACGCTCGGACGGGGTTGTCCAGCCCCGGATGCCGGAAACTCCGGATCGGTATGGTGGGGCGCATGCGAGGCGTGATCGAGTGGGCGAAGGGCGTCTACGACGCGGTGATGCGCCTGGTGAAGAAGGTCATCGCGTGGGTGCTGACGCTCAAGATCGTGCGCGCCTTCCTGCTGTACGTCGAGAAGCGCGGGCCGATGCTGTCGGACGGCATCACGTACCGTGCGCTGTTCAGCATCTTCGCCGGCGTGCTGCTCACGTTCTCGTTCGCGGCGCTGTGGCTGTCGGGCAACCCCGACGTCATCCAGGCGCTCATCGGATCGCTGGATGCCGTGATCCCCGGTCTCGTGGGGCCGGACGGCATCATCGACCCCGAGAACATCGCCCCACCGGCGGGGCTGACCCTCACCGGGATCATCTCGGCCATCGGTCTGGTCATGGCGGCGATCGGAGCGATCACGTCGCTCCGGATCGCGATGCGCACGATCGCGTCGACCAACTACGACGACATCGCGTACGTCTGGAAGCTCATGCGCAACCTGCTGCTCGCCATCGGCACGGCGCTGGCTCTGGTCGCATCGGCCGTCGTCACCTTCCTCGGCACCTACAGCGTCGACCTCGTGCTCGGCTGGCTGGATCGTCCCGATGGGGGACCGGCAGACAACATCCTCACGACGGTCGTCACCGTCGGCGTGGTGTACCTGCTGGACGTCGGCGCCATCATCGCGCTGTTCCTCATGCTGTCGGGCGTGAAGCCGCCGGCGCGTGCGCTGTGGGCCGGGGCGCTGCTGGGCGGGTTCGGACTGACCGTGCTGCAGCAGCTCTCCGGTCTGTTCGTCGGCGGCGCGACCTCGAATCCGCTGCTGGCCTCGTTCGCGTCCTTGATCGCGCTGCTGCTATGGGTGAACCTGTCGGTGCAGGTCGTCCTGATCGCCGCGGCCTACATCGTCGTCGGCGTCCGCGAGGCCGAGGACCGCGTGCGCTTCAAGTACGGCGCCGCGACGTTCGCACAGCGCAAGGTGAGGCAGGCCGAAGTCGACGTCCAGACCGCCGCCGATGCCCTTCGCGCAGCCCGAGAAGCCGAAGAGAAGGAGCGAACCGGCTCATGACCGAAACCCCCGCCTACACGGCCGCTCAGGTGCGCGCCGCCGAGCAGCCGCTTCTCGAAGCCGGCGAGCCGCTCATGGCGCGTGCGTCCTCGGCCCTGGCCCAGATCGCACGAGAAGAAGCGGATGCCGCCACCGCCCGCATCCTCGTCCTCGCCGGATCCGGCAACAACGGCGGCGATGCCCTGTTCGCGGCGGCACAGCTGGCCGAGGAGCACTCCGTCGACGTGCTCGTCATCGGGACCCGCGCCCACGAGCACGGGGTCGCGGCGGCCGTCGCGGCCGGCGCCCGCTGGGTCGACCTGGCCGCCGTGCGGGACGGCGTCGGCGACTATGACCTCGTGCTCGACGGCATCCTCGGCATCGGCTCGACCGGCAGCACCGCGCTGCGCGGGGTCGCGCGCGAAGCCGTCAAGACACTGCTCCCCGCGGTCGGCGCGGGCCGTCCGCGCGTCATCGCGGTCGACCTGCCGAGCGGCCTGCATCCCGACACCGGGGAATGCGACCACGCCGTGCTCCCGGCATCCGTCACCGTCACGTTCGGCGCCGTGAAGACCGGGCTCGTGCGGGGGAGAGGTGCCGAGCTCGCCGGTGACATCGTGCTGGTCGACATCGGGCTGACCCCGCAGCTGGAGTCGGTCGAACCCGAGCTGACGGCGACCATCGCGCGGATCGTCGAGCCGCCCGCCTGACCGGCGGCGCGCGTCGGCGCCGTCGGCGGCTCAGCGCGGTTCAGTCATCGCCGTGCGGGTTGCCGACGCCCTTATCGTGACCGTAGGCATTGCCGCGGTTCCCGGGCGCGCCGGATGCCGACTCGGCGCGATGGGCGGCGCCGTTCTGCCGCGCCACCTCGGACACGCGCTGACCATGATTCGTGACATCGCCGCTCTTATCGCGCGCGACCTCCGAGACGCGGGCGCCGTGCGACGAGGCGTCAGGGCCCGCGTCGCGACCCTCGTCAGGCGCATCGTCGGGTGGCCCCGGCGCGTCCTGGACGACCTCGGTGGCCGGCGACGGCAGACCCGCGGCGATGCCCGGCACCGCGACCCCGGCCGCGAGGGCCGCCCCCGCCACTGCGCCGACGATCAGCGTCCTGCGTCTCAGAGCCACGTCGGTCCTCCATCCGGTCACGGCCGCGTTCGGATGCGGCGAGCGTAGCACCGGCATCCCCGCGGCGGGGGCGCGAGGAGCGGGGCCGGTCAGTGCCGCGCGTAGCGCTCCACGAACGTGCGCAGGATGCGGGAGGGATGCGACACCGCGATGCGCCGCACCGCCGACAGCGTGAGCTCGAGCTCGTGCGACGCGAAGTACCCGTAGTCGGCGTACGCGTGGATGCGCGTCGTGATGCCCTCGACGTCGAGTTCGGGGTGGAACTGCGTCGCGTACACGTTCTGTCCGACCCGGAACATCTGCACGGGGCACGTCGGCGACGACGCCAGCAGCGTCGCCTGCGGCGGCAGCGCCGTGATCGCCTCCTTGTGGCCGACGAACGCGCCGAACGTCGGCGGCATGCCGGCCAGCAGCGGATCGGCGGCGCCGGCATCCGTCATCGACACCTCCACGACGCTCACCGGCTCGGCGTAGGTCCTGTCGATCCTCGCGCCCAGATACGCGCCGACCGTTCCGACGCCGTAGCAGGCGCCGAGGAACGGGAAGTCGCGTGCGACCACGCGCGTGAGGAGCGCCTGGAACTCCGCTTCCACGCGCCGCTGCACGGACGACTTCTTCTCGAGCGGGTCCGAGGCGTTGAACGGTCCGCCGCCGACGATGAAGCCCGACAGCTCGTCGAGGTCGAAGTCGGGCATGGGCCCTGCCTCGAGGCGCACGCGGATGAGATCGCGCTCGGCGAGGCCGCCGTAGCGGAGGAACAGCTCGTACTCCTCGTCGGCCGGCAGGTCTTCGGCGCGCGTCGCGAGCAGGACGAACGGTTTCATGGCCACACCAGCGTACGGCCTCGGGGAGGGGACCTTCGTCCCGCCGGTCCTGCGGAGACACGGGGGTGTCGGGGGCATGCGAAACGCGGCGGGACTATGCTCGGCACATGGCAATCGCTCGACTGCACGGAGGCCCGCTCGACGGGCAGGTGCTGCCCCTGTCATCGCCCGAACTCGACGAGATGATCGTCCCCTACGGAGAGGGCCAGATCGTCTACGAGCGACGTGGCGCGCTCGAGCACACGGGTGACGACGACGGCCCCACCGAGGCGGAGTTCTGGTTCGTCGAGGCCACCGAAGAGATCGGACCGTCCGACGACTGAGCAGGCACCGGGCGCGGACGGACAGCCGACGCGCTCGGTGGAGATCGAGTTCAAGTTCGAGGTCGACGACTTCACCCGCCTGCCCGACTGGACGACCGTCCCGGGCGTCGTCGAGGTCGGCGACGCCGAGGTGCGCGATCTGGACGCGCAGTACCTCGACACCGACGACTGGACGCTCGCCCACGCCGGCTACGCGCTGCGGCGGCGCACGGGCGGCCCCGACGCCGGCTGGCATCTCAAGGGCCCGCGCGAGGGTCACGGCCGCAGCGAAGAGCAGTGGCCGCTCACCGACGGCATGGAGATCCCGCCCGCCGTGCGGGCGCGCATCGACGAGATCACCGACGGCGAGCTGAAGCCCCTCGCGCGCATCCGCAACACCCGCACCGCCTACGCCCTGCGCACGGCGACGGGGGAGCTGCTGGCCGAGTTCGCCGACGACCACGTCACCACGCGCGACGAGCGGCTCGGCACCGAGCGCTCGTGGCGCGAGTGGGAGGTCGAGCTCGGCCCCGGCACGCCGACCGGGCCGCGCGACCTGCAGACGTTCGCCGCGATCGTCGCCGGCATCCAGGCGGCGGTCCGCACGGTGGGCGGCAAGCCCTCGACGGCGAACTCGAAGCTGGCGCGCGCCCTCGGCTTCTGAACACCCGCTGACGCGAAGAGCCCCGGGACTTCCGAAGTCCCGGGGCTCTGTCGCTCGAACGCGTCGCGTCAGAGGTTGATCATGTGGCCGGCGAGGCCGTGGAAGGCCTCCTGCACGGCCTCCGACAGCGTCGGGTGCGTGTGCACGTTGCGCGCAGCCTCGAGAGCGGTGAGATCCCACTTCTGCGCGAGCGTGAGCTCGGGCAGAAGCTCCGAGACGTCCGGGCCGACCATGTGGCCGCCCAGGAGCTCGAGGTGCTCGCCGTCGGCGACCAGCTTGACGAAGCCGACGGCCTCGCCGAGGCCGTTCGCCTTGCCGTTGGCCGAGAACGGGAACTTCGCGACCTTGACGTCGTAGCCGGCGTCGCGCGCCTGCTGCTCGGTGAGGCCGAACGAGGCGACCTGCGGCGAGCAGAAGGTCGCCCGCGGCATCATCCGGTAGTCGCCCAGCGCCATCGTCTCGGCGCCCGCGATCGTCTCGGCGGCCACGACGCCCTGCGCCTCGGCCACGTGCGCGAGCTGCAGCTTCGCGGTGACGTCGCCGATCGCGTAGATGTGCGGCACCGACGTGTGCATGAAGTCGTCGATCTCGATGGCGCCGCGCTCGGTGAGCTTGACGCCGGTCGCCTCCAGGCCGAAGCCCTCGATGTTCGGCGCGAAGCCGATCGACATCAGGACCTTGTCGGCCTCGAGCGAGCTCTGCGCGCCGGTCTTGTTGTCGCTGTAGGTGACGGTGACCTTGTCGCCGGAGTCGACGACGGTCTCGACCTTGGTCGCGGTGAGGATGTCGACGCCGAGCTTCTTGTAGTGGCGCGTGATCTCCTTCGAGACCTCTTCGTCCTCGTTGGGGAGGGCGCGGTCGAGGAACTCGATGATCGTGACCTTCACGCCGTAGTTCGACATGACGAAGGCGAACTCCATGCCGATGGCGCCGGCGCCGACGATCGCGATCGAGCTGGGGAGCTCGCGCGTCATGATCTGCTCTTCGTACGTCACGACGTTCTCGCTGAGCGTGACGCCCGGCAGCAGCCGCACCTTCGAGCCGGTCGCGATGATGCAGTTGTCGAAGGTCACGCGCTCGGTAGAGCCGTCGGACTTCGCGACGTCGATGGTGTTCGCGTCGGCGAACGTGCCGCGGCCCTCGTACTCGGTGACCTTGTTCTTCTTCATCAGGTAGTGGATGCCGCCGACGTGCGTGTTCGACACCTTGCGGCTGCGGTCCCACGCGGTGCCGAAGTCGAACGAGACATCGCCCGAGATTCCGAACAGGTCGGCCTTGTGGTTGAACGTGTGCGCGAGGTCGGCGTTCTTCAGCAGAGCCTTGGAGGGGATGCAGCCGACGTTGAGGCACACACCGCCCCAGTACTTCTCTTCGATGATCGCGACCGAGAGGCCGAGCTGTGCGGCGCGGACGGCCGCGACGTACCCGCCGGGCCCGGCGCCGAGGATGGCGACGTCGTAGTGAGGCATGGTCCCCAGCCTATCGCTCGCCGGCGCCGTCAGATGCGCCGCCCGACGCGTCCTGGCCCGGTGTCGCGCGCCGCGGGCGGGCGACGATCAGGTAGACGATGCCGGCGACCAGGCCCGCGGCGATCACGATCCCGATGATCCACGGCCACGGGCTCGACCCCGAGGCGGCGACGGGCTCTGGTGTCGCGGTCGCGGTGGGGGAGGCGGATGCCGTGGGCTCGGCGGTGGGCGTGATCGTCACGGTGACGGTGGGGACGGGCGTCGGCTGCGCCTGCTCGACCGTGAACGAGAACTCGCCCGAGATCGGATGACCGTCGCTCGAGACGACCTTCCACAGCACCGTCACGGCACCCGTCGCAGGCCCCGTCAGCGGCTGGGTCAGGATGTTGTCGCGCACGCTCAGCGCGCCGTCCGTCAGATCGGCGCCGGTCTCATCGGTCACCTCGACGACGTTCGCGCCCTCGTCGTCGGCGATCTCCGAGCTGAACGTGAGGGTGAGCTCGGCCGGCAGCTCCGCGACCGTCGAGTCGGCGGCAGGGTCCGTCGAGACCAGTTCGTCGTGCGCGAGCGCGGGCGGTGCCGCGGCGAGGACGCCGATGAGAGCGAAGGCCGCGGCGACGGCGGCGACGAGGAGAGCACGGAGCCGGGTGGGGATTTCATCGGTCAGCACCCGATCGAGGCTACTCGGGTCTTCCGCATGGCGGGTCGCGGGCCTACCCTGGCCGCAGGCGGGTGCCCCTGCCCGCCGATGAGACGGAAGCGAGGCGGGCGGATGGACGCCACGATGATGGACGCCATGTCGAAGGACATGATGTCGATGCCCGGCATGGACACGATGGACATGATGGTGATGCAGGCGTGTATGGACGCCTGCTCGGCCTGCGAGCAGGCGTGCACCGTGTGCTCGACGCAGATGATGTCGTGCGCGCCGGCGTGCATGAACTGCGCCGACATGTGCAACACCATGATGCGGTCGATGATGCGGATGCAGGGCATGACCCCGGCATCCATGATGTCGATGCTCGACGCGTGCATGGCCATGTGCCAGACGTGCATGGACGAGTGCATGGAGCACGCCGACCACAGCGACGTATGCCGCATGTGCGCTCAGTCGTGCCAGGCGTGCATGGACAGCTGCATGGCCGTGAAGGACATGATGATGGCGGCCGCCTGAGACACCGCCCCTCGCCCGGTCGTTCCGAGAGGCGGGACGGACCGCGTCAGTCCAGCGGCGCGACGTTGAAGCGGGCCGAGCCGACCGCGAGCACGTCGTAGCGCGCGTGCAGCGCGACCGGCGTGCCGGCGGCGACGGCCGATACCGCGCCCGCGCCGTTCCAGACCGACACCGTCCGCCCGTCGAGCAGACCCGCCACCACGATCACGCCGGCGTCGGCGTCGACCGACTCCACGATCGCGTCCACCCACTCGGTGGGCGTGGCCGCGGCCAGTCGCGCCTGGATCAGGTGCAGCGCGTGCCCGGGCCGGTACGAGGAGCAGCGGAGGCCGTCCACGCACATGCACGCCGTACGCTCCCGCGCCGGAAAGGGCGGAATGTGCTGGCGTGGACTGGACACGATGGGCTCCTCGTGGGGTAGGTTCGTTGTCCAGTCAGGTTAGGACGCGCGACTCCCCGCAGGCCACCCGAGCGACACGGGGCGAAACATACAGATCCGCGCGTCGCAGGCGTTGCCGGGGAACGTCTGGGGAGCCTGATCGGATAGGCTTGCACAGCAAGAGGAGGTCCACCGTGGAGGACAATCGCCGACCCGGAGCGGATGACATCCGCCGGGGCAGTGGCACGGGGGACGGAGTCCGCGACTCCGACACCACGCAGACCTTCGGCCATGAGTCGGATCTGTCGTTCGTGCCGTTCGGCAGCGATCTCGCCGATGCCGAGCTGGATGCCATCGAGGCGCTCCCGTCCGGAGCGGCGCTCCTGCTGGTGCGCTCGGGCCCCACGGCGGGCGCCCGCTACCTGCTGGACGCCGACGTCACGACCGTCGGCCGGCATCCCGAGGCCGACATCTTCTTCGACGACGTCACCGTTTCGCGACGTCACGCCGAGATCACCCGCACCGGCACGGCGTTCGAACTCGTCGACCAGCGCTCCCTCAACGGGACGTACGTCAACGGCGAGCGGGTCGACCGCGCCGCGCTCAGCAACGGCTCCGAGGTGCGGATCGGCAAGTTCCGGCTGAACTTCTTCGTCTCGCCCGCCGACCTTCTGCAGGCCACGGCCGAGTGATGTCCTCCGCCTCCGCCCGCGAACGGTCCTCGTCCGCGGGTCTGCTGAGCATCGGCCAGGTCCTCGCTCGGCTGACCCCCGAGTTCCCGACGCTGACCAGCAGCAAGCTGCGCTTCCTCGAGGTGCAGGGCATCGTGTCGCCGGTGCGCACCGAGTCGGGCTACCGCAAGTTCTCGCAGGCCGACCTCGATCGCCTGCGCCTGGCGCTGACGCTCCAGCGAGATCACTACCTGCCGCTGAACGTCATCCGCGAGTACCTCGAAGACGTCGACGCCGGCCGCGACCCGGTGCCGCCGGCATCCGTCCCGCCGCCCTCGATCGTGCCCGCGCCGCGCCGCTATCAGCGGGCGGAACTGCTGAGCGCCTCGGGCGCGGCCCCGCAGCTGCTCAACGACGCCATCAGCACCGGCATCCTGGTGGGGGCCGAGTCGTACACCGAGCAGCACGTGACACTGCTGCGCGCGCTCGTGGCGCTCGACCGCCACGGCATCGAGCCGCGCCACATCCGCACCATGCGCCAGAACGCCGAACGGGACGTGGCGCTGATCGAATCGGCGATCGCCCCCATGCTGCGCCGCACCGACGCGAACTCGCGCGGACGCGCCGGCGAGGTCGGCGGCGAGCTGGCCAAGCGCCTCGACGACGTGCGGGCGATCTTCGTGCGGACGGCCCTCGACCGGCTGCTTTCGTGAGTCGCGATCGCGACACGCCGAGGGCCGACGAGCGGATGTCGTTGCCCGAGGCCCCGTGCTCATCTAGCGTTGGAATGTCCGCACTCGGAGGGGGGAGCGTATGACAGCTCACGAAGCGGCGGAGGGTCATCCGTTCGCCGACGACCTCCTCTTCACCGACGGTCTGCCGCAGATGGATGACGAGGTCGGCTACCGCGGTGCCCAGGCGGCCCGCGCCGCCGGCATCACCTACCGCCAGCTGGATTACTGGGCGCGCACCGAGCTCGTCGAGCCCACCGTCCGCGGCGCCAGCGGCTCCGGGTCGCAGCGCCTCTACGGCTTCCGCGACATCCTGGTGCTCAAGCTCGTCAAGCGTCTGCTCGACACCGGCATCTCGCTGCAGCAGATCCGCATCGCCGTCGAGCAGCTGCGGGCATCCGGCATCCGCGACCTCGCCGGCACGACGCTCATGAGCGACGGCGCGTCGGTCTATCTGTGCACGTCGAACGACGAGGTCATCGACCTCGTCTCGCGCGGGCAGGGCGTCTTCGGCATCGCGGTCGGCAAGGTGCTGCACGAGGTCGAGTCGACCCTCGTGGACTTCACGGCAGAGTCGCCCGAGGCGGTCGACGAGCTCGCCGCCCGGCGCGCGCGCCGCACGGCGTAAGGCGGCGACCGGCCCGGCGACGTTCCCCGTCGCCGTCCACAGCCGTTCCCGGCGCCGTGGCGCGCGTCGCTATGCTGGTCGCGCCGAACGGCGCGTGGTCGCCGCATGCCGAGCGCTGGGGGCTGGATGCCGGAGACACCCGATCGACCGATCACCGCGTCGCGCACGTGGCTGAGGGTCCTCGAACACGTCGCCCTCGTCCTGGTCGCGATCGGGGGTCCGCTCGCCATGGCGCTGGGCTCGGCGCCCTATCTGAGCTACGACGAAGCCGCCCACGTCGACCATGCCCTGCGGATCTGGCAGGGGGAGCTCCCGGTCAGGGGGGATCCGCTGGTGCTGGGCAACGAGGTCGGGTTCAGCGCGCCCATTCAGTGGACGTGGATGCATCCGCCGTACTTCTACATCGTCCTCGCGCCGATCGTCGGGCCTCTCGTCGACGCGGGGATGGTCGTCGAAGCGGACTTCGCCGCCCGTCTGTCGATGCTTCCGCTGTCGGTGGCGATGGTCTACACGGTGCGTGCGATCGGCCGCCGGATGTTCCCGTCCGTGCCCGCCGTCGGACTCGCATCCGCCGTCGTCGTGGCGCTCGCGACGCACTTCGTCGGGATCGGCGGGGCGGTCTACAACGACAAGCCCGCCGTGCTGTTCGCGGCGCTTGCCTTCCTGTTCCTGCTGCGCTTCCTGCGTGTGCCGTCCTGGGGCAACGGCATCGGGATCGCGCTGTCGGCCGCGGCCGCCGTCGGGTCGCGCTTCGGCGTCCTGCCGATGATGCTGCTGTTCCTCGGCGTACCCGTCGTGGCGGCCCTGTTCAAGCTCCTGCCGCTCGTGCGTGCCCTGGCCGTCGCGGGCGTGGGGGTCGCGGCGATCGCGGCGCTGAACGGATGGTTCTACCTGCGCAACATCTCGATCACCGGGAACATCAGCGGCCGCCGCGGCGACGACTGGGTGATCGAGAACCTCGGCCGTGTGCGGCGGCCGCCGCTCGAGGTCGCGCTGGACCGGGGCTTCTGGTCGAAGATGCTCCAGCAGTACTCGATCGACTCCTACGCCGACCTGCCCTTCCTGCGCGACGGGACGTGGTGGACGCTCCTGCTGTTCGTGGTGCCGCTGGCAGCCGGGATAGCGCTGTGCGTCGTGGGTCTGGTCCGTCGTCCCGAGCACCGGATCGAGCGCATCCTCGTCCTCGGGACGATCCTCGCGGTCTTCGCGGGCATGGGACTCACGGTGGTGCTGTACGTCGCGGGCGGCGGCGGGTGGAACTCGCGGTACCTGTTCACGATCACGCCCTTCGCGGCGCCCCTGATGGCGCTCGCCCTGCTGCGGCCGCGGCGCGCGCCCTGGCTGTTCGCGATATGGGCCGCGATCCGGACGGTGCTCGTGGCGCTGCAGCTGCGGGCGGCCGAGCTGCGGGCCGACGGCGCCGCCGCGCCCCAGGGGGACGCGTTCCCGGTCCTCGGCTGGGGCAGCATCGGACTGCTCGGGGTCGGTGTGGTCCTGGCGCTGGTCGTCGCGTTCGCGATGACGCGCGCCGCCGAGCGTGAGACCGCCGTCGGCGAGTCGCCGGGCCAGGCTGCCGCTGGATCCCGTCCTGACGCCGCCGACGAAGCGGCCGCGCGGGAGCGCTAGGCGCGGGCCTCGCCCGGCTGGGGGATGCGGCCGGTGCGCATGACGCGGTCCAGCAGCGAATCGAAGTCGGCGGCGAGCTCCTGCGCGGAGTCGCCGGGCCAGATGTGCAGGGGCTTGGCGGCGCCCTGCGCCTGCTGCAGCGACGTGCGCTCGGGCAGCTGCGGCGACAGCACGAGCGGACCGAACATGTCGCGCAGCTCCTTGATGCGGAACTGGTGCTCGATCGACTGCGGGCGCACACGGTTGACCACGATGCCCAGCGGCTGGAGGCGGGGGGAGAGTCCGCGGCGGATCTCCTCGATGGCGCGCAGCGCCCGGTCGGCGGCGGCGACGGAGAAGAGCCCGGGCTCGGTCACGACGATGACGCGGTCCGAGGCCGCCCACGCGGTGCGCGTGAGCGCATTCAGCGACGGGGCGCAGTCGATCAGCACGAGGTCGTACTCGGGCTCGATGGTCGCGAGCGCCTCCTCGAGCTTCCACACGTCGCGCACGCTCGGGTGCGGTCCGTCGAAGTTGATGGCCGACGGGCTGCCGATCATGAGGTCGATCGTGCCGGGATGCACCTTCGTCCAGCCGGACGTCGTGATGGCCTGGCGGACGGTCTTCTCCTTGGGATTCTCCAGGACGTCCGCGACGTTCAGGCGTCCGGCGACGCCGACGTCCATTCCGGTCGAGACATCTGACTGCGGGTCGAGATCGACGACGAGAGTCCTGACGCCTCGGGCGAACGCCGCGGAGGCGAGGCCCAGCGTCACGGTCGTCTTGCCGACGCCGCCCTTGAGGGAGCTGACCGAGAGCACGTGCACAAGCCACCACGTTACCGTCCCCTAGGCTGAGAGCACACTCAGCCCGCCCCCAACGCCGTCCGCGAGGTGAGCATGTTCCGAAAGATCCTTGTTGCCAACCGTGGTGAGATCGCGATCCGCGCCTTCCGAGCCGCCTACGAGCTCGGTGCGCGCACCGTCGCCGTCTACCCCTACGAAGACCGATACTCGCTCCACCGCCTGAAAGCGGACGAGGCGTACCAGATCGGCGAGGAGGGGCATCCGGTCCGCGCCTACCTCGACGTGGACGAGATCATCCGCGTCGCGCTCGAGAGCGGCGCCGACGCGATCTACCCCGGGTACGGATTCCTGTCGGAGAATCCCGACCTCGCCGCGAAGGCCGCTGCGCACGGCATCGCCTTCATCGGCCCGGCATCGAGCGTGCTCGAGATGGCCGGCAACAAGGTCACCGCCAAGCAGCACGCGATCGCCGCGGGCGTTCCGGTGCTGCGCTCGACCGAGGCCTCCGACGACGTCGACGCGCTGGTGGCGCAGGCCGACGACATCGGGTTCCCGATCTTCGTCAAGGCCGTCGCCGGCGGCGGCGGGCGCGGCATGCGCCGCGTCGAGCTGAAGGCAGAGCTGCCCCCGGCCCTGGCCGAGGCGATGCGAGAGGCCGACAGCGCCTTCGGCGACCCGCGCGTGTTCCTCGAGCAGGCCGTGCAGCGTCCCCGACACGTCGAGGTGCAGGTGCTCGCCGACAAGGCCGGCGAGACCATCCACCTCTTCGAGCGCGACTGCTCGGTGCAGCGGCGCCACCAGAAGGTCATCGAGATCGCGCCGGCGCAGAACCTGTCCGACGACATCCGCGAGGACCTGCACCGCTACGCCATCGCGTTCGCGAAGTCGATCGGCTACGAGAACGCCGGGACGGTGGAGTTCCTGCTCGAGACGGCGGGGCCGCGCACCGGCGAGGTCGTCTTCATCGAGATGAACCCGCGCATCCAGGTCGAGCACACCGTGACCGAGGAGGTCACCGACGTCGACCTCGTGCAGTCGCAGATGCGCATCGCCGCCGGCCAGACCCTCGCCGAGCTCGGGCTCGCGCAGGAGAACATCCGCCTCCGCGGTGCCGCCCTGCAGTGCCGCATCACCACCGAGGACCCGACGCAGGGCTTCCGCCCCGACACCGGCAAGATCACGACCTACCGGTCGCCGGGCGGGGCGGGCATCCGCCTGGACGGCGGCACGACGGCCGCAGGTTCGCAGATCAGCCCGCACTTCGACTCGATGCTCGCGAAGCTCACGTGCCGCGGGCGCGACTTCCACGCCGCCGTGCTGCGCGCCCGACGCGCGCTGGCGGAGTTCCGCATCCGCGGTGTGTCCACCAACATCCCGTTCCTGCAGGCCGTCCTCGACGACGACGCCTTCGTCGCGGGCGACATCTCCACGTCCTTCATCGACGAGCGCCCCGAGCTGCTCGCCGGACGCGAGTCCAAGGACCGCGGCACGAAGATCCTCAACTGGCTCGTGGACGCGACCGTCAACAAGCCGCACGGCGAGAACCCGGTCACGATCGACCCGCGCGAGAAGCTGCCGAAGATCGACCTGCTGAGCGAGCCCCCGGCCGGCTCGCGCCAGAAGCTCCTCGAGCTGGGACCCGCCGGCTTCGCCAAGAGCCTGCGCGAGCAGACCGCCCTCGCCGTCACCGAGACGACGTTCCGCGACGCGCACCAGTCGCTGCTGGCGACGCGCGTGCGCACGAAGGACCTCGTCGCCGTCGCGCCGTACGTCGCCCGCATGACGCCCCAGCTGCTGTCGGTCGAGGCCTGGGGCGGGGCGACGTACGACGTCGCGCTGCGCTTCCTCGGCGAGGACCCGTGGGAGCGCCTCGACAAGCTGCGCGAGGCGCTGCCGAATGTCGCGATCCAGATGCTGCTGCGCGGACGCAACACGGTCGGCTACACGCCGTACCCGACCGAGGTCACGGATGCCTTCGTGCACGAGGCCGCCGCGAGCGGCGTCGACATCTTCCGCATCTTCGACGCGCTCAACGATGTGTCGCAGATGCGGCCGGCGATCGACGCGGTGCTGAAGACCGGCACCGCCGTCGCCGAGGTCGCCGTCTGCTACACCGGCGACCTGCTGAGCCCCGACGAGGACCTCTACACGCTGGATTACTACCTGCGCCTGGCCGACCAGATCGTCGAGGCGGGGGCCCACGTGCTGGCGATCAAGGACATGGCGGGCCTGCTGCGCCCGGCCGCCGCGGCGAAGCTCGTCGCGGCGCTGCGCGAGCGGTTCGACCTGCCGGTGCACGTCCACACGCACGACACCGCCGGCGGGCAGCTCGCGACGCTGCTGGCCGCCTCGGCCGCAGGCGCCGACGCCGTGGACGCGGCATCCGCCCCCATGTCGGGCACCACGAGCCAGCCGTCGCTGTCGTCGCTGGTGGCGGCGCTGTCGAACACCGAGCGCGACACCGGACTCGACCTGGGCGCCGTGTCGGACCTCGAGCCGTACTGGGAGGCCGTGCGCCACATGTACCGGCCGTTCGAATCGGGTCTTCCCGGACCCACCGGACGCGTGTACCACCACGAGATCCCCGGCGGCCAGCTGTCGAACCTGCGCCAGCAGGCGATCGCGCTGGGCCTCGCCGAGGACTTCGAGCTCATCGAGGACATGTACGCCGCGGCGAACCGCATCCTCGGCCGTGTGCCGAAGGTCACCCCCTCGTCGAAGGTCGTGGGCGACCTCGCTCTGCACCTCGCGGCCGTCAAGGCCGACCCCGCCGACTTCGAGGAGAACCCCCACAAGTACGACGTGCCCGACTCGGTCGTCGGCTTCATGGCCGGCGAGCTCGGGGACCTCCCCGGCGGCTGGCCCGAGCCCTTCCGCTCGAAGGTGCTCGAGGGTCGCACGGTCGACATCGCGGTCACCCCGATCACCGAGGACGAGAGCACTGCGCTCTCGGGAGACGCCGCGTCGCGCCGCGACATGCTCAACCGGCTGCTCTTCCCGGCGCCCACGCGGTCGTTCCACGAGGCCCGCGAGGCATTCGGGGACCTGAGCGTCCTCGACACCGTCGACTACCTGTACGGACTGGGCGTCGGCTCAGAGCACGTCGTCGAGATCGAGCGCGGCGTGCAGCTGTTCGTGGGTCTCGAGGCCATCGGCGAAGCCGACGACAAGGGCATGCGCACCGTCATGACGACCCTCAACGGGCAGCTTCGCCCGGTGTTCGTGCGCGACCGCAGCATCACGGTCGAGTCGCACCACGCCGAGAAGGCGGACACGACGATCCCGGGCCAGGTCCCCGCGCCGTTCTCGGGCGTCGTGACGCTCAAGTCCGCGGTCGGCGACACGGTCACGGCCGGCCAGCCGATCGCGTCGATCGAGGCCATGAAGATGGAGGCGGCCATCACCGCACCCGTCGACGGCGTCATCGAGCGCGTCGCGATCGCCGGCACGCAGCAGGTGGAGGCGGGCGATCTTTTGGTCGTGATACGTCCCGCACAGTAGCCTGTACGGCGGCCTTCACCTCGTGATGCGCGCCCGTCGAACATTTGGAGACTCCCGCTTTGACGCCTGACCACCCCGACAACCGCCCCGACGACGAGATCGAGAACGGCGTGCTCGCCGACACCGCGGGCGTCGACACCACCTCGATCGGGTTCCTCGGCGGCGGCGCCGGTCTCAGCGTCTCGATCCCGGGCGAGGCCGACCACGACCTCGATGACGACGACGACGTGATCGGCGACGAGATGCCCTACGCCGACGACGGGTCGACGCCGGCGGTGGACGAGCCCGCCGTCGAGGCGTCGATCGAACCCGACGACGACGGTGCCGACGACGCCGCGTCCGTGTGGACCCCCGGGGAGGATGCCCCCGCGCCGGACGCGTACGACGAGTCTGTCCCCGCGCCGGACGCGTACGACGAGGCCGCGATGGGGGAGCACCAGCCGGAGCCGGCGGTGGCCGAGGCCCCCGCGGACGCCGACGGCCTCGACGGCACCTTCGCGGACGCCGGCGAGCCCGACGACGCCTCTCTCGGCGTCGCCGACGAGCCCGAGCCCTCGGCCTCCGCTCCCGAGCAGTCCGAGCCGGAGCCGGCGGGCGAGGAGCCGCTGGACGTCCACGTGCTCGCTCAGCGGTGGCTGCAGGGCGGTTCGACGTGGGCCGAGGCCGAGATCGTCGAGACCACGGGCGAAGTGCCGGTGGCAGCGGATGCTCCGGCGCCGTACGCTGACGAAGACATCACGGATGCGGTCGAGGTCGTCGACACGGGGGAGCACGACGCGATGCCCGAGGTCGCCGAGCCGGCCGACTCCGCCGATACGATCGCGCACGCCGCGCCGATCGAGGCCGAGGAGACCGAAGTGACCGAAGAGCCGACGCCCACGGCGCCCGAGCCCGACGAGACCGCCGCACCCCGGGCGACCACGCGCCGCGAGGCGCACACCGGCGCCATCGCGCCGCAGCCCGCGCGCTCGGTCGAGCGCGTCGTGACGCCGCGCCCGGAGGTCGCGCTGACCTCGAAGCGCCTGGGGGAGTTCGAGGCCGACCGTGAGACCGCGGACCTGCTGACGGCCGATCGTCTGCTCGACCCGGCGCACGCTGCGCGGCCCGAGCCCGAGGGTGCATGGCAGCACTTCGTGTACCGCCTGAGCGGCCACCGCATCAACCTCGGCGACAGCAAGCGCGCCCGCGCCCGCAAGGAGCTCGACCGCCGCATCGCCGGCCCGCTGACCGGCGGCGCCCGGTTCGTCCCGGTGCTCTCGCGCAAGGGCGGCGTCGGCAAGACCACCGTCACCACGCTGCTGGGCATGGCCCTCGCCGACGCCCGCGACGACCGCGTCATCGCCATCGACGCCAACCCCGACCGCGGCACGCTGTCGGAGCGCATCACGCGCGCGAGCGGCAAGACGGTCCGCGACCTGGCGAAGGTGCGCGGCGAGGTCGTCGGCTACAACGACCTGTCGTCGATCGTGGCGCGCGACGAGACCCGCCTGGACGTCATCGCCTCGGATTCCGACCCGCGGGTCGCCGAGGCGTTCAGCGACGACGACTACGACGGCGTCGCCTCGCTCGCGGCGCACTACTACTCGCTCGTGCTCACCGACACCGGAACCGGCATCGTCCACTCCGTCATGGAGGCGACGCTCGCACGCGCCGATCAGCTCGTCATCGTCGCCGGACTCAGCGTCGACGAGGCGCGTCTGGCGTCCGAGACGCTGACGTGGCTCGAGACGAACGGCTACGGCGAGTTGGCCCGTCGCTCGGTCGTCGTGCTCAACAACTCCCGGCCCGGTCAGACGCTGGTGCGGCTCGACGAGCTCGAGGGGCACTTCCGCAGCCGCGTGCGCGCGGTGGTGCGGATGCCGTACGACGCGCACATCGCCGCCGGCAGCGCGATCACGTTCCGCGACCTCTCGCCGGCGACACGCGAGGCCGCCCGCGAGATGGCCGCCGTCGTGGTCGAGGGTCTGCGACTCATGGCCACGGCCGCGTAGGCCCCGCCATGGCAGTACGCTCCATCCGCCTCTTCGGCGACCCCGTCCTGCGCGCCCCGAGCGCGCCCATCGACGACATCGACGATGGGGTCCGCGCGCTCGTACAGGATCTCCTCGACACCGTCGAGCTGCCCGGGCGCGCCGGTGTCGCGGCGCCGCAGATCGGGGTGAACCTGCGCGCGTTCAGCTACAACATCGACGGCGACATCGGCTACGTCCTCAACCCCGTCGTCACCGAGGTCCGCGGCGAGCCGACCCCCACCGGCGAGGGGTGCCTGTCGGTCCCCGGACTGTGGCACGACGCGCTGCGGTATCCGTGGGCGAAGGTCGTCGGAATCGACGTCGACGGGAACGAGGTCGTGCTCGAGGGGGAGGGTCTCATGGCCCAGGCGCTCCAGCACGAGACCGACCACCTCGACGGCATGCTGTACCTGAGCCGTCTCAGCCCCGAGGACCGCCGTGCGGCGATGAAAGAGGTCCGCGAGTCGGACTGGTTCTGACACCGGCACCGCGACGACGAAGCCCCGGACCCTCACGGGCCCGGGGCTTGCGGCATCCGCTCCCTTACGGGATCGAGACGTTGGTCGTGCTCACCGGAGCGTTGTAGATCTCGTCGATCTCGGCGGCGAAATCGGTCAGGATCACGTTGCGCTTGATGCTCATCTTCGGCGTCAGGTGGCCGCTGGCCTCGGTCCACTCGGTGGGGAGGATCGTGAACTTGCGGACCGACTCGGCTCGCGAGACGTGCTTGTTCGCCCGGTCGACGGCGCGCTGCACCTCGGCGATCACCGCGGGGTGCTTCGCCGCCTCGGCGAGCGGCATGTCGGCCGACAGGTGCTGGTTCGCCAGCCACGTCGGCAGCATCTCGGAGTCGAGCGTGATGAGGGCCGAGATGAACGGCTTCTGGTCGCCCACGACGACCACCTGGCTGATGATGGGATCGGCGCGCATCGGGTCCTCGAGCGCGGCCGGCGCGACGTTCTTGCCGCCCGCGGTGACGATGATCTCCTTCTTGCGTCCGGTGATGCGCAGGAAGCCGTCGTCGTCGAACGCGCCGACGTCGCCGGTCTTGAACCAGCCGTCGTCGAAGGCCTCAGCCGTCGCCTCGGGGTTGCGCCAGTACTCGCGGAAGACGTTGATGCCGCGCACCTGGATCTCGCCGTCCTCGTCCAGACGGATGCCGACGCCCGGCAGCGCCGGTCCGACCGTGCCGATCTTCGACTTGTGCGCGAGGTTCACCGTCGCCGGCGCCGTCGTCTCGGTCAGCCCGTAGCCTTCGAGGATCGTGATGCCGAGGCTGTGGAAGAAGTGGCCGAGGCGCTCGCCGAGCGGCGCCGAGCCCGAGACCGCGTACTTCACGCGGCCGCCCATCGCCTCGCGCAGCTTGCTGAAGACGAGCTTGTCGAACAGCGCGAACTTGATCTTGGTGAAGAAGGGGACCTTCTTGCCGGCCTCCTGCAGCGCCGAGACCTCGATCGCGGTGTGCGCGGCGGCGCGGAAGATCTTGCCCTTGCCGCCGGCCTCGGCCTTCTGCTCGGCCGAGTTGTACACCTTCTCGAACACGCGGGGCACGGCCAGGAGGAACGTGGGCTTGAACGACCCGAGTGCCGGCAGCAGCTGCTTCGTGTCGGGCTGGTGCCCCGTCTTGACACCGGAGTGGATCGAGAGGATCGAGATGAAGCGCGCGAAGATGTGCGCCGTCGTGATGAACAGCAGCGTCGACGCACCCGGCATCCCCACGACCTCGGCGAGGGCCTTCGCGGAGTTGCGCGACAGCTCGACGAAGTTGCCGTGCGTCAGCACGCAGCCCTTGGGGCGTCCGGTCGAACCCGACGTGTAGATGAGGGTCGCGATGTCGGCCCCGTTCGCCAGCTGGCGGCGGCGCTCGATCTCGGCGTCCTCGACGTCGGCGCCCTTGGTCTTGAGCTCGTCGAGATCGCCGGCGTGCATCTCCCACACGCTGCCGACGAGGGGCAGCTCGTCACGGACGGCGGCGAGACGCTCGGAGTGGTCGTGCGTCTCGGTGATGCACGCCACGGCGCCGGAGTCCGACAGGATCCACTGGATCTGCGCGGAGGAGCTGGTCTCGTAGATGGGCACCATCACGGCGCCGGCATAGAACAGCGCGAAGTCCACGAGCGTCCAGTCGTAGGTGGTGCGGGCGATGAAGCCGACCTTGTCGCCGGGCGTCAGGCCGCCCGCGACGAAGCCCTTGGCCAGGGCGATCACCTGCCGCTGGAACTCGGCTGCGCTGACGTCGCGCCAGCCCGCTCCGTCGGGAACGGCGAACAAGGCCAGATCCGGGGTGATGCGGACCCGCTCGACGAGCAGGTCGGCGACATTCGCCTCCGCATCCGCGGGGACGATGGCAGGGACTTCGAATTGGATCACGGCAACTCCTTCGGTACCGGTCAAGGCGGGGGTGCGACTCGGTACATTCTAGTCCAGCACGGGCGGAACCGCCGCGGAGCATCGCGAGATGCAGTATCAGATGTTCTGAGAGCGAGTCTCATCCGTGCGCAGCGCGCGCACGGATGCTACAGCGGCACCCCTCGGCGCGGACCCGTCCGCCACTAGACTTCATGGCGGCCACCGCACTTGCGGTGGCGGGAAGGAGCGCCGTGCTGAAGGTCGGCATCGACATCGGCGGAACCAAGATCGCCGGCGGCGTCGTCGACGACGCCGGCCGCATCATCGAGAAGCTGCGGGTCGACACTCCCGCCGACACCGGTGCGCTGGCCAATGCCGTCGTGGACATGATCCGCCACCTGCGCGATCGCCACCGCATCGTGGCCGCCGGAGTCGCGGCGGCCGGCTTCATCGACCAGGATCGCGCGGTGGTCATCCACGCTCCGAACATCGCGTGGCGCAACGAACCCCTCAAGCAGACCTTCGAAGACGCGCTCGAGATGCCCGTCGCGATCGAGAACGACGCCAACGCCGCCGGCTGGGCGGAGTTCCGGTTCGGCGCCGGCCGCGACGTCGACCACATGATCATGCTCACGATGGGCACCGGCGTCGGCGGCGCGGTCGTGCTCGACGGCAAGCTGTACCGCGGCGGGCACGGGATCGCCGGCGAACTCGGTCACGTGCGCTTCGAGCGCGGCGGTCGCCTGTGCGGCTGCGGTCAGAACGGATGCCTCGAGCAGTATGCATCCGGCCGCGCGCTCCAGCGCGAAGCGAACGCCATCGCCGACGGCGGCGGCATCGGCGAGGGGCTGGCGCAGCTGCGCGCCGAGAAGGGGTCGATCTCCGGCCCGGCCGTGTCCCGGCTGGTGCTGGCGGGCGACGAGGGGGCCATCGAGGCTCTGCGGCGCGTGGCGACGGCTCTCGGCGAGGCGTGCGGCGGGTTCCAGGCGGCGTTCGACCCCGAGCTCTTCGTCATCGGCGGGGGAGTCGCACAACTCGGGGAGGATCTGCTGTCGCCGATGCGGCTCGCCTACGAGACGTCGCTCCCCGGGTACGGGGACCGCCCCGTGGCCGACTTCGCGATCGCGCGGCTCGGCAACGATGCGGGGCTGATCGGTGCCGCGGACCTGGCGGCCTCGGAGGCCTGACGATGTTCTACTGGCTGATGAAGTACATCGTCATCGGACCGCTGGTGAAGGCGATCTTCCGTCCCTGGATCGTGGGTCGTCGCAACGTCCCGATGAACGGGGGAGCGATCCTCGCGAGCAACCACCTGTCGTTCGTGGACTCCATCATCCTGCCGCTCCTGATCGACCGGCCGATGTCGTTCCTCGCCAAGAGCGACTACTTCACCGGTCGCGGCCTCAAGGGCTGGGCGACCCGCATGTTCTTCAAGGGCACCGGGCAGATCCCCATCGACCGCTCCGGCGGCAAGGCTTCCGAGGCCTCGCTCAACACCGGTCTGCAGGTCCTCGGCCGCGGCGATCTGCTCGGGATCTACCCCGAGGGGACGCGGAGCCCCGACGGCAAGCTCTACCGCGGCCGCACCGGCATCGCGCGCATGGCGCTCGAAGCGCACGTGCCGGTCGTGCCGGTCGTCATGGTCGACACCGACACGATGATGCCGATCGGACGGCGCGTTCCCAGCATCGTGCGCGTCGGGGTCGTGATCGGCGAGCCTCTGGACTTCTCCCGGTTCGCCGGCATGGAGTCCGACCGCTACATCCTGCGGTCGATCACCGACGAGATCATGGTCGCCCTGCAGCGCCTCGGGGAGCAGGACTACGAGGACGTCTACGCCTCGACGGTGAAGGACCGACTCAAGACGAAGACCGCGGCGTAGCGGGGGCCGTCATGCGGCGTCGGGAGCGTGTCCGGCGCGGATAGACTGATCGGATGCAACAGCTGCTCGACGCGCTCGACCACTGGCGGACACTGCCCATCAAGCAGCAGCCCGAGTGGCCCGACCCGGAGGCCGTGGCCGCGGCATCCGCAGAGATCGCCACCCTCCCGCCCCTCGTCTTCGCCGGTGAAGTCGACAACCTGCGCGATCGCCTGGCGCGGGCCGCCTCCGGGCGAGCCTTCCTGCTCCAGGGCGGCGACTGCGCCGAGACCTTCGCCGGCGCCACCGCCGAGAAGATCCGCAACCGGATCAAGACGGTCCTGCAGATGGCCGTCGTGCTCACGTACGGCGCCTCGATGCCTGTGGTGAAGATGGGCCGTATGGCCGGCCAGTTCGCCAAGCCCCGTTCGAGCAACACCGAGACGCGCGGCGACGTGACGCTCCCGGCATACCGGGGCGACATCGTCAACGGCTACGACTTCACCGAGGGCTCCCGTGCCGCCGATCCGAACCGCCTGCTGAAGGCGTACCACACGTCGGCGTCGACCCTGAACCTCATCCGCGCCTTCACGCAGGGCGGATTCGCCGACCTGCGCGAGGTGCACTCGTGGAACAAGGGCTTCGCGCAGAACCCGGCCAACCAGCGGTACGAGCGTCTCGCGGGCGAGATCGACCGCGCCATCAAGTTCATGGAGGCGGCCGGCGCCGACTTCGACGAGCTGCGCGGCGTGGAGTTCTACACCGGTCACGAGGGCCTGCTGATGGACTACGAGGGACCCATGACGCGCATCGACTCGCGCACCGGGACGCCCTACAACACGTCCGGCCACTTCCTGTGGATCGGCGAGCGCACGCGCGACCTCGACGGCGCGCACGTGGACTACTTCTCGAAGATCCGCAACCCCATCGGTGTCAAGCTCGGGCCCACCACGACGCCCGAGACGGCGCTGGCGCTGATCGACAAGCTCGACCCGGAGCGCGAGCCCGGTCGCCTGACGTTCATCACGCGCATGGGCTCGTCGAAGATCCGCGACGCCCTGCCCCCGCTCCTCGAGGCCGTGAAGGACTCGGGCGCGACGCCGCTGTGGGTCACCGACCCGATGCACGGCAACGGCATCACGTCGCAGACCGGCTACAAGACGCGCCGCTTCGACGACGTGATCGACGAGGTCCGTGGGTTCTTCGAGGCGCACCGCGCGGTCGGCACGTTCCCCGGCGGCATCCACGTCGAGCTGACCGGCGACGACGTCACGGAGTGCCTGGGCGGTTCCGAGATGATCGACGAAGCGGGCCTCGCCACGCGCTACGAGTCGCTGTGCGACCCGCGCCTGAACCACATGCAGTCGCTGGAGCTGGCCTTCCTGGTCGCCGAGGAGCTCGAGAAGCGCTGACGCCGGGCCGGTGCGGTCGCGGCCGCGCCGGCGTCAGGAGAGCTCGAAGCCGGTGATCGCGACCTGGGAGCCGGGGGTCAGGAACGCGCCGGGTGCGGGGTCGGTCGCGGTGACGTCGTAGAGGCCCCAGAAGATCTGCAGGGGGAGCGCGTCGGTGCTGACGGTGAATCCGGCGTCGCGCAGCTCGTTGACCGCGTCGACGATGCTGTCGCCGACGACATCCGGCACCTCGATGGGCGCGGGTCCGCTCGAGACCACGAGCGTCACGGTGTCTCCCGGCTCCCACCAGCCCGACTCGGTCCGGTCGTTCATGCGGATAACCGATCCGGCGTCGACGGTGCTGCTGTACTCCTGGGGAAGATCGCCGGCGACGCTCAGCCCCACGCCCTCGAGCGTCGCGGTGGCGTCGTCGAGCGTCTGACCGGCCACGTCGGGAACCTCGCCGAGCGAGAGCCACAGCGTCGCGGTGTCGCCCTCGTAGGCGTTGCAGCCGTCGCCGCACCCGTACTCCTCGCCGCCGTCGCGCGGATGGATCAGCACGCCCGCGACCCGGCCCTCGGCGTACCCCGTGAAGAAGTCGCGCGTGCCCTCGACCGTGACGCCCAGGTCGGCGAGCATGGCGGTGACATCGTCCTCGGGCTCGCCGCGCGACGCCGCGATCGTGACCTGTGCGGGGCCGAGCGACACGAACACCGTGATGGTCGCGTCCCGCTCGACACGGTCTCCCGCACCGGGCTGGGTCTCGATCGCGATCCCGGACTCCACGTCGACGCTGTTGCGTCCCGCCTGCACGGCGACCAGGCCCTCGTCCGCGAGTGCCGTCTCGGCCTCCTCGAACGTCATCCCGTCGACGGCGGGGACGGCTACGAGCGACCCGGGTCCCGAACCGAACCACCAGCCGACGCCCGCCGCGGCGGCTGCGAGCACCAGCACCAGGGCGATGATCCACCCGCCTCGCCCCGACCTGCGGCGCGTGGCGCGACGCAGGCGCCCGGCGTTGTCGCTCTCCTGGTCGGTGACGATGGGGCCGGTGGGGGTCAGCGGCATGACTGCGGTGAGCTCGTCGGTGGCGCTGCCCTCGGTCACCACGCCGATCGGCCCGGTGCGGGCGACCTGGGGCGAGATCCCGAGCTCGCTCTCGATCTCGCGCAGGCGGCGCAGCATCTCGCGCGCGTCGGACGGGCGATCCTCGGGCTGCTTCTCCGTCGCCCACAGCACCAGCTCGTCGACCTGCTCGGGCACCGCCGGGTTCTTCACGCTCGGGCGCGGAACCGAGTCGGTGGCGTGCTGATAGGCGATCTGCATCGGCTGCTCGCCCTTGTACGGCTGCTCGCCGACGAGCATCTCGTACAGCATGATGCCGAGCGCGTAGATGTCGCTGCGCGCGTCGGCGGTGCCGCGTGTGACGAGCTCCGGTGCGAGGTAGGCGATGGTGCCGAGCAGCTGCGCGCCGGTCGCGGTGTTCGCGCTCGTGGCGCGGGCGAGGCCGAAGTCACCGATCTTCACGCGGCCGTCCTCGGCCAGCAGCACGTTCTCGGGCTTGACGTCGCGATGGACGATGCCCGACCGGTGGGCTGCGGCGAGGCCGGAGACGACGGCGTCCATGATCGAGATCGCCTGCGGGACGGTCAGCCGCTTCTGCTCGCGCAGCAGCTCGCGCAGCGTGATGCCGGGGAGGTACTCCATCACGAGGTAGGCGACCTCGCCGTCCTGGCCCTGGTCGAACACGTTCACCACATGCGGGTCGGCCAGGCGGGCTGCGGCGCGGGCCTCCTGGATGAACCGGCTCTGGAACACGCTGTCGTCGCTGAGGTGGCCGTGCATGACCTTGAGCGCGATGCGACGCTCGAGCCGCAGGTCCGTCGCGACGTATACCGTCGCCATGCCTCCACGGGCGATGCGGGCACGCACCCGGTACCGGCCGTCGACCAGACGGCCGATCAGCGGGTCGGTCTGCTGGCTCGTGCTCACGCTCCGAGTTTACGGACGTCGGGCCCCGTGCCCGTCCAACGCCTCACCGGGCGGCCCCGATCAGTCCAGGGCGGCGAGCCACGCGTAGGCCGGCTTCTCCCAGCGCGCGTAGCGGTCGGGGTAGGCGGAGATCTGCACGGCCTGGGCCGCGTCGGCGAAGCTCATGCCCTGCCAGCCCGCCACGTCGAGCAGTCCGCGCGTGCGCGATCCGTTGGGATCGCCCGCGCCGCCGTAGAAGGCGCGGATCGCGCGATCGCGGTTGCGGACCTGCTCGGCGGTGCCCCAGCCGGTGCTCGGTCGCTGCTGGAACAGCCCGAGCGAATCGCGGTCGCCCCAATCGAGGTTGCGGATCCAGGACTCCTGCATCGCTGTGCCGAGCGCGATCGCGATGCCCTTGTCGGGCACGCCGAGTTCGCGGCCGATCCGCACGATGAGGCGCGCATTGTCGATCTGCTCGGCATCGAGCCCGTCCAGCCCGGCGCGCGGGATCGTGATCTTCTGCCCGGCGTAGATGATCGACGACCAGCCGAGGCCGTTGGCGCTCAGAACGCCGGCGACCGAGACACCGTGCCGTGCGGCGATCGCGCTGATCGTGTCGCCGGCCCGGACGGTGTAGCTGCTGCCGCCGGATGACGCCGGAGCGGCCGAACCGCCCGACGAGGGCTGGGCGGCCGAGCTCGAACCCGACGACGAGGATGCCGGGCTGCTCGTCGATCCCGGAATGGTGAGCTTCTGGCCGGGGTAGATGATCGAGGACCACGACAGCCTGTTGGCCTTCAGGACGGCCGACGTCGACAGCTTGTGCCGCGAGGCGATCGCGCTGACGGTGTCGCCGGCGCGCACCGTGTAGGTCGTGGACGAAGGAGTCGACGACGGCTTGCCGGCCGCGGCCGGCGCCGAACCGCCGGAGGCGGTGAGCTTGAGGACCTGGCCCGGGTAGATGATCGAACGCCACGAGAGGCCGTTCAGGGCGAGCACGTCCGTGGTGCGCAGCCCGAAGCGCGAGGCGATGGCGCTGACGGTGTCGCCGGCGCGCACGGTGTAGCTCGCCGGAACGGCCGCGGCCGTGGGCGCGACCGGGGTCGTCGTCTGCGGAGCGCGGTCCGGGAGAGCTCTGAGCGTGCGGGGCGCGCTCGCGCCGCTGTCGGCGTGCGCCGCCGGTGCCGAGGCGAGGGTGAGGGCGATCGACCCCACGACGGCGGGCACGCCCATCATCACCGGCGCGGTGCGGAGTCGAGTGTCGCGGCTGTCGCGTCGCAAGAGATCCCCCCTCTATGGACTGCCAGTACCGTGTCACGGAAGTCATCTCGTGTCAACCCGTGATATTGGTGCGACGGATGTTACGCGTGTGACGAATGTGAATAGCCGGGGTCGCGGACGAGGGCGGCGTATGTCGTGCGGCGGTGAAGAAGTGCGATAGTGGCATGGTGACCGCTGACTCCGCGCCGCGCACCGAGACCGAATGGCTGACCCTCCCCGAACTCGCCGAGATCCTCGGCGAAACGCTGGGAAGGGTCCGCAGACTGATCGACGAGAACCAGCTGGTGGCGTCGCGACGCGACGGCGTGTCCAAGGTTCCCGCGCTGTTCCTCAAGGACGACCGTCCGCTGTCATCGCTGCGGGGCACCGTGATCGTGCTCCACGACGCCGGCTTCAGCGACGATGAGGCGATCGACTGGCTGCTCGCGCCCGAGGACACCATCGGCGTGGCGCCGATCGAGGCGCTCCGCGCCGGCCACAAGAGCGAGGTGCGGCGCGTCGCGCGGACCCTCGCCTGAGGCCGCGGGCGGGCTCAGGTGACCCGCTCCGTCGCCGCCCGCAGCAGGTCGCGCAGTTCGCCCACCGACGCGTTGTCCAGGCGTGCGCCGATCAGAGCGCGGTCGGCGTCCCGCGCGTAGTCCGAGATGAGGGCCTCGAGGCGATCGAGGGCCCCGGTTTCGACGATCGTGCGCTGCAGCGAGGCCACCTGGTCCGCCCCGAGCCCCGGGTCGCCGAGCAACTCGTCGAGGATCCGCCGCGCCGGAACGCTCAGCGCCTCTCTCGTATAGGCGACCAGGACCGTGCGCTTCCCCTCGCGCAGGTCGTCTCCCGCCGGCTTGCCGGTGCGCTCGGCGTCCCCGAACACGCCGAGCACGTCGTCCCGCAGCTGGAAGGCCATGCCGAGGGGGTGTCCGAAGCGGGCCAGCGCCGCGGCCTGCGCGGCGTCGGCCCCGGCCAGGGCCGCGCCGACGGCGAGCGGCTGCTGCACGCTGTACCGCGCCGACTTGAACGACGCCACGCGCAGCGCGCGCTCGGCGTGCCGCTCGTCGGGCTCGGTGGCGTACGCGGACTCCTCGGCGATGTCGAGGAACTGTCCGACGGTGACCTCGCGGCGCATCGTCGCGTACTCCCGACGAGCGGCGCCGGCCGCGTCGGCGGGAGCCGCGGCCAGGCCCTCCTCGAACAGGTCGTCGCTCCAGGCGACGAGGAGGTCGCCGAGGAGGATCGCGGCGGAGCGCCCGAAGGCGGCCGCGTCGCCGGTCCATCCCGCGTCGCGGTGCGCGGCCTCGAGAGCGCGATGCGCGGCGGGACGCCCGCGCCGCGTGTCGGAGTTGTCGATGAGATCGTCATGGACGAGCGCGGCGGCGTGGAAGATCTCGAGCGCGGCGGCGGCGGAGACGACCTCGTCGGGCAGGTCGCGCGAGCCGGTGACGGCGCGCCATCCGGTCATGCAGAATCGGCCGCGAAGCCGCTTGCCGCCGCTGACGGCGGTCGATGCCGCGTCGAGGATGAGGTCGGCTTCGGGGCCCATTTCGGCCGTCGAGCGGCGCTGATCCCGAAGGAACGTGTCTACTCGCTGGGAAATCGCCTCGATCGGGTCTGGAGAGAACGCCACGGGCCTAGCCTAGTAATGAAGCGCACGCGTAGAATCGTGCGGTATCCGAGCCACAGAGGGGGACGCATGCCACTCTCCGAACAGGAGCAGCGCTTGCTCGACGAGATGGAACGCCATCTCATGCGCAACGACGCAGATGTCGTCAGTGCGCCCCGAGACGGTCGCAGTCTCAGCTACCGGAACATCGTCTACGGCACGCTCCTGGTTCTCCTCGGCCTCGGCGGTCTGCTCGTCGGCGTGTCGATTCCGCTCGTCATCGTCGGGGTGATCGGGTTCGTCGTCATGCTCGGCGGCGTGATCCTCGCCGTGACCCCCGCACGCGGTGGTCTGCGCGCGGTTCCCAGCGACCGTCCGAGCGCCGCGAAGCCGGCCGCCCGCTCGTCGTTCATGGATCGCATGAACGATCGATGGGACAAGCGGCAGGAAGAGCGCTGACCGCCTGACCGGCTGACGCCACCACAAGCACCGACCTTCGGGTCGGTGCTTTTTTTGTGCCTGCGCACCGCCGCTGCCGCACCGCTCGAAGCCCGAAAGGGAGCGCCGGGGGAGCGGATGTCGGATCAGGGGTGACGAAGTGGAGGAAAGTGGAGTAAAGTGGCGCTTGTCCATCGGGGGGTGGGCTGGAGGGGGTGATCGCACCGATGCTTCTCGGTACGCACACTCCCAAGCTCGACGACAAGGGCCGGGTCATCCTCCCCGCGAAATTCCGCGACGACCTCGGCGACGGGGTCGTCATCACCCGCGGTCAAGACCGCTGCCTTTACGTCTTCAGCACCGAGGAGTTCGAGCGCGTGCACGACCGGATCCGCGAGGCGCCGCTGGCCAACAAGCAGGCCCGCGACTTCCTGCGCATGTTCCTGTCGGGTGCGAGCGCCGAGAAGCCCGACAGCCAGAACCGCATCACCATCCCGCCGCCGCTGCGCGCGTACGCCGGGCTCGAGAAGGAGCTCGTCGTCACCGGTGTCGGCGCCCACGCCGAGATCTGGAACGCCGGAGCCTGGGCCGACTACGCAGAAGCCAACGAAGAGAGCTACGCCGAGCTGGAGCAGGAGGTGATCCCGGGACTCTTCTGAGTCCCTCGGCCCTGACTCCCAGCCGCTCCCGCCCTGACGCACTTCCCCGGCGCCAGGTCAGAGCGGATGGGGATCAGGGCCGAGGGACCCGGCACCCGCAGACGATGGACATCCGCGACATCCACACCCCGGTCATGCTCGAGCGCTGCATCGAGCTGCTCGCCCCCGCCCTCGAGGACGAGGGCGCCGTCTTCGTCGACGCCACGCTCGGCATGGGCGGCCACTCGGAGGCCTTCCTCACCCGCTTCCCCGGTCTGCACCTGATCGGGCTCGACCGCGACCAGGACGCCCTGCGCATCGCCGGCGAGCGGCTCGCGCCGTTCGGGGACCGCGTGACGCTCGTGCACACCGTCTACGACGGCATCGCCGAGGCCGTGCGCAGTGCCGGCGTCGACCGCGTCGACGGCATCCTGTTCGACCTCGGCGTGTCCTCGCTGCAGCTCGACGTCGCCGACCGCGGCTTCGCGTACGCCCAGGACGCGCCGCTGGACATGCGGATGGACCAGTCCGAGGGCCCGACCGCGGCCGACGTGCTGGCGACGTACGGCGAGGGCGACCTGCGACGCATCTTCGAGCGCTACGGCGAGGAGAAGCTCGCCGGCCGTTACGCACGCGCGATCATCGCCGCGCGCGCCGAGGCGCCGATCGACCGGTCGGGCCGTCTCGTGGAGATCCTCATCGCGGCGACCCCGTACAGCGCGCAGCGCAGCGGGCACCCCGCCAAGCGCGTCTTCCAGGCGCTGCGCATCGAGGTCAACCGCGAGCTGTCCGTCCTCGAGCACGCGATCCCCGCGGCGCTGGGGACCCTGCGCGTGGGCGGGCGCATCGTCGTGCTGGCCTACCAGTCGCTCGAGGACCGCCTCGTCAAGCGCGAGTTCGCGCAGGCGTCCGCATCGACGGCGCCGAAGGGACTCCCCGTGGAGCTCCCCGAGCACGCGCCGCGCTTCCGTCTGCTCGTCAAGGGCGCGGAGATGGCGACCGAGGCCGAGCGCGAGCGCAACCCCCGCGCGACTCCGGTGCGGCTGCGCGCCGCCGAGAGACTGCGGGAGGAGAACGCATGAGCTCGCCTCTCGCACGGGCGCTGACCCCGTCGCGCCGCAGCCGGCCGGAGCGGACCGAGCGGCGCCTGCGCGCCGTCGACGCCCCGGGACGCCGCCGCCGCCCGAAACTCCTCTACGGCATCGTGGCCCTGCTGGGTGCCGCGGCGATCGCCGCGGCTCAGATGTCGCTGTCGATCCTCACGACCCAGACGTCCTACGAGATGTCCCGCCTGACCCAGCAGCAGCGGGAGCTCGACTGGCAGGCCCAGATCCTCTACGACGACATCGCCGGCCTCAGCTCGCCGCAGTACCTCGCGGCGAACGCCTCGGCGCTGGGGATGGTGATCGAGGAGTCGCCCAGCTACCTGCGGCTGAGCGACGGCGAGGTCCTGGGGACGAGCGGCATCGCGCTCGGCTCGTCCGCCATCGACGCGCTCGGCCGCGGCTCGGTCGCCAACGCCCTCATCACGGACACTCCGCTGGTCACCGAACCCGACGCAACGATCGCCGGGCTGCCCGCCGAGACCGTCACGGGTGAGGGCGGTGTCGTCGACACACCGCCCGCGCTGACCGACGGGCTCCCCACTCCCAGCACACACTGATCACATGACCGCCCGCAGCGCCCGCAGTCCTCGTCGCCGCACCATGGTGGCGCTGGCCGTCGTGCTCGCGGTACTCGCGGGCTTCATCGTGCGGCTCGTCGACATCCAGGTGGTCAACGCCGACGACCACGTCGCCGACTCGGTCGCGAACGCGCTGGGCTCCTCGCGGACCCTGTACGGAACGCGCGGCGCGATCGTCGACGAGGAGGGCCAGACACTGGCGGGCAGCATCCTGCTGTACGACGGCGTGCTCGATCCGCTCAACATCTCGGGCTACGAAGAGGACGGCGGGTTCCTGCGCGACGACGGCGGCGACGAGCCGGTGCGGGTGTCATGGGCGCAGGCGGCGTCCGAGATGGCCGCGATCACCGGGCAGGATTCGGCGGAGATCCAGCAGACCGTCGCCGACGCCCTCGCCGGCGACCCCGAGTCGCAGTTCGCGTATCTGAAGCGCCGGCTGACGACCGAGCAGTATCGCGAACTCGTCGCCATCGGCGCTCCCTATCTGACGTTCGACCAGCATCCGGCCCGCACGTACCCCGACGGCGCCGTGGGCGGCAATCTCGTCGGGTTCATGGGGTCCGAGGGCGCGCAGGCGGGCCTCGAGCTCACCGAGGACGCGTGCCTGGCGTCGACCGACGGCCGGGTGACGTATCAGCGCGGCAAGGACGGCGTCGTCATCCCCGGCACGGAGATCTCGGAGCCGGCCCAGGACGGCGGGACGCTGCAGCTGACGATCAACCGGGACCTGCAGTGGTACATGCAGCAGCTGATCGCCGAGCAGACCCAGGCGATGCGCGCCGACAGCGGCGCGATCCTGGTCGTCGAGACCGACACCGGCAAGATCCGCGCCGCAGCCGAGTACCCCACGGTCGATCCCAACGACGTCGGCGCCGCGGATTCCGCGGACCGGGGCAGCCGCATCTTCACCAACTGGTTCGAGCCCGGATCGACGTTCAAGCCGCTCACCGCCGCGACGCTCATCGACGCGGGCGGTCAGACCCCCGAATCGACCGTGACGGTCTCGAGCAGCGAGACCTTCGCCAACGGCGCCCGCGTGCGCGACGCCTTCGTCCACCCGGCGTTCGACTACACGCTCACGGGGGTCCTGATCGACTCCTCGAACGCCGGCATCTCGAAGTTCAGCGAGCGCGTCAGCGCGCAGACGCGCTACGAGTACCTCGAGAAGTTCGGCATCGGCGACGGCAGCGCCGTCGGATTCCTCGGCGAGCAGTCGGGCCTGATCTACCCCGCGGACCAGTGGGATGCGCAGACGGTGTACAACACGGCCTTCGGTCAGGGCCTGACCACGACCATGCCCGAGCTCGCCGGCGCGTACACGGCCATCGCCAACGACGGCATCCGCGTGCCGCTGTCGCTCGTCGAGAGCTGCACGACGCCGGACGGGACCGTGGTCACGCCCGACGCGCCCGAGCCCACGCGCGTGATCAGCGAGAAGACGTCGGCCGACGTGCGCGAGATGCTCGAGAACGTGTTCCTGCAGGCCAATTACGCCAACGACGTCGAGATCCCCGGGTACCGCGTGGCCGGCAAGACCGGAACCGGTGAGAAGTCCGACGGCAACGGCAGCTACAAGGTGGGCGCCTACTACACGACCATGATCGGGTTCGCGCCCGCCGACGACCCCGAGTACCTGGTGGTCGTCACGCTCGACGAGCCCACGAAGGTAAAGTCGTCTGCGGCCAATGCGACCGCGTTCCAGCGGGCCATGACGCAGGTGCTCAAGACCTACCGCGTGATGCCCGCGACGACGGCGCCGGAGATGCTCCCCAAGTTCGGGTGAGGACTCCGATCCGGCCGGAGAGAACATGATCCCCGTCACCATCGCTGACCTCGCCGCCGCCGTCTCCGGCGTTGTGCGGCTCGCCGCCGCCGACACGCCCGAGACGATCGTCTCGGGCGCCGTCGACACCGATTCCCGGCTCATCGGGCCCGGTGACGTGTTCGTCGCCAAGCCCGGCGAGACGACGGACGGCCATGTGTTCGTCGGCGCCGCCGTCGACGCGGGTGCGGCCCTGGCCATCGTCGAGCGGCCCGTCGACGCCGACGTGACGCAGATCGTCGTCGCGGATGCCGTCGCCGCCCTCGCCGACCTCGCCCGCGAGGTCGTGCGGCGCGTCCGCGAGCGCGGAGACCTGCGCGTGGTGGGCATCACGGGCTCCAACGGCAAGACCACCACGAAGAACCTGCTCGCCCGAATCCTCGAGGGGGAGGGCGAGACCGTCGCGCCGCGCGCCTCGTTCAACAACGAGGTGGGCGCTCCGCTGACGATGCTGCGCGTGACCGAGGACACGCGGTTCCTCGTCAGCGAGTTCGGCGCGAGCGCGCCGGGGGAGATCGCGCGCCTCGCGGGCCTGGTCGAACCCGATGTCGGCGTCGTCCTCATGGTGGGGATGGCCCACGCGGGCGGCTTCGGCGGGATCGAGGCGACGTTCGCGGCCAAGTCCGAGCTCGTGCGCGCCGTCCGGCCCGGCGGCCTCGCGGTCCTCAACGCCGATGACGGGCGCGTGTCGGCGATGGCCCCCATCGCCGAGGAGCGCGGGATCGCGGTGCGCTGGTTCGGCCGGGGAGCCGGGGCCGACGTGCGCGCCGACGACGTCGCGGTGACCGCCGACGGCACGACCTGCACGATCGTCGCCGACGGCCAGTCCCACCCGCTGCGCCTGCGCGTGCTCGGCGAGCACCACGTCATGAACGCGCTGGCGGCCATCGCCGCAGCCACGGCGCTGGGCGTGCCCCTCGCGGCGTGCATCGAGCGGCTCGAGTCGGTCGAGATCGCCGAGCGCTGGCGCATGCAGCCGCTCGGCTCCGAGAGCGTCCGCATCATCAACGACGCCTACAACGCCAGCCCCGACTCCATGTCCGCGGCGCTGCGCACGCTCGCGCAGATCACCGCGCCGGCGCAGCGCACCGTCGCGGTGCTGGGCGCCATGAGCGAATTGGGGGAGTACGCCGAGGAGGAGCACGACCGCGTGGGGCTGCTCGCCGTGCGCCTGGGCATCCAGCGCATCGTCGTGGTCGGCGCGGACGCGCGCCGCATGTTCCTCGAGGCGGTCGCGCAGGGCTCGTGGGACGGCGAGGCCGTGTGGTTCGCGACCGCGGACGAGGCGTACGACTACCTCGTCGGCGAGCTGCGCGAGGGCGATCGCGTTCTTGTGAAGTCGTCCAACTCCGCCGGGCTCCGGTTCCTCGGCGATCGTCTGGGAGAATCCTTCTCGTGAGATCACTACTGACGGCAGCGGCGATCTCGATGGCCTTCACGCTGTTCCTGACGCCCGCCTTCCTGCGCCTGTTCCATCGCTGGGGCTGGGGGCAGGTGATCCGCACTCCGGAGCACGGCAACAACCCCAGGCACGGCGCCAAGCGCGGCACGCCCACGATGGGCGGCACGATCTTCATCGCCGGAACGATCATCGGCTACCTCACCGGCGCGTTCACCGGCAACAACCCGCCGACGGTCTCCGGATACCTCGTGCTGTGGATGATGGTGGGCTTCGGCGCCGTCGGATTCATCGACGACATGATGAAGGTGCGCTCGCAGCGCAGCCTCGGCCTGTCGGGGTGGCGCAAGGTGGCCGGGCAGGTCATCGTCGCGATCCCGTTCGCCGTCGTCGCGCTGAACTTCCCCAACGCGTTCGATCAGACTCCCGCGTCGCCCTACATCTCGATCTTCCGCGACGTCCCGATGCTGTCCTTCATGGCCCTCGGGCCGATCATCGGCTGGATCCTCTACATGACGTGGATCTCGTTCGTCGGGGTCGCCTCGTCGAACTCGGTCAACGTCAGCGACGGCCTCGACGGCCTGGCCGCCGGATCGGGCATCTTCGTCATCGGCGCCTACAGCCTCATCGCGTTCTGGCAGTTCAACCAGGCCTGCACGGGGGCCGAGCTGCTGCCCGCGGCGACGCAGAGCGCGTGCTACCAGGTGCGCGACCCGTTCGATCTGGCCATCGTCTCGGCGGCGTTCGTCGGGGCCCTCGTGGGCTTCCTGTGGTGGAATGCGCCCAAGGCCAAGGTCTTCATGGGCGACGTCGGCTCGATGGCGATCGGCGGCGTGCTCGCCTCGATGGCCATCCTGACCCGCACCGAGCTGCTCATGATCCTCGTGGCCGGCGTCTACGTCATCGCGTCGGGCTCGGTCATCCTGCAGCGTCTGTACTTCAAGCTCACGCGCGGCAGGCGGCTGTTCCTCATGAGCCCGCTGCATCACCACCTCGAGATGCGCGGGTGGCCCGAGATCACGATCGTCGTGCGCATGTGGATCATCGCGGGCCTGCTCGCCGTGTCGGGCGTCGGGTTCTTCTACGTCGAGTGGCTGATCGCCACATGAGCGGGGCGCGACTGGATTCGCTCACGAGCTGGCATGCGGACTGGAAGGGCCTGCGTGTCGCCGTGCTCGGTCTGTCGGTGACCGGCTTCTCGGTCGCCGACACGCTGACCGAGCTGGGCGCCGACGTGCTCGCGGTGACCGAGACGGCCGATGAGGAGTACGAGCGACTCCTCCCGGTGATCGGCGCGCGCCTGTGGACCGGCCCGCTCTCGGCCGTTCCCGACGAGCTCGTGGCGTTCGATCCCGAGGTGGTCGTCGCCTCACCCGGCTTCGCGCCCGCGCACCCCGTGGTCCGATGGGCGCAGGACGCCGGCATCGCGCTGTGGGGCGACGTCGAGCTGGCGTGGCGCGTGCGCGACAAGGTGCTGCGTCCCGACGGCGAGCCGGCTGCGTGGGTCCTCATCACCGGCACGAACGGCAAGACCACGACGACGCGCCTGACGGCGACGATGCTCGTCGCCGGCGGCCTGCGGGCCGCGCCCGTCGGCAACATCGGCACGCCCGTGCTGGACGCCGTCCGCGACCCCGAGGGCTTCGACGCGCTCGTCGTCGAGCTCTCGAGCCATCAGCTGTGGTACCTCGGCCTGCAGTCGGGACCCGAGCCGGTCTCGCCCCACGCGGCCGTGTGCCTCAACCTCGCCGACGACCACCTCGAGTGGCACGGCTCGTTCGAGGGCTACCGCGACGCCAAGGCGCACGTGTACGACAACACGCGCGTCGCGTGCGTGTACAACAAGGCGGATGAGGCCACGCGCGCGATGGTGGAGGACGCCGACGTCGTCGAGGGTGCGCGCGCGATCGGCTTCGACCTGGGCGTCCCCGGGCCCAGCGATCTCGGTGTCGTCGACGGCATCCTCGTCGACCGCGCCTTCCTCGCCGAGCGCCGGACCAGCGCGCTGGAGCTGACGACGCTGGACGCGCTGGCCGACGTCGATCTGGCAGCTCCCCACATCGTGTCGAACATCCTCGCCGCGGCCGCGCTCGCGCGCAGCCTCGACGTGCCGCCCGCCGCCATCCGCGACGCCCTCGCGGGCTTCCGCCTCGACCCGCATCGCAACCAGGTCATCGCCCGCCACGGCGGCGTGACGTGGATCGACGACTCGAAGGCCACCAACCCGCACGCCGCGGCATCCTCGCTGACCGCCCACCCCGGCGCGGTGTGGATCGTCGGCGGCCTGCTCAAGGGCGTCGACATCTCGGACCTCGTGCGCTCGCGCGGTACGGGGGCCAAGGCGGCCGTCGTGATCGGGACCGACCGCACCGCCGTGCTCGCCGCGTTCGCGCGACACGCGCCCGCGGTGCCGGTGATCGAGGTCGACGCCGCAGAGACTGAGGATGTCATGGCGCGGGTGGTGGAGATCGCGGCCGGGATCGCCGATGACGGGGACGTGGTTCTCCTCGCTCCCGCCTCGGCCTCGTTCGACCAGTTCTCGTCCTACGCCGACCGGGGGAGGCGCTTCGCCGCCGCCGTGGAGCAGTTGATCGGACGGGGGCCCGGTGGCACGCACGACGCAGACGCCGACCCGGCCGACGGCGCAGACCGCTGACGCCGGCGCCCGCCGGGGACTGGCCGCCCGCATATCGCTGGGCCGCGTCTTCGCGCCGGTGCCGAGCGAGTTCCTGCTGATCGTCTCGACCGCGCTGCTGCTGACCGTCTTCGGTCTCGTGATGGTGCTGTCGGCCACGAGCGCCGTCGCGACGGCGGCCGGCGAGCCGGCGTGGGACGCCATGCTCCGGCAGGGGATCTTCGCGGCGATCGGCATCCCGCTCATGCTGATCACCAGCCGCCTGCCGGTGCTGTTCTTCAAGCGCATCGCGTGGGCGGCGCTCATCCTCGCCACGATGTTCCAGATGCTGGTGTTCACGCCGCTCGGGTACGAGATCGCCGGAAACCGCAACTGGATCGAGATCGGCGGGCTCACCGCCCAGCCCTCGGAGTTCCTCAAGCTCGCGCTGGCGCTGTGGCTCGGCTACGTGCTCTACCGCAAGCAGTCGCTGCTGACGAAGTGGCAGCACGTCTTCATCCCCGTGGTGCCCGTCGCGGGTCTCGTGATCGCCACGGTGCTGGCCGGCCACGACCTCGGCACGGCGATGATCCTGTTCCTGCTGGTCCTGGGCGCGCTGTTCTTCTCGGGCGTGCGGCTGCGGCTCTTCGTGCTCCCCGCGCTGCTCGCGGTCGGCTCGGTGGCGATCCTCGCCGTCACCAGCCCGAACCGCATGAACCGCATCCTGAGCTTCCTCGACGAGGACTGTCTGGCCGACTACTACAACACCTGCTATCAGCCCCTGCACGGCATCTGGGGGCTCGCCAACGGTGGCATCTTCGGCCTGGGCCTGGGCAACTCCAAAGAGAAGTACGACTGGCTCCCCGCGGCCGCCAACGACTACATCTTCGCCATCGTCGGCGAGGAGCTGGGCCTGATCGGATGCATCGTCGTGCTGGCGCTGTTCGCGCTGTTCGCCGTCGGCGCGTTCCACATCATCCGCCGCACGGACGATCCGTTCGTGCGCATCGTGTCGGGCGCGATCACGGTCTGGATCGTCGGGCAGGCGCTGATCAACATCGGCGTCGTGCTGCGGGTGTTCCCGGTGCTGGGCGTGCCGCTGCCGTTCATGTCGCAGGGCGGCACGTCGCTGCTGTCGGTGCTGCTGGCCAGCGGCGTGCTGCTCGCCTTCGCCCGCACGCTTCCCGAGCGCCGCGCCTCGGCGCCCGCGCGGCCGCGGAGTGCCCGGACGGCCCGTGCGAGCCGGTAGTCTCGCCTGAGTGACGACGTACCTGCTGGCCGGAGGCGGCACCGCCGGACATGTGAACCCGCTGCTGGCCGTGGCCGATGCCCTGCGGGCGCGCGATCCCGAGGCGGACGTGCTCGTGCTCGGCACGGCCGAGGGCCTCGAGGCCCGGCTGGTGCCGGCACGCGGCTACGAGCTGCTGATCGTCGACAAGGTGCCGTTCCCGCGACGACCCGATCGTGCGGCCGCCGCCTTCCCCGGACGCTTCCGTCGCGCGGTGGGCCAGGTGCGCGCCCACCTGGCCGAGCGCGGCGTGGACGTCGTGGTCGGCTTCGGCGGCTATGCCTCCGCGCCCGCCTACGTGGCCGCGCGCCGCGCCCGGGTCCCGATCGTCGTGCACGAGGCCAACGCACGCCCGGGGCTCGCCAACGTCCTGGGCGCGCGCGTGGCGGCGGGCGTCGGCGTCGCCTTCCCCGGCACGCCCCTCAAGCGGTCGCACGTGGTCGGCATGCCGCTGCGCCGCGAGATCGTCGACCTGGATCGCGCCGGGCTGCGTGCGGAGGCGGCGGAGCACTTCGGCCTCGAGCCGGACCGTCCGACGCTGCTGGTGTTCGGCGGGTCCCTCGGCGCGAAGCGGCTCAACGAGGCGTTCGGCGAGGGGCACGATGCGGCGTGGCGCGATGTGCTGGCCGCGGGGTGGCAGCTGCTGCACGTCACGGGCGAGCGCTCCGAGCTCGAGGATCCGCAGGTGCCCGGCTACGCCGTGCGCCGCTACATCGACCGCATGGATCTGGCGTTCTCGCTCGCGGACTTCATCGTGTCGCGCTCCGGCGCGGCGACGGTGTCGGAGATCAGCGCACTGGGGATCCCCGCCGTCTACGTCCCGTACGCCGTCGGGAACGGCGAGCAGGCGCTCAACGCGGCGTCGGCGGTCGAGGCGGGCGCGGCGATCCTGATCCCGGACGCCGAGTTCACCGGCGACCGCGTGCGCGCCGGGATCGTCCCCCTGCTGGCCGACACGGCGCGGCGCGATGCGATGCGCGACGCCGCGGCGCACGTGGGGACGCGGTCGGGGTCGGAGAACCTGATCGCGATGATCGACCACGTCGTCGCCGAGCACGGGTGAGCGCACGCCGCTCCCAGCGCGCCGGGAGCCTGGCGCGCACGCGCCGATCTAGGATTGTCGGGCAATGATCAGACCCGACCTCTCGCTCCCCATCCCCGACGACATCCGGGCCGCGCACTTCATCGGCATCGGCGGCTCGGGGATGTCGGGACTGGCCCGCATGTTCCTCGACCGCGGCATCCGCGTCTCGGGCTCGGACCGCGCCGACAGCGCGGCCCTGCGCGATCTCGCCGCCCGCGGAGCGACCGTCTCGGTCGGCCACGACGCCGCGAACCTCCCCGACGACGTCGACACCGTCGTGCACACCGGCGCGATCTGGCCCGGGAACCCCGAGTTCGTCCTCGCCAAGGAGCGCGGCCTGCACGTCATCCACCGCTCGCAGGCCCTCCACTGGCTGATCGGGGGCCGGCGACTCGTGTCGGTCGCGGGCGCCCACGGCAAGACGACGTCGACGGGCATGATCGTGACCGCTCTGCGCGGGCTCGACGTGGACCCCACGTTCGTCAACGGCGGAGTGATCGCCCAGCTGGGCGCCTCCAGCGGCACCGGCTCCGACGACCTCGTCGTGATCGAGGCCGACGAGTCCGACGGCACCTTCCTCCTGTACGACACCGCCATCGCCCTCATCACCAACGTCGACCCCGACCACCTCGACCACTGGGGGACGCGCGAGGCGTTCTACGAGGCGTTCGTGCGCTTCGGCGACGAGGCCTCCGAGGCCGTCGTCATCTCGGCCGACGATCCGGGCGCGCAGCGCGTGACCGCCATGCTCAGCCACCGACGCGTCGTGACGTTCGGCGAGGCAGGCGGCGCCGACGTGCGCGTCGGGGACATCCGCACCGACGGTCCGGTGTCGTTCACCGTCGCGCACGGCGGCCGGACGGTCACCGCTCGGCTGCCGATCCCGGGGCGCCACAACGCCGTGAACGCCACCGGCGCGGTCGCGGTGCTCCTCACCCTCGGATTCGCGCTCGAGCCCGCGGTGCGCGCCGTGGAGGAGTTCACCGGCACGATCCGCCGCTTCGAGCTGCACGGCGTGGAGCGGGGCGTGAGCGTCTACGACGACTACGCCCACCACCCGACCGAGGTCGCCGCGGCGCTCTCGGCCGCCCGCACCGTCGTCGGCGAGGGCCGTATCATCGCGATCCAGCAGCCGCACACGTACTCGCGCACGCAGGAGATGTACCGCGAGTTCGCCGACGTGCTCGAGCAGCACGCCGACCACACGGTGATGCTCGACGTGTACGGGGCGCGCGAGGACCCCGTGCCCGGCGTGACCGGCGAACTGGTCAGCGGCGCGTTCGCCGACCCGTCCCACGTGCACTTCGTCGCCGATTGGCAGCAGGCCGCGGACTACACCGCCTCGGTCGCTCGGGCCGGCGACTACGTCATCACGCTCGGCTGCGGGAACGTCTACCAGATCATCCCGCAGGTGCTCGAGGCGCTCGCGCGCCCGGACGCGGGGGAGTAGCACCGCATGCGACGGCCCGCGCCGCTGCCCCCGCCCGGCGGCAGGCCGCGTGCGTCGGCGGGCGACGGATCGACGCCGAGGCCGGACGGCGATGCCGCGGAGCAGCCGTCCGCCGATCGGCGGCCGGCGGCCGAGGCCGACCTCGCGCCGGTCATCCCGATGACGGCACCGACCCCGCTGCCGCGCGAGAGGACCGCATCCGGCGACGGTGCGTCCTCCGACGCTGCGGGGGGCGAGAGCATCGGGTGGCGCGACGTGTGGCGCGCGGCCCGCGCCCGTCGTCGCGCGCTGCGCGGCGAGGTCCGGCGGTTCACGGTGCGGCAGCGCCGGCGGCGGATGCTGTGGATCGGCGCGGCGGCGTCCGTCGTCCTCGTCGCCGCCGGGACGACCGGGGCCGCCTACAGCCCGCTGTTCGCCGTCGAGGCGATCACGGTCGTGGGGACGGATGCCCTCGACGCGGGCGACGTCGAGGCTGCGCTCGGCAGCCAGCTGGGCACGCCCCTGCCGCTCGTCGACGAGAGCGCGGTCAAGGCCGCCCTCGTGACGTTCCCGCTGGTGGAGTCGTATGCGCTCGAGGCGCGGCCGCCGCACGAGCTCGTGGTCCGCATCGTCGAGCGCACCCCGGTCGGCCTGATCCGCTCGGCGGCCGGCTACACGCTCGTGGACGCCGCGGGCGTGGCGCTTTCGACGACCGAGCAGCCGACGGCGGGCGTGCCGGTGATCACCGTCACCGGCGGCACCGCGTCGACGGCGTTCGAGGCGATCGGCCAGGTGATGCGCTCGCTGCCCGACGGCATCCGCGACCGCGTCACGGCCGTCGCGGCCTCGACCCCCGACGACGTCACGCTGACCCTGGGCGGAACGAACACCGCGGTCGTGTGGGGCAGCGCCGAGCAGTCCGCGATGAAGGCCCTCGTGCTCGAGACGGCCATGCAGGCGCGGCCTGCGGCGGAGGTCAGCGTCTACGACGTGTCCTCGCCGGACGCCATCGTGATCCGGTGACGCGCGGCAGTTTGTCGCGACACGCCCACGACGCTCCGGTGTGCGAGGACGCGGCCACGTACCTTCGACTCAGGAATTGCATACCGAGCAATTCTTTATACCTCTACTAGAGGTTTAAGGTTTCGGGTTCGGGAGACGGAGGCCGGCATGAGCCAGAATCAGAACTACCTCGCCGTGATCAAGGTGGTCGGCGTGGGTGGTGGCGGAGTCAACGCCGTCAATCGCATGATCGAGCTCGGCCTTCGCGGCGTCGAGTTCATCGCGATCAACACCGACGCGCAGGCGCTGCTCATGAGCGACGCCGACGTCAAGCTGGACGTCGGGCGCGAACTCACGCGCGGACTCGGCGCGGGAGCCGACCCCGAGGTGGGTCGACGCGCCGCCGAGGACCACGCCGAGGAGATCGAGGAGGCCCTGCGCGGGGCCGACATGGTCTTCGTCACGGCGGGCGAGGGCGGCGGCACCGGCACCGGCGGGGCGCCCGTGGTCGCGAAGATCGCGAAGTCGATCGGCGCCCTGACGATCGGCGTGGTCACCAAGCCGTTCTCGTTCGAGGGCCGGCGCCGTCAGAGCCAGGCCGAGGCGGGCGTGTCCCGTCTGAAGGAAGAGGTCGACACCCTCATCGTCGTGCCGAACGACCGGCTGCTGGAGATCAGCGACCGCGGCATCTCGATGATCGAGGCGTTCGCCACCGCCGACCAGGTGCTCCTCGCCGGTGTGCAGGGCATCACCGACCTCATCACGACGCCAGGGCTCATCAACCTCGACTTCGCCGACGTGAAGTCCGTGATGCAGGGGGCGGGCTCCGCCCTGATGGGCATAGGGTCCGCCCGCGGGGCGGACCGGGCGATCAAGGCCGCCGAACTCGCGGTCGAATCGCCCCTGCTGGAAGCGTCGATCGAAGGCGCGCACGGCGTCCTGCTGTCGATCCAGGGCGGCTCGAACCTCGGCATCTTCGAGATCAACGACGCCGCGCAGCTGGTCAAGGAGGCCGCGCACCCCGAGGCGAACATCATCTTCGGGACCGTCATCGACGACACCCTCGGTGACGAGGTGCGCGTCACGGTCATCGCCGCGGGCTTCGACGGCGGCGAGCCGCAGACGCGCATCGAGCCGATGGCCGCCGCGCGCGTGGTCACCCCGCCGGCGGTGCCGGACGCATCGGCCGACGAGGCCGCGGCGACCGGCGGCACCTCCGCGAAGGAGATCGCCGCGGACGCCGAGCCGGTGTCGGTGAGCGTCGGCGCGGGGTCGGACTCCGCCTACGACTCGGCATTCGGCGACGACGACCTCGACATCCCCGACTTCCTCAAGTAAGCACGAAAGCGCACCGCCCGCGTGGACACCGATCTCGCCACCCGTCTCCTCGAGGTCGACACGTCCATCGCGGGCGCGGCGCGGTCTGCGGGACGCGATCCCGAGACGATCACGCGCATCGTCATCACGAAGTTCCACCCACCGAGCCTCGTGGAGGAGCTGTACCGGCTCGGGGTGCGCGATGCGGGGGAGAACCGCCAGCAGGAGCTGACCGAGAAGGCGGCGCTGCTGGGCGGGCTCACCGAGCTGCGCTGGCACTTCGTCGGGCAGCTGCAGACCAAGAAGGCGCGGGCGGTGCGCCAGGCGGCATCCGTCGTCCACTCGGTGGACCGCGACCGTGTCGCCGATGCGCTGGATCGGGTCGCCACGGACGGCGAGCCGCCGCTGGACGTCCTCATCCAGGTCAACCTGACCGACGACCCCGGCCGGGGCGGCGTCGCGCCCGAGGGGATCGAGGGCCTCGCAGAGCACGTCGCCGGGTGCGGCACGCTGCGCCTGCGGGGGATCATGTCGGTCGCGCCGCTGGGCGAGCCCGCCGCGCCGGCTTTCGAGCGCCTGGCGGGCTACGCGCAGCGGCTGCGGCGCGTCGTCCCGGATGCGGACTGGATGTCGGCGGGCATGTCCGCCGACTTCCGCGAGGCCATCGCCGCCGGCGCGACACACCTGCGGATCGGGTCCGCAATCACCGGCCCGCGGCCCGAGCGCCGTTAGCCTCGGAACAGATGAGCACGACGGAGGATGCCATGTCCAACCCTTTGAAGAAGACCATGGTCTACCTGGGTCTCGCCGACGAAGAGGAGATCTACGACGAGCCTGCGGCGCAGCCGGCCGCACGGAAGGAGAAGTCCATGGACAAGCCCGCGCCCGTGACGCCGATCCACCGGCCCGCCGTCGTCCGTCAGCCGGCGCCCTCGGCGATCAGCGAGATCCTGACGGTCCACCCCAAGCAGTACCGGGACGCCCAGGTCATCGCCGAGAACTTCCGCGACGGCATCCCCGTGATCATCAACCTGTCGCAGATGAGCGACGCCGACGCGCGCCGCCTGATCGACTTCGCGAGCGGTCTGTCGCTCGGTCTGTACGGCCGCATCGAGCGCGTCACGAGCAAGGTCTTCCTGCTCTCTCCTGAGAATGTGGCCGTCTCCGGCGACGGCGCAGTGGCCCAGGCCGACCCGGAAGCTGTTCCTTTCCCTCAGACTTGATACGTGGACGTCCTCCGGCTGATCGCGGCGATCCTGAATTTCGCCCTCCTCATCTATGTGTTCGTGCTGTTCGCCAGACTGGTGCTCGAATGGGTGCCCTTCTTCAATCGCGAATGGCGCCCGCGCGGCGCGGGACTGGTCGCCGCTGAGATCGTGTACACGGTCACCGATCCTCCGATCAAGCTGTTCCGGCGCTTCATCCCGCCGCTGCGGGTCGGTCCGATCGCGATCGACTTCGGTTTCGCGCTGACCATGCTGGCGGTGTTCATCCTGCTCAGCATCACGCGCTCCCTGGCGTCATGACGCCGTGCCCGCGGCGAGGTGCGACGCACACGCGGCTCATCCTTCGACACTCCCCGGAGCCGCGGCTATGATTTCTAGGAACGACCCGGCGCATCGAGCGCACGGGACCCGACATCGGCCCAGCGACCTGAGCGCTCGAAAGAGGTATGACCATGGCTTTGACCCCCGATGACGTCGTCACCAAGCAGTTCCAGCACGTCCGCTTCAAGGAGGGCTTCGACCCCGATGAGGTCGACGACTTCCTGGACGAGATCGTCGTCGAGTGGCGCAAGGCCCTCGCCGAGAACGAGGAGCTCAAGTCCAAGCTCGCCGCGTACGAGTCCGGCGGCGCGCCCGCCGCGGCCGCTCCGGAGCCGGCTCCGGCGCCCGCACCCGCGGCCGCTCCGGCGATGACCGGCGACGGACCGGTGGCCAGCGCCGGCATCATCGAGCTGGCCCAGCGCCTCCACGACGAGCATGTCGCCGAGGGACGCGCCAAGCACGACCAGCTGATCAGCGAGGCCCAGACGCAGGCCGCCGCGATCATCTCCGACGCCGAGACGCGGCACCGCGAAGAGGTCGCCAAGCTCGAGCGGGAGCGCTCGGGCCTCGAGTCGCGCATCACCGAGCTGCGCAACTTCGAGCGCGACTACCGGTCGCAGCTGCGCAGCTACATCGAGGGCAAGCTCCGCGACCTCGAGACCACGGGCACGACGTCGGGCGCCACGCCGGTCTCGGCCATCGGTCTGTAGGACGGGTTCTTGCCAGGCCGGACCCCCCTGAGTCGGGCGGCGGCCAGCATCATCATCGCGGTCCTCGCGGTGACGGTGCTGGCCGCCGACCAGTTCACGAAGTACCTCGCCCTCGAGAACCTTCCGCTGGAGCAGCAGGTTCCCGTGCTGGGCGACTTCCTCGTCTTCTACCTCGTCAAGAACCCCGGCGCGGCCTTCTCGCTCGGCGAGAGCGTCACGTGGCTGTTCACGCTGGCGCTGGCCGCCGTTGCCGTGCTGATCGTCGTGCTCGCCATCACGCGCGTGCGATCGCGGCTGTGGTCGGTCGCCCTGGGGCTGCTGCTGGGCGGCGTTCTGGGCAACCTCACCGACCGCGTCTTCCGTGAGCCCGGCTTCCCCGTGGGGCACGTCGTCGACTTCATCCACACGCCGTGGATGATGCCGGCGATCTACAACGTCGCCGACATCTTCATCGTGTCGATGATGGTCGGTGTCGCCGTGCTCGTGCTGGTCGGCATCGGCTTCGACGGATCGCGCGAGCAGCGCGAGGCCGCCGACGCCGACGTCGTGGACGAGAACGCCGACGGCTCCGCGCCCGGCGACGACGGCGAGAGCGCGCCGGCGGACGCCGCGGACGGCGACACGCCTGCCGGGCGGGACTGACGCCGTGGAGTCACGCAGCCTTCCCGTCCCCGACGGGCTCGACGGAGCGCGCGTGGATGCGGCGCTGGCGAAGATGCTCGGCTTCTCGCGCACCTTCGCCGCCGACGTGGCCGATGCCGGCGGCATCCGCATGGACGGCCGTGAGCTCGGCAAGTCCGACCGCCTGCGCAGCGGTGCGTGGCTCGAGGTGCAGTGGCGGCCCAAGGAGGAGCCCACGGTCGTCCCCGTCGCAGTTCCCGACCTCGGGATCGTCCACGACGACGACGACATCGTCGTGGTGGACAAGCCGTCGGGCGTCGCGGCGCATCCCTCGATCGGCTGGGAGGGCCCGACGGTGCTCGGTGCCCTCGCGGCGGCGGGGTACCGCATCGCCACCAGCGGGGCCGCCGAGCGCCAGGGCGTCGTGCACCGGCTCGACGTGGGCACGAGCGGGCTCATGGTCGTGGCGAAGTCCGAGCGCGCCTACGTCGCGCTCAAGCGCGCGTTCAAGGAGCGCGAGGTCGACAAGATCTACCACGCCGTCGTGCAGGGACACCCCGACCCGCTGGCCGGCACGATCGACGCGCCGATCGGCCGGCATCCGTCCCACCCGTGGAAGTTCGCCGTCACGCCCTCCGGCAAGGACTCCGTGACCCACTACGAGACGCTCGAGGCGTTCCCGGGCGCCTCGCTGCTCGAGATCCACCTCGAGACCGGCCGCACGCACCAGATCCGCGTGCACATGGCCGCGCATCGCCACCCGTGCGTCGGCGACCCGCTCTACGGCGCCGACCCCACGATGTCGGCGAAGCTGGGCCTGACGCGGCAATGGCTCCACGCGCACGAGCTGGCGTTCGCGCACCCGGCGACGGGCGAGTGGGTCACCTTCACGTCCGACTATCCGGACGACCTCGCCCACGCCCTCGCGGTGCTGCGCGGCGAGGCCTGAATCACGCCGGCGCCGCGCCGCCCTCGAAGCGCGCGGCCTCGCCGGGTACGAGCGCCGCACCGATGCGCGCGCGCATCTCGTCGCCGACGCCGCTGAGATCGGCGAGCGGATACCAGCCGACCTCGGTCATCTCGCCGTCGGCGGGATACGGGTCGCCGTCGACCCACGTGCACCGGAAGGTGAGATCGAGGTAGTCGCTCTGGTCGCCGTTGTCATAGGTCACGCGCGGGATCTGGTGGACCCAGCAGAGCCGATCGGCGCGGATGCGGACTCCCGCCTCTTCGAGCGCCTCGCGCACCGCCGCGTCGGCGGGCTCCTCGCCCGGATCCACGATCCCGGTGATCGGCGTGAGCGCGCCGTTGTCGGAGCGGCGTCCGAGCAGCACCTCGTCGCCGCGCACCACGACCGCCGTCACGCCCGCCAGCGGCAGGGGCATGGTTCCGATGTGGCGGCGCAGTTCGAGCACGAAGTCGGGTGTCGGCACGGGTCCAACTCTAGAGCCGAGGCGAGCGATCCCGCCCCGAGGGGCAATACGGTGGGGCCGTGAACGACATCCTGCGGCGCCGCTTCGCGCGCGCGAACGAGCTGTACCTCGACCTCGTCGACGCGCTCGGCCCCGACGGGCTCGCCTCGCGCCTGCCCGGACTGCCCTCCGACACCGCCGGACACCAGCTGTGGTGCGTGCTGGGCGCGCGCGAGAGCTACGTGCGCGCGGCGCGGGCCGGACGGTGGGAGGGCTTCACGAGTCCCGTCACGGCGGCCGAGACGACGGATGCCGGCGCGCTGCGCGCGGCGTTCGAGGCGACGGCGTCCGACGTCGACGCGTGGGTGGCCGGACTCCCCGCCGACGACGAGGAGTCGCTGACGTACGCCCTCGCACTGCTCGAGCACGAGACGCAGCACCACGGCCAGCTGATCCGCTACCTCTACGCGCTCGGTGTCGACCGGCCGGCGTCGTGGCAGCGGCAGTACGCGCTCGACGAGGACTTCTGAGCGCGTCCGAGATCCGGCCACCTTCACCGTGAACTCGAACGTGAGGTGAATCGGCATCCGGTCCGCCGAACCGCGGCGATGCCGGTCGCGGTGTCGGTGCGCGTTCGTAGACTCGTTGCGTGGCATCCGACTCCTTCGTTCACCTGCACGTGCACAGCGAGTACTCGATGCTCGACGGAGCCGCCAAGATCGGCGCGATGACCCAGGCGGCGGCCGACTACGGCATGCCTGCGATCGCCGTCACCGACCACGGCAACACCTTCGCGGCATTCGAGTTCTACAACGCGGCCCGCTCCGCCGGCGTCAAGCCCATCATCGGGCTCGAGTCGTACGTCACGCCCGGCACGCACCGCAGCGACAAGTCGCGCGTCTCGTGGGGCACGCCCGAGCAGAAGAGCGACGACGTGTCGGGCGCGGGCGCGTACACCCACATGACGATGTGGAGCCAGAGCACCGAGGGAATGCACAACCTCTTCCGGCTCAGCTCGCTCTCGAGCATCGAGGGCTACTACTTCAAGCCCCGCATGGACCGCGAGCTGCTCGAGACCTACGGCAAGGGGCTCATCGCCACGACCGGCTGCCCGTCGGGCGAGGTGCAGACGCGACTGCGCCTGGGCCAGTACGACGCCGCGCGCGCGGCGGCGGCCGAGTTCCAGGACATCTTCGGCAAGGAGAACTACTTCGCCGAGATCATGGACCACGGCCTCTCGATCGAGCGCCGCGTCATGACCGACCTGCTGCGCCTGGCGAAGGACCTCGACATCCCGCTCGTCGCCACGAACGACTCGCACTACACCCACCAGCACGAGGCCGACGCGCACGCGGCCCTGCTCTGCGTCCAGTCCGGGTCCACTCTCGACGACCCGAACCGCTTCAAGTTCGACGGCGACGGCTACTACATCAAGACCGCGCAGGAGATGCGGCAGATCTTCCGCGAGCACCCCGAGGCGTGCGACAACACGCTGCTGATCGCCGAGCGCTGCGAGGTCGAGTTCGACACCGCCGCGAACTACATGCCGCGCTTCCCGGTGCCCGACGGCGAGACCGAGGACAGCTGGCTGATCAAAGAGGTCGAGAAGGGGCTGCACTACCGGTACCCGGGCGGCATCCCCGACAAGGTCCGCAAGCAGGCCGAGTACGAGACCGGGATCATCCTGCAGATGGGGTTCCCCGGCTACTTCCTCGTCGTCGCCGACTTCATCAACTGGGCCAAGGACAACGGCATCCGCGTGGGTCCTGGCCGAGGCTCGGGCGCGGGATCGATGGTCGCGTACGCGATGCGCATCACCGACCTCGACCCGCTCGAGCACGGGCTGATCTTCGAGCGGTTCCTCAACCCCGATCGCGTGTCGATGCCCGACTTCGACGTCGACTTCGACGACCGCCGCCGCAGCGAGGTGATCGACTACGTCACCGGCAAGTACGGCTCCGAGCGCGTGGCGCAGATCGTCACCTACGGCACGATCAAGTCCAAGCAGGCGCTCAAGGACGCCGGACGCGTGCTCGGATTCCCGTTCAGCATGGGCGAGAAGCTCACCAAGGCGATGCCGCCGGCGGTGATGGGCAAGGACATGCCGCTGAGCGGCATGTACGACAAGGAGCACCCCCGGTTCAAGGAGGCCAGCGAGTTCCGCGCGCTCATCGACACCGACGCCGAGGCCAAGACCGTCTTCGACCGTGCGCTCGGGCTCGAGGGGCTCAAGCGCCAGTGGGGCGTGCATGCGGCCGGCGTCATCATGTCCAGCGAGCCGCTGCTGGATGTCATCCCGATCATGCGCCGCGAGCAGGACGGCCAGATCGTCACCCAGTTCGACTACCCGTCGTGCGAGGCGCTCGGCCTCATCAAGATGGACTTCCTGGGGCTGCGCAACCTCACGATCATCTCGGACGCGCTCGACAACATCCGCATGAACCGGGGGGAGGAGCTCGACCTCGAGCATCTCGAACTCGACGATCGCGGCGCGTACGAGCTGCTGACCCGCGGCGACACGCTCGGCGTCTTCCAGCTCGACGGCGGACCGATGCGGTCGCTGCTGCGCCTCATGAAGCCCGACAACTTCGAGGACGTCTCGGCCGTCATCGCGCTGTACCGCCCCGGACCCATGGGCGCGAACTCGCACATCAACTACGCGCTGCGCAAGAACGGCCAGCAGGACGTCACGCCGATCCATCCCGAGCTCGCGGAGCCCCTCAAGGACATCCTCGACATCAGCTACGGCCTGATCATCTATCAGGAGCAGGTGATGGCGATCGCGCAGAAGGTCGCGGGCTTCTCGCTCGGTCAAGCCGACATCCTCCGCCGCGCGATGGGCAAGAAGAAGAAGTCCGAGCTGGACAAGCAGTACGAGGGCTTCGCCGGCGGCATGAAGGAGCGCGGGTACGGCGACGGCGCGATCAAGGCGCTGTGGGACATCCTGCTGCCGTTCTCGGACTACGCGTTCAACAAGGCGCACTCGGCCGCGTACGGACTGGTGTCGTACTGGACGGCGTACCTCAAGGCCCACTATCCCGCCGAGTACATGGCGGCGCTGCTCACGAGCGTCGGCGACTCGAAGGACAAGATGGCGGTCTACCTCAACGAGTGCCGCCGCATGGGCATCAAGGTGCTCCCGCCCGACGTGGGGGAGTCCATCCGCTACTTCGCGGCCGTCGGCGACGACATCCGCTTCGGGCTGGGCGCCGTGCGCAACGTCGGCGCCAACGTGGTCGACGGGATCGTCCGCTCGCGCGAGAAGGAGCCCTTCACCGCCTTCCACGACTTCCTGGCCAAGGTGCCGCTGCACGTGGCGAACAAGCGCACCGTGGAGTCCCTCATCAAGGCGGGGGCGTTCGACTCCATGGGCAGCACGCGGCGCGCCCTGCTCGAGATCCACGAGGACGCCGTCGAAGCGGCCGTCGACATCAAGCGGAACGAGGCCACGGGCGCGATCGGCTTCGACTTCGACAGCCTGTACGAAGCCGACGAGGTCCAGCCGCCGCAGGTTCCCGAGCGTCCCGAGTGGACGAAGAAGGACAAGCTCGCGTTCGAGCGCGAGATGCTCGGGCTCTACGTGTCGGACCACCCGCTCGCGGGCTTGGAGATCCCACTCGCCAAGCACGCGTCGACGAGCATCCATGATCTGCTCGCGTCGGAGGACATCGAGGACGGCGCCCAGGTGACCATCGCGGGCCTGGTCACGAGCGTGCAGCATCGCGTCGCGAAGTCCAGCGGCAACCCGTACGGCATGATCACCGTCGAGGACTTCGACGGCGAGATCACCGTGATGTTCATGGGCAAGACGTATACGGAGTTCGCGTCGATGCTGCAGGCCGACTCGATCCTCGTCGTCCGCGGCCGCGTGTCGCGCCGCGACGACGGCATGAACCTGCACGCGCAGTCGGCGTTCTCGCCCGACCTCGGCACGCTCGAGACGTCCGGGCCGCTGTCGCTGACGGTTCCCGAGAGCCGCGCGACCGAGCGCGTCATCACCGAACTGGCCCACGTGCTCACCCGTCACAGCGGCGACACCGAGGTCACGCTGCGGCTCCACCGCGGCGCGTCGGCGAAGATCTTCGAAGTCCCCCTGCCCGTGAACGTCACCGCCGATCTGTACGGCGAGCTGAAGGGGCTGCTGGGGCCGCAATGCCTCGGCTGATCTCATCTGCGTCTCATCACGCGTGGGTATCATCGTCCAGCGGGCCGCGAGCGTGCGGCCGGGAAGGAAAACTGTGAGCGACGACCAGCTTGACAAGACCCCCGAGACCGTAGACGACCCGGTCGCGCCCCCCGCGTCGCAGACCGCCGAGGAGCCCGCCGTCGCCGGCGACCCCGAAGAGGCTCCGCAGTACGGCGTGGGGCCGTTCTCTATCCGCGAGGTCGCGCTCGGCGGCATCTGGCTCGCCGCGTTCGTCGTCTCCTTCTTCCCCGTGATCGGCGCGATCGGCGCAGGCCCGTCGGTGTGGGGCAACGGCATCGACTGGGTGCTGACGATCGGCGTGCCCACCGCGGCCGTCTTCCTCATCGGCCTGCGGCGGCTCTCGCCCGACGGCATCCGCCGAGTGGGTTCGCTGGGCATCGACCAGTTCGCCTCGGTGGCGTTCTCGGTCTCCACCGTCGTGTGGCTCTCGACAATCTGGAGCTCGTTCATCACGCTCGCCTCGAGCCGCGTGTTCCTGGCGACCTGGGTCGTATGGGTCGAGTTCTTCCTCATGCTCGCCGGCACGCTCCTGACCGTGTTCGCGCCGTACATCGCCCCGTTCGACCAGGACTTCCTGGGGCGGCCGGCGACGACCGCGCACCGCAACGCGCGTCCCGTCCGTGCCATCACGGCCCGTCCCGCGCCGGTCGCGGCGCCCGTGGCCGCACCGGCCGCCGAGCCCGCCGACGACGACACGGCGGTCGACATCGCGCCGACCGCCGCGCCGCCGGCGGCCGAGACCCCGGCCGACACCGAGGCGGATGCCGATGCACTGACGCCGGAGCAGTCGCGCGACACGTTCGAGCCGGTCGAGCAGCCGCAGCCGACGCGTCATCAGGCCTTCTGGGCCCTCGTCCCCGAAGAGCGCGAGATCGTCGACGAGGTCGGCATCACGCTGTTCCGCATCGGGCCAACGGCCTGGGCGCTGGTGATCGAGGACCGCGGCGAGTCGTTCGTCGTGCGTCACGAGGACGGTCGCATCGGCTACCTGCACGACGTCTCGGACGTCACACGCGGCTGACTCCGAGCCGCGCCGCGATACCGTAGTCGGATGCTTCGCACCATCGATCTGCGCGGACGCACGCTGTCGCCGGCGGAACTGCTCGCGACCGTGCCGCGAGCGACCGCGGCGCGCGCCGACGCCCTCGCGACCGCTGCCGCGATCGTCGCCGATGTCGCCGCTCGCGGCGAGACCGCCCTGCGCGAGCAGGCCGAGCGCTTCGACGGTGTGAGCGGCCACGCCGTGCGCGTGCCGGCGCAGCACCTCGACGAGGCCCTGGCCGCGCTCGAGCCGGACGTGCGTGCCGCCCTCGAGGAGGCCATCGTCCGCGTGCGCGCCGCATCCGCCGCCCAGGTCCCGCCGCCCGCGGAGACCGTGCTGGGTCCCGGCGCGCGCGTCGTCCAGCGCTGGCAGCCGGTGCGTCGCGTGGGACTCTACGTGCCCGGCGGCAAGGCGGTCTATCCCTCGAGCGTCGTGATGAACGTCGTCCCTGCGCAGGTCGCGGGGGTGAGCGAGGTGTCGCTGGCGTCGCCGCCCCAGCGCGAGCACGACGGGCGCGTCCACCCCGTGATCCTCGCGGCCGCGCGCCTGCTCGGTGTCGATGAGGTCTACGCCATGGGCGGTGCGGGCGCGATCGGCGCCTTCGCCCACGGCGTCGCGTCGCTCGGGCTGGACCCCGTCGACGTCGTGACCGGCCCCGGCAACAACTTCGTCGCGGCCGCCAAGCGCGCCGTCGCCGGGCTCGTGGGCACCGACGCCGAGGCGGGGGCGACGGAGATCCTCATCGTCGCCGACGACAGCGCCGATGCGAGGCTCGTCGCCGCCGACCTCATCAGCCAGGCCGAGCACGACGAGCAGGCCTCGTCGGTGCTCGTGACCGATTCCACGGAGCTCGCCGACGACGTCGCGCGCGAGCTCGAGGTGCGCGCCCCCCTGACGCGCCACGCGCAGCGCGTGGCGACGGCACTGTCGGGTCCGCAGTCGGCGACCGTGCTGGTGGACGACCTCGACGCCGCGACCGCCTTCAGCAACGCCTACGCGCCCGAGCACCTCGAGCTGCACCTGGCCGACGCGCGTCCCGAGGACTTCGTCCACGCGGGCGCCGTCTTCGTCGGAGCCGACTCGCCGGTGAGTCTCGGCGACTACCTGGCCGGCAGCAATCACGTGCTGCCCACCGGCGGTCAGGCCCGCTACGCGGCCGGGCTGTCGGCCTCGACGTTCCTGCGTCCGCAGCAGGTCATCGAGTACGACCACGCGGCACTGGCCGACGTGCGGGACGCGATCGTCACGCTCGCGCGGGCCGAGGAGCTGCCGGCGCACGGCGAGGCCGTCGAGGCCCGCTTCGACGTGTAGTCTGTCGGTCCCATGCACTGCCCGTTCTGCCGTCACCCCGATTCCCGGGTCATCGACTCCCGCACCAGCGACGACGGGCTCAGCATCCGTCGCCGTCGCCAGTGCCCGGAGTGCGGCGGCCGGTTCTCGACGATCGAGACCGCCAGCCTCAACGTCACCAAGCGCTCGGGCGTCGTCGAGCCGTTCAGCCGCGACAAGGTCATGGCGGGGGTGCGCAAGGCCTGCCAGGGGCGCCCGGTGACCGACGCCGACCTCGCGATGCTCGCCCAGACGGTCGAGGAGGTCGTGCGTCAGACCGGCGTCTCGCAGATCGACACCAACGAGATCGGGCTGGCGATCCTCGGCCCGCTGCGCGAACTGGACGAGGTCGCCTACCTGCGCTTCGCGAGCGTGTATCAGGCGTTCGACTCGCTCGAGGATTTCGAGGCGTCGATCGCCCAGCTCCGCGTCGACCACGCCGATCGCGCGTCTCAGAGCGAGCGCGTCGACGACTAGCCTGGAAGGGATGTATCCCTTCCTGTTCCGGAATGTGCTCTCGCACATGGATCCCGAGGTCGCCCATCACGCGGCCATGATCGTCATCCGCCTGCTGGGCATCCCGCCCTTCTCGTTCGCCGCCCGGGCGCTCACCAAGCCCGACCCGTCGCTGCGCACGCGCGCGCTGGGCCTGGAATTCGACTCGCCCTTCGGCGTCGCAGCCGGTTTCGACAAGGACGCCGTGGGCGTCGCGGGACTCTACGCCCTGGGCTTCGGCCACGTCGAGGTGGGGACCCTCACGGCCATCCCGCAGGAGGGGAACCCCAAGCCGCGCCTGTTCCGGCTGATCCCCGATCGCGCCGTGGTCAACCGCATGGGCTTCAACAACCGCGGGGCCGCGGCCGCCGCCGAACGCCTGACGAAGCTGCGGCGGCGCTCCCGCCGCACCGTCATCGGGGTGAACATCGGCAAGAGCCGCGTGGTGGACGTCTCCGAGGCGACCGCCGACTACGTCGGCAGCGCGAGCCTGCTGGCCCCTCTGGCGGACTACCTGGTCGTCAACGTGTCATCGCCCAACACCCCCGGACTGCGCGGGCTGCAGGCCGTCGAGACGCTCCGCCCGCTGCTGGAGGCGGTGCGCGACGCCGCGGGATCGACGCCGCTGCTGGTGAAGATCGCGCCGGACCTCTCCGACGACGAGGTCCAGGCGATCGCGCGCCTCGCCGTCGATCTGGGGCTGGCCGGCCTCGTCGCCACCAACACCACGATCGCGCGCGACGGGCTGAGCACCGACCCCGCGGTCGTCGACGCGGCCGGCGCGGGCGGTCTGTCCGGCGCTCCGCTGAAGGCGCGCTCGATCGAGGTGCTCAAGCTCGTGCGCGCCGTCGTTCCGGAGGGCTTCTGCATCATCTCGGCCGGGGGCGTCGAGACCGCCGACGATGTTCGCGAGCGCCTGGCGGCGGGGGCCGACCTGACACAGGGGTACACCGGGTTCCTGTACCGCGGCCCGCTGTGGGCGCGTCAGATCAGCCGGGGCCTCACGCGGGGCGCTGGCCGCGCTTGACCTGAGGCTTCGGCAGGCGCAGGAAGCGCATCTGGATCGTGCGCATCGCGGCGTACCAGCCGAGGCCCTTCTCGACGCGCTCGGCGCCGAACTTCGCCTTGGCGGCGCGCTTGACGCTGATCGAGGTGACGATCATGTCTCCGATGACGAAGAAGATGAACGCCCACAGCGCGACGAACGAGTAGAACTGCACTTCGGGGACCGGGACGAACGTCGCCAGGATCACCAGGATCATCGCGGGCATCACGGCCTCGCCCAGGTGCCAGCCGGAGTCGACCCAGTCGCGGACGAACTTGCGCTGCGGTCCCTGGTCGCGGGCAGGAAGGTAGCGCTGGTCGCCCTCGGCCATGCCGACGCGGGCCTTCTCGCGCTTGGCGGCCATCTCGGCCTTGGCGCGGGCCTTGGCCTCCTTCGTATCGGCCACGAGGGGGCGCTTGCGCGCGGCCTCCTGCTCGGCACGGGAGGGGGTCGGACGTCCCTTGCCCGACGGGTTCTGAACGGCGTCGGCGTCGTTCGGCGCGGGGGTGGAAGGGGTCTTGGACACGGGAGAACCTCGCAGAGTGCGGAAATTTCGGAGCACTTAAGATTACCCGCATGACATCTGAGCACTCCCGACAGTCCGCTGTGCGTGCAGCGGCGGCTGCCGGCATCCCCGCTGCACTGTCCGATCTGGGTTCGCTGGTGCGCATCCCGTCCGTGGCCTTCCCCGGGTTCGACCCGGGCGAGGTGGAGCGCAGTGCCGAGGCGGTGGCCGAGCTCGTGCGCGGCACGGAGCTGTTCGAGACGGTCGAGATCCGCCGCGCCGGAATCCCCGGAACCGACGAGATCGGGATGCCGGCCGTCGTCGCCCGCCGCGCGCCGCGCAACGGGCGCCCGACGATCCTGCTGTACGCGCATCACGATGTTCAGCCGATCGGGGGCGAGGGCGTGTGGGAATCCGCGCCGTGGGAGCCCACGGTCCGCGACGGCCGCCTGTACGGGCGTGGCGCCGCCGACGACAAGGCGGGCGTCATGGTGCACATCGGCGCGCTGCGCGCTCTCGCCGAGGCCCTCGGGCGCGACTTCGATCTCGGCGTGGCTCTGTTCATCGAGGGGGAGGAGGAGGCCGGTTCGCGCTCGTTCGGGCAGTTCCTCGCCGAGAACGCCGAGCTCCTGGCCGCCGACGTCATCGTCGTCGCCGACTCGGGCAACTGGGACTCGCGCACGCCGGCCCTCACCGTGTCGCTGCGCGGCAACACGCGCTTCACGATGCGCGTGCGCACGCTCGAGCACGCGTCGCACTCGGGCATGTTCGGCGGCGCCGTGCCGGACGCGATGATGGCGACGGTCACGATGCTCGCGACCCTGTGGGACGAGGAGGGAGCGGTCGCGGTCGCCGGGATGACCGAGCGGGATGCCGCCACTCCGGAGTACACCGAGGCGACGCTGCGCGACGAGGCCGGTCTTCCGGACGGTGTGAGCCCCATCGGCACCGGGACGATCCTCAGCCGGGTGTGGAACAAGCCGACGGTCACGGTCACCGGCATCGACGCGCCGAGCGTCGCGAACGCGTCGAACACGCTGTCCCCCGAAGTGACGGTGGTCATCAGCGCCCGTGTCGCTCCGGGCCAGGACGCCCGTGACGCCTATGCGGCGCTGGAGGCGCACCTGCGCGCGAACGCGCCGTTCGGGGCGGAGGTGGAGTTCTTCGACCAGGACTTCGGCAACCCGTTCCTCGTGGACACCAGCGGGTGGGCGGTGTCGGACGCGCGCGACGCGCTCTCGACGGCGTACGGCGTCGATCCGGTGGACATGGGCGTGGGCGGCTCGATCCCGTTCATCGCTGATCTGGTGCGCGAGTTCCCCGGCGCTCAGATCCTCGTCACCGGGGTCGAGGACCCGCACGCGCGGGCCCACAGCCCCAACGAGTCGCTCCACCTGGAGACGTTCCGCAACGCCCTCGCCGCGGAGGCGCTGCTGCTGGAGAAGCTCGACGCGCGCGTTCTCGGAGACTGATCCGCCCATCGGAGCCTTCCCGGATGCCGCGGGCGTAGAATCGAGCGCAACCGCCGCGCCCGCGGCCCATCCGGAGGAGTGCCATGACCGACACCGCCACGACGACCGACACGTCCGTCCGCGAGCACGGCGTCGTCCTGACCGACGCCGCAGCGCTCAAGGTCAAGAACCTGCTCGAGCAGGAGGGACGCGACGACCTGCGCCTGCGGGTCGCCGTTCAGCCGGGAGGCTGCAGCGGCCTGATCTACCAGCTCTACTTCGACGAGCGGTACCTCGACGGCGACAAGACCGCCGACTTCGAGGGCGTCGAGGTCATCGTCGACGACATGAGCGTTCCGTACCTCGACGGCGCGACGATCGACTTCAAGGACACGATCTCGGAGCAGGGTTTCACGATCGACAACCCCAACGCGGCCGGAAGCTGCGCCTGCGGCGACAGCTTCCACTGAGACGATTCGTCTTCAACGGCCCGGACTGCGCAAAGTGCGCGGTCCGGGCCGTTTTCTCGTGCAACTCGGCGCGACTCAACCTGGGCAGTTGGCCTGAATAGCGTGGGAGGTTGCCCTAGACTGACGGAAGTCACATTTCGAAACTGGAAAGGTGCGCCCGTGCCCTCGAAACGCCTTGTCCGCTGGGGCTTCGTCCCTGTCGGGATCTCCGCGGCTCTCGTCCTCGCCGGCTGCACGCCGACGGAGCTGAACGGGTACCTGCCCGGCTTCGAAGAGGGCGCCGCGCCGACGACCAACCGCACCGAGATGGTGTCGGGTCTGTGGACGAACTCCTGGATCGTGCTGCTCGTCGTGGGCGTGGTCACGTGGGGCCTCATGGGCTGGGCGGCGATCGCCTATCGTCGTCGCCGCGGGCAGTCCGGCCTGCCGGTGCAGCTGCGCTACAACATGCCGATCGAGATCTTCTACACGATCGTGCCCCTGATCCTCGTGGTCGGTTTCTTCGCCTTCACGGCGCGCGACCAGGTGATCCTCGAGACGCAGTACGACGACCCGGATGTGTCGATCACGGCGATCGGCAAGCAGTGGTCGTGGGACTTCCAGTACAACGGCGATAGCGACGCCGACACGGTCTACGACATGGGCGTCCAGGCCCAGACCGACGCCGAGGGCAACATCATCTCGGACCTGCCGACCCTGTACCTGCCGGTCGACAAGACGGTGCAGATCAAGCTGCAGTCGCGTGACGTGATCCACTCCTTCTGGATCGTGGACTTCCTCTACAAGAAGGACATGTACATCGGCAAGGACAACTACTGGTCCTTCACGCCCACCCGCGAGGGCGAGTACGCCGGCAAGTGCGCCGAGCTGTGCGGCCAGTACCACTCGATGATGCTCTTCGACGTGAAGGTCGTGAGCGAGGCGGAGTACGAGGCTCACCTCGCCGACCTCGCCGCCGCCGGCCAGACCGGAACGGTCGACGCCGAGTACGACCGTCTTCAGAACCTGCCCGGTACGGGTGCAACCTCCGAAGGAGACGAGTGATCATGGCGACGACGCTTCCGCTCGAGGAGAAGTCCTCCGGTCGGCCGACGACGCTCCCGCCGCGTCAGGCCGCGCTGCTCAGCTCTTCGCGTGTCGAGCAGAAGGGCAACATCATCGTCAAGTGGATCACCTCCACTGACCACAAGACGATCGGGTACATGTACCTCATCGCCTCGGTGCTGTTCTTCATGATCGGCGGCGTCATGGCGCTGATCATCCGGGCCGAGCTGTTCGAGCCGGGCATGCAGGTCATCCCGACCAAGGAGCAGTACAACCAGCTGTTCACGATGCACGGCACGATCATGCTGCTGATGTTCGCGACGCCGCTGTTCGCGGGCTTCGCCAACGCGATCCTGCCCCTGCAGATCGGTGCGCCCGATGTGGCCTTCCCGCGTCTGAACGCCTTCGCCTTCTGGCTCTTCCTCTTCGGCTCGACCATCGCCGTCGCCGGCTTCCTCACCCCGCAGGGTGCGGCGGCGTTCGGCTGGTTCGCGTATCAGCCACTCGCGAATGCGTCGTTCTCACCAGGAGTCGGCGGCAATCTGTGGATGCTCGGCCTCGGTATGAGCGGTTTCGGCACGATCCTCGGTGCCGTGAACTTCATCACGACCATCATCACGATGCGTGCTCCCGGCATGACGATGTGGCGGATGCCGATCTTCTCGTGGAACACGCTCGTCACCAGCATCCTGATCCTGATGGCGTTCCCCGTGCTCGCCGCCGCGATCCTCGCCGCCGCCGCCGACCGCGTGCTCGGCGCCCACATCTACGACCCGGCCAACGGCGGAGTCCTGCTGTGGCAGCACCTCTTCTGGTTCTTCGGACACCCCGAGGTCTACATCATCGCGCTGCCGTTCTTCGGCATCATCTCGGAGGTCATGCCGGTCTTCAGCCGCAAGCCGATCTTCGGCTACAAGACCCTGGTGTACGCGACGATCGCGATCGCGGCCCTGTCTGTCGCGGTGTGGGCGCACCACATGTACGTCACCGGCGCGGTGCTGCTGCCGTACTTCGCGCTCATGACGATGCTCATCGCGGTGCCCACGGGTGTGAAGATCTTCAACTGGATCGGCACCATGTGGCGAGGTTCGGTGACGTTCGAGACGCCGATGGTCTTCTCGCTCGGCTTCCTCGTGTCGTTCGTCTTCGGTGGTCTGACCGGCGTCATCCTCGCGTCGCCGCCCCTGACGTTCCACACGTCGGACTCCTACTTCGTCGTGGCGCACTTCCACTACGTCATCTTCGGGACCGTGGTGTTCGCGATGTTCGCGGGCTTCTACTTCTGGTGGCCGAAGTGGACGGGGCGCATGCTCAACGAGCGCCTCGGGTACGTCCACTTCTGGATGCTGTTCATCGGCTTCCATATGACGTTCCTCATCCAGCACTGGCTCGGCGTGGACGGCATGGTCCGCCGGTACGCGGACTACTCCGCGGCCGACGGCTGGACGTGGCAGAACCAGCTGTCGACGGTGGGTGCCATCATCCTGGGCGCTTCGATGATCCCGTTCCTGTTCAACGTCTGGATCACGTCGCGCAAGGGCGCCAAGGTCACCGTCAACGACCCGTGGGGCTACGGCGCGTCGCTCGAGTGGGCGACGTCCTGCCCGCCGCCGCGTCACAACTTCACGTCGATCCCGCGCATCCGCAGCGAGCGCCCCGCGTTCGACCTCAACCACCCGGAGGCGGCTCCCGAGCCCGTGCATGCGATGGCCGCCGCGGACGGAAAGGACAAGTAAGTGCGCACCAACACCGGTCTCTGGTGGCTCCTGACGGGGTTCTTCTTCGTCGTCTTCGTCATCTACACCGTCTGGAACCTCGTGACCCACTGGGGCACCGTGGCCGAGCCGGGCATGGGCTGGTGGGAGACCTTCACCCTCTCGATCGAGTGGGTCGGCTCCATCGCGTTGCTCTTCACGGCTCTCATGGGCGCTCTGATCGCGTTCTACGTGGGTCGTGTGCACGGTGCTCAGGGCGGCGAGCTGCCCGAGGACGTGCTGACCGCCGACATCGATGACGGCGACCCCGAGCTGGGCGAGTTCAGCCCGTGGTCGTGGTGGCCGCTCGTGCTCGCCTTCGCGGCGGCACTCGGCATCATCGGCCTTGCGGTCGGCGTGTGGATGTTCCCGATCGGTCTCGCCGTCTTCGTCGTCGCCATCGTCGGCTGGGTGTACGAGTACTACCGCGGATACTTCGCGCGCTGATCCGACTCGATCCGCGCAGAGCGCCGGCACGGCCTTGAAGGCCGTGCCGGCGCTCTTTCGTGGTGCGGGGGCGCGCTGACTGCTGGGTGTGGGCACGCCGTGACTGCTGGGCGTGGGCGCGCGGTGACTGCTGGGCGGGGACGAACGCGGATTGCTGGGCTCGTACGCGTCTACGCTCGTCTGCGGGCGGGGGTGTCCGTGCCGGTGAAGCAAACCGCCTTCAGGGGCCTCCGGGTCGCTCAGAGGGCTCTCCGGAGCGCTGAGCGCGGCTCCTGACCAGTTGGGGGAGCTCTGGGCTGCTGCTGGCGCGCTCACGACGGCGCGGGGGGCACTCCCGACCATGGGGGCACTCCGGACCCTGCGAGCACTTCCGAACCTGCGGGCACTCCCGAACCTGCGGGCACTCTGAACCTGCGGGGCGCACTTGCGGGCGGCGGGGCACTCCCGACCGATCAGTGGGATCACTCCGGTCGGCACCGTGGCCGCTTCGGTCAGCAGCGCGGCTGCGGGTGCGCGTCCTGCACCCCGTACCTCAGTTGGCGCGTCTGGTCGCTCAGCGCCCCGTCAGCGGCAATGAGCGCCACGTGAGGCATGGCGACGAGGGCATCCTGGGCGCTGCTTGTCGCGTCCGGCACGTGTTGCGGCGCGGAGCGCCACCCGACCGGCTCGCGGTGGAGCCGGGCGTTCTGCGGGCGGTGTCATGTAGGCGACGCTCGAAAGTGAGGCCATAGCGACGGGGTGGTTTCCAGTGACGGTCGCAACGAGGGCCGCGAGGAAGGGGTTCTCACATGTCATCTCGTCGGGTGCCGAAGGGTCCGGGTCGGCGGCCGCTGTCGTTGGCGCGGCGCAGGTTCATGGAGTTGCTCGCGCAGGGCTGGTCGGTCAGGGCCGCGGCGATCGAGCTTGGCGTGAGTCGTTCGTCCGCGCAACGCTGGAAGAACGGCGCGACGGTCCGCCTGAAGGATGGCACGGTGAAGGTCGTGCTACCTCTCGAGCCGCTTGCGCTGCGCCCTATCTCACCCAGGTTCCTTTCAGAGGATGAACGGGTTCAGATCGCCGATCTCGCCAGCACGGGGATGGGCCCGACGGCCATCGGTGCGCGTTTGGGACGTTCGGCGTCAACGATCAGCAGGGAACTGCGCCGAAACGCGCACCACACCGGCCAGTACCGGCCGTTCCACGCGCAGAGCCTTGCCGCCGCGCGGCGGCGTCGGACACGGCCGCTGAAGCTCGCGACGACGCCGGCGTTGCAGGTGTTCGTGAAGAAGAAGCTGAAGGCGCGGTGGAGTCCGCAGCAGATCAGCCGCGCGCTGAGGACGTCGTTCCCACATGATCCGACGATGCGCTTGGCGACGGAGTCGATCTATCTCGCGATCTACCGCCCTGGGTCCGGGCTGGTACGGAAACCGGGGCCGTCGCCACTGCGGACCGGGCGAGATCATCGGCGGGGACACACCCGGCAGATCCGAGCGGGACGCCGGTTCGCGCAGCCGATGCTGTCGATTCACGAACGCGGGTTCGACCCAACCGACCGGACCACGCCGGGACATTGGGAGGGGGACCTCATCGTCGGACCCCACAACCGGTCCGCGATCGGGACACTCGTGGAACGACGGACACGGTTCGTCAAGCTGCTCCACCTGCCCGGCCACGACTCGACTGCGTTGCATCGCGCGCTCGTGACCGCACTCAACGAGCTCCCGCCGCCGCTACGCCGCACCCTCACCTGGGATCAGGGCACCGAAATGGCCAGGCACCTCGATGTGACCGCCGACACCGGGACCCGGATCTTCTTCTGCGACGCCGCGAGCCCCTGGCAACGCGGCAGCAACGAGAACATGAATGGGCTGCTTCGACAGTACTTTCCGAAGTCGACGAACCTCGCCGTCCACACACCACGCGACCTCGCGCGCGTCGAGAACGAACTCCCCGACCGCCCTCGAATCACCCTCCACGACCGTGCCCCTGCAGACCTCTTCGCAACGCTGCTAGCCTCCGAGAATCACCCTCGGTTGCGATGACCACTGGAAACCAAGCCGTCACATCGGCCCCAGATTCGAGCGTCGTCGACAGTGTCAGGCCGAAGCTCCCGGGCCCGCACGACCATCACCTGCGGGTCGAACACGCGGGGGAGCGGACCTTCGTCGTTCTCGGTCGGCTGCCCTTCGCGCACCCAGTACTCGTACCCGCCGATCATGAGCTTGACGGCATAGCCGAGCTTGGCGAACTCGACGGCGCCCTTGTCGCCGGCGTTGCAGCCGGGGCTCCAGCAGTAGACGACGACCGGCACGGCGGGGTCGAGCTCACGGGGAGCACGCTCTGCGATGTCGCGGTACGGCATGTGCACAGCGCCCACGATGCGCCCCTGAGCCCAGGCGTCGGCGCTGCGCGTGTCGATGAGGACGAAGGCGTCGCCGGCCTTCTGAGCGGCATACACGTCCGAGGCGTCGGTCTCGTGCTCGAGCTTGGCGGAGAAGTGCGCGAGGGCGTCTGTCATGCTCGCCACCGTACGGCAAAGCGCCTGGCGTCCTCGTGTCGAGGAGCGCCAGGCGCCGTGCGATTACTGCCGTTTCGCGGGGGAGCGGACTACTGGTCCTTGTCCTTCTCGCGGTTCTTGGGCGCGCCGGGCTCCGGCTCGGGGACGATCACGTTCGAGGGGCGGTTCGCCGTCTCGCCGTGGTGGCCGTCGTCGATCGGCACGTGAGGTGCGTCGGGAACACCGGCGCGCTCGTGGGCGGCCTGGATCTCGGCGTCCTCCTCAGCGGCCATATGCTCGAGGGCGTGGGCCTGGTGGGCGCGCGCTTCTTCGATCTCGGCCTGCGTGACCGGCGACAAGCGGTCCTCGAAGAACCAGCGCGAGATCGACGCCCGCAGGTTCTGGTGCCAGGCGATGCGGCCGCGTGCATTCGGGCGCACGACGAGCGGCGCGTAGGTCTCCACGTCGACGAGCTTGTAGAGCTCGTACTCGTCGACCGGCTGGTGCACCTCGATGAACTCGCCGCCGGGCAGGCGGACGATGCGGCCGGACTCGTAGCCGTGCAGCGCGATCTCGCGATCCTTGCGCTGGAGCGCGATGCTGATCCGCTTCGTGACGAAGTAGGCGATGATCGGCCCCAGGAACAGCAGCGCCTGGAGCGTATGGATGACGCCCTCCATCGTGAGCCAGAAGTGGGTCGCGATGATGTCGGAGGATGCCGCCGCCCACAGGACCGCGTAGAAGGTGACGCCGGCGGCGCCGATGGCGGTGCGGGTCGCCGCGTTGCGGGGACGCTGGGCGATGTGGTGCTCGCGCTTGTCACCGGTGATCCACGCCTCGATGAAGGGATACAGCAGCACCAGGATGATGAAGATCCCGATCACGGCGAGAGGCACCAGGATGTTGAACGACCACGTGCGGTCGAGGAACACGAACTCCCAGTGGGGCGGCACGAGACGCAGGGCGCCGTCGGCGAATCCGATGTACCAGTCCGGCTGCGTTCCCGCGGACACCGGCGAGGGGTCGTACGGGCCGTAGTTCCAGATCGGGTTGATCGTGAACAGCGAGGCGATCAGGACGATCACGCCGAAGGTGATGAAGAAGAAGCCACCCATCTTCGACATGTAGACCGGCATCATCGGGTAGCCGACGACGTTGCTGTTCGTGCGCGCGGGGCCGGCGAACTGCGTGTGCTTGTTGATCACCATCAGCATGAGGTGAAGCAGCAGCAGGCCGACGAGGATCGCCGGGAGCAGCAGGATGTGGAGCGCGTACAGGCGTCCCACGATCTCGGTGCCGGGGAACTCGCCGCCGAACAGCAGGAACGAGGTCCACGTTCCGATGAGCGGGATGCCCTTGATCATGCCGTCGATGATGCGCAGGCCGTTGCCCGAGAGGACGTCGTCCGGAAGCGAGTACCCGGTGAAGCCCTCGCCCATCGCCAGGATGAACAGGACGAAGCCGATGACCCAGTTCAGCTCGCGCGGCTTGCGGAAAGCGCCGGTGAAGAAGACGCGCAGCATGTGCACGCCGATGCCGGCGACGAAGACGAGCGCGGCCCAGTGGTGCATCTGGCGAACCAGCAGGCCGCCGCGGATGTCGAACGAGATCTCGAGCGTCGAGGCCATCGCGGCCGACATCTCGATGCCTCGCATCGGCAGGTAGGCGCCCTCGTAGTGCGTCTCGGTCATCGACGCATCGAAGAAGAACGTCAGGAAGGTTCCCGACAGCAGAACGACGACGAAGCTCCACAGAGCGATCTCGCCGAGCATGAACGACCAGTGGTCGGGGAAGATCTTGCGACCGAGCTCCTTGACCATGCCCGACAGGCTGGTGCGCTCGTCGATGTAGTTCGACGCCCAGCCGACGAACCGGCCGCCCAGGGGCTTGTCGCGGTCAGCCGACGTGGTCGTCGGCCCCTCGGGGACAGTGGCGGTACTCAATGACGCTCCCAGAAGCTCGGGCCGACGGGTTCTTGGAAGTCGCTGCGGGCGACCAGGTAGCCCTCGTCGTCGACGGTGATGGGCAGCTGCGGCAGCGGACGGGCAGCCGGGCCGAAGATGACCTTGGCCTGGTCGGTGACGTCGAACTGCGACTGGTGGCACGGGCACAGCAGGTGGTGCGTCTGCTGCTCGTACAGGGCGACCGGGCAGCCGACGTGGGTGCAGACCTTCGAATACGCCACGATGCCGTTGTACGACCAGTCGGCGCGGTCCTCGGGCTCGATGAGCTGCTCGGGGAGCAGGCGGACGAGGAGCACGAGCGCCTTGGCCTTCTCCTCGAGGTAGCCCTCGCTGTGCGAGACCTCGGCGAGGGGCTCGGGGATGACGTGCACGGCCGAGCCCAGCGTCAGGTCTGCGGCGCGGATGCGCTCACCCGACGGGTCGTGGGCGAGGTGCATGCCCTCCTCCCACATCGTGTGGCTCAGGAGCGCGACGGGGTCGCCGGCGATGGGGTTCTCGGCGCTGTTGAAGGGCGCCAGGCCGCGGAACAGCACGATGCCCGGGGCCACCGAGGCGACGACGGCCGCGATGAGGGAGTTGCGCACCATGGCGCGGCGCCCGAAGCCCGACTCCTCGTTCGCCTCGGCGAACGCCTGGATGGCGGCTTCGCGCGTGGTGTCCCGGCCGCGCGTCGCGTGGCGGGGCTCGACGAACTCCTTGTCGGACATGATCGCCTTCGACCAGTGGATCGCGCCGATGCCGATCGCCAGCAGCGCCAGAGCGATGCCGAGGCCGATGAACAGGTTGTTGTAGCGGATGTCGACGATCGCGCCGCTCTCGATCGGGAACAGCATGTAGGCCGCGATGGCCCAGATGCTCGCCGCGACCGAGACGTAGAACAGGGTGTAGACCGTGCGGACGGCGCGCTTCATCGCGGCGGGGTCCTGGTCGGTCATCCGCTCGCGGTGAGGCGGAAGTCCCGGGTTCTGCACGGGGTCGGTGACCGCTACCGCGAGCCCGGCGGAAGGCTTCCACGAAGCCCTCTCGTGCTCGAGCGGATCTTCCTCGTGTGACATTCTGCTCCTCGTCAGTTCTTCTGCTGCGTGTGTGGTACGTCGATCAGTTGGATTTCGCCGTGATCCACACGGTGATGGCGATCAGCGAGCCGATGCCGAAGATCCAGATGAACAGGCCCTCGGAGACGGGGCCCAGCGAGCCGAGGCTGAAGCCGCCGGCGGACTCGTTCTCCTGCAGGAACAGCAGGTACGAGATGATGTCGCGCTTCTCCTCGGTCGTCAGCGTCATGTCGTTGAAGACCGGCATGTTCTGCGGACCGGTGACCATCGCGGCATACATGTTCAGCGGCGTGGTGGTGTGGAGGGCCGGGGCGTACTTGCCCTCGGTCAGGGCACCGCCGGCGCCGGCGACGTTGTGGCACATGGCGCAGTTGATGCGGAAGAGCTCGCCGCCCTCGGCGACGTCGCCTTCGCCGTCGAGGATCTCCTCGGACGGGTAGCTCGGGCCCGGTGCGACCTCCTGCACGTAGGCGCCCATCGCGGCGATCTGCTCTTCGGTGAACTGCACCGGCTTCTGCGGAGCCTGCGGCGCCTGCGCCTGGAGCGGCATGCGTCCGGTGCTCACCTGGAAGTGCACCGCCAGCTCGCCCACGCCGTACAGCGAGGGACCGTCGGGCGTGCCCTCGAGGTCGAGCCCGTGGCAGGTGGCGCAGTTGGCCTGGAACAGCTTCTCGCCGTCTTCGGCCGTCAGCGCGGTGCTCACCGCCGTGGGCTCGCTCGTCGCGGCCATCGCGGCGGACGCGCCGGCGTAGGCGCCTCCGGTGATCAGCAGTCCGACGCCGATCAGGGCCGCGGCGGCCCAGGGGCTGCGGCGGCCGTGGGAGCGGCGCTTCGTTGCTCGTGCCATGTGGTGGTTCAGCTCCGCTCTCACTTGAGGAAGTAGATGACGAGGAACAGGGCGATCCAGACGACGTCGACGAAGTGCCAGTAGTAGGACACCACGATCGAGGACGTCATCTCCTTGCGCCCGAAGTTCTTGACGGCGTATGCGCGGCCGATCACGAGGAGGAAGGCGATCAGGCCGCCGGTGACGTGGAGGGCGTGGAAGCCGGTCGTGAGGTAGAACGCCGAGGCGTACGAGTCCGCCGTGATCGGCATGCCCTCGGCGACGAGCTGGGCGTACTCCCACACCTGACCCGACACGAAGATCGCGCCGAGGGCGAAGGTCAGCCAGAACCACTCGACCATGCCCCAGCCGAGCCACCCGCGCTTGCGCGTCGAGTACGGCTGGAACCGCTCGGCCGCGAAGACGCCCATCTGGCATGTCACCGAGGACAGCACCAGGATGATCGTGTTCACGGTGGCGTACGGGATGTTGAGCAGCGCCGTGCGCTCCGCCCACAGTTCGGGGGAAGTGCTGCGGAGGGTGAAGTAGATCGCGAAGAGACCCGCGAAGAACATCACCTCGCTGCCGAGCCAGACGATGGTCCCGACGGCGACCGGATCGGGTCGCTTGACGGACCGCATCGCCTGTGAATAGGTCGCAGTGGAGGTCGTCACGTCCCCCATTATGGCCGAACTCGGCGGGTGATTCTCGCATCGGCGATCACGGTTCTGCCTCGGAACGGTCTGAGCACGGCCTCGGAGTACTCTGCGAGCCCGCTGAGAAGGCCCCGCGACCAGCCTGAATGCGTCCACGGCGTCATGCGGGAAGTCCGCGACGCGGACCGCGGCTAGGCTCTAGATCCATGGCGGAGCAGTACACCTGGCCCAATCTCCTGACGGCACTCCTGGACCGGCGCGATCTGAGCGTGTCGGAGTCCACGTGGGCCATGCGCGAAGTGATGGCCGGTCGCGCGACGTCGGCGCAGCTCGCCGCGTTCCTGATCGCCCTTCGCGCCAAGGGCGAGACGATCGACGAGGTCGTCGGGTTCCGCGACGCGATCCTCGAGGCGGCGCTGCCGCTGCCGGTGGACGCCGGCGTGCTCGACATCGTCGGCACCGGCGGGGATCGCGTGGGCACGGTCAACATCTCGACCATGTCGGCGGTCGTGGCCGCGGCATCCGGCGTCCCGGTCGTCAAGCACGGCAATCGCGCGGCGAGCTCGAAGTCCGGTTCGTCGGACGTGCTGGCGGCGCTCGGCATCGACCTGTCGCTGTCGCCGGATGCTGTCGCCGAGACGCTCGCGCGCACGGGCATCACGTTCGCCTTCGCCGCGGCGTTCCACCCCGGCTTCCGCCATGCCGCACCCGTGCGCGCCGAGCTCGGCGTGCCGACGGTGTTCAACTTCCTGGGCCCGCTGTGCAACCCCGCGCGCGCCGAGGCCAACGCCGTCGGCGTGGCCCAGCTCGCGCGCGTGCCGCTCATCACGGGCGTGTTCCGTACCCGAGGTGCGACCGCCCTGGTGTTCCGCGGCGACGACGGGCTGGACGAGCTGACGACCACCGGGCACAGCCGGATGTGGGAGGTCAGCCGCGGCGACGTCCACGAGCACGACCTCGACCCTCGCGACCTCGGCATCCCGCCGGCGAGCCTGGACGACCTCCTCGGCGGAGATCCGCAGCACAACGCCGCGATCGTCCATCGCGTCTTCGCGGCCGAGCCCGGACCGGTCCGTGACATCGTGACGCTCAACGCCGCCGCGGGCATCGTCGCGTACCGGCTGTCGCAGGATGCCGGCCAGTCCCAGCGACCCATCGTCGAGCGTCTGGCGGAGGCGCGGGACGCCGCCGCGGCGGCGATCGACAGCGGTGCCGCGGCCGCGAAGCTCGCGGCCTGGGCGCAGGCCACGCAGGAGCTCGCCTCGTAGCACGCGGCCCGCGGGACCAAAGGCCCCATGAGGGGTGTCGTGGCCCGGGGCGATCCCGCTAGTTTGTGGTCTGCACACACGCTCACCGATGCGAGGAGTAGCTCATGACCGACAGCAACACCCCGGAAAGCACCGGATCCGACGGGACCGCCGCCGTCGAAGCGCCGTCGCGCAGCCTTGGCGGAGTGAAGGTGATCGGCATCCTGGGGATGATCGCCGGTGTCGTCCTCATCGTGGCGGGCATCGCCGTGTGGATCGTGGTGTCGTCGCAGCTTCGCGCCGAGAACATCACGATCCCCGAGGACGCGATCGCCTTCCAGGGACAGACGGTCGCGGGCCCCTTCACGGCCTACGTCCAGGCCGACATCATCCAGACCCACGCTCTCGGGATCTCGGAGGGCGCGACCTACGCCGAGCTCGACCGCGAGGACCCCGTGCGGGCGACCATGATGAACGCGTCCTTCCTGCGGGCGTCGCTGTTCACATCGGTCGTGTCGTTCGGCATCGCGGCCTTCGCGATGGGGATCGGCATCCTGTCGATCATGTTCGGATGGGCCATGCACCGTCTGGCGAGCGCGCCGGTCGTGGTCAAGCGCGCAGGCGTGGCGTGATCCCTCTCGGCGAGCGCGTCGTGCGGCCATGAGACCGCATGACGCGCTCGTCGAGATCGCGACGCTGCTCGAACGGGAGCGGTCGTCGCGGTACCGGTCGAAGGCGTTCCGCGCCGCCGCCGACGCCATCGCGGGGCTGAGCGACGAGGAACTGCGGGATGCCGCGGGCCTTCGGCGCCGCAAGGGCATCGGGGACTCGTCCTTCGCCGTCATCCAGGAGTCGCTCCGCGGCGAGGTCCCGGCGTACCTCGCCGACCTGCGCGAGCGCGCGGGCGTTCAGATCGCCTCAGGGCTGCGCGCCCGCCTGCGCGGCGACCTGCACAGCCACAGCGACTGGTCGGACGGGCTCACCTCGATCGACCTGATGGCCGAGGCGGCGCGCGCACTGGGCCACGAGTACCTCGCACTCACCGACCATTCCCCGCGGCTGCGTGTGGCGAACGGGCTGTCCGCCGAGCGGCTGCGCCGGCAGCTGGAGGTCCTGCCCGCATTCACCGGTGGGGGATTCACGCTGCTGTCGGGGATCGAGGTCGACATCCTCGACGATGGCGCCCTCGATCAGGAGGACGCGCTGCTGGACGACCTGGACATCGTGGTGGCGTCGGCCCACTCGAAGCTGCGGATGGACCGCGCCCCGATGACGCGCCGCCTCGTCGCCGCAGCCTCGAATCCGCGCGTCGACGTCCTGGGGCATGTCACCGGGCGTCTCGTGCAGGGCGAGCGCGGCACGCGGCCGCCCTCGGCGTTCGACGCCCGCGCCGTCTTCGATGCGTGCGCGGCGAACGGGGTAGCCGTCGAGATCAACGCGCGTCCCGAGCGGCAGGATCCGCCCGACGAGCTCATCGCGCTGGCGATCGAGGCGGGGTGCCTCTTCTCGATCGACTCGGATGCGCACGCACCCGGTCAGCTGTCGCTGCTGGATCACGGCGCCGCTCGTGCCGAGGCGGCCGGCGTGCCGGCGGAGCGGATCGTGACGACGTGGGATCTCGCGGCGCTGCGTTCGTGGACGGGTCGGCCGCGCTGACGCGATAGTTTCGAGGGATGCAGGACCCCCGCGCCGAAACCGCGTCCCGGCGTCCGCCGAGGCGGCCCGTCGAGGTCACCGGCCGCGGGACGCTCCGGTGACGCGCGCATCTCGACGCGCGGCGCTGCCGTGGCTGGTCGTGGCCGGCGTGCTGCTGGCGGCGCTGAGCCTGCGTGGGCCGATCCTGGCGATCACGCCCGTCCTGCGCGACGTCGAGGCCGATCTCGGCATCGGCTCCGCGGCCGCGGGGCTGGTGACGACCGCGCCCGTGCTGATGTTCGCGGTCCTCACGCCGCTCGCGGCCCTGGTGATCCGCCGGGCCGGGGCCGAGGCCGCACTCATGGCGTCGCTGACGGGTGTCCTGCTGGGGACAATGATCCGCGGGCTCCCGGGTTTCGGCTGGATGCTGGCCGGCATGCTCGTGATCGGCGCCGCCGTGACGATCGGCAACGTCGTGATCCCCGTGATCATCCGCCGTGACGTCCCGCGCGCCCACGTGGCCCTCGTCACCGCCGGGTACGCCGCAACGCTGAACGTCGGGTCGCTTCTGACGGCTCTTCTGACGGCTCCGCTCGCAGAGGTGATCGGGTGGTCATGGGCGCTGCTGGCGTGGTCGGCGATCACCGTCGCCGGGATTCTGCTGTGGTCCGCGCACATGCGACGGTCGGGAGCGGCCGATCGGTTCTCGGGCGAGGTCGCGCCGCGCGATGCGTCCGCGCTCGATGGGATGGACATCGACCCGCAGACGATCACCGGGCCGGTCCCGACCGTCACCGCGCGGCATCCGTCGTGGCTGCGGCGTCCCGTGACGTGGCTGCTGGTCGGGGCGTTCGCCGGACAGACGACGATCTACTACGGACTGTCGACGTGGCTGCCGACTCTCGCGTCCGAGGAGCTCGGGCTGGCACCGGCGGCGGCGGGGGCTGTCGCCTCGGTGTACCAGGGGGTCGGCATCGCCGGGGCCTTCGTGGTGCCGATGCTGACGCGGTTCGCGCCGCGCGGCGTGGCGCCCGCGGCCATCTGCGCCTCGTGGCTCGTGCTGGCCGTCGGGCTTCTCGTGGCGCCGCAGCTGCTGTGGCTGTGGCTGGCCGTCGGCGCCATCGGCCATTCCGGGGGCTTCGTGGTGATCTTCGCCGCGCTCGTGGGCGTCGCGCGCAGCGACGGCGAGGCCGCCGGCATGTCAGCGCTCGTGCAGGGCGGCGGCTACGCGATGGCCGCTCTGGCGGGCCCGGCGTTCGGGGCGATGTCCGAGGCCACCGGGGGCTGGACGGTGCCGCTGGTCATCGTCCTCATCGTGGCGGTGGGCTACTGCATCATGCTCACGCTCGCGTTCGTCGCCGCGGTCCGGGCGGCTCCCGGCGGCTGATCGGTCAGAGCGGCGCGTTCCAGGGCAGCCGGGCCTTCACGACCGTTCCCGTCAGCCGGGCGGGAGAGATGTCGAGCGTGCCGCCGAGCGCCTCGGTGCGCAGCCGCATGCCGCGCACGCCGCCGCGCTCGGGCAGCCCGGCGGGGACCCCCACCCCGTCGTCCGCGATCGTGACGACCAGATCGCCGTGATCTCCGGGGTCCCGAGCCAGCGTGACGGTCGCGGTGGCCGCGGCGGAGTGGCGCACGATGTTGGCGAGCGCCTCCTGCACGATGCGGTATGCCGAGGTCTGCACGGCTCCGGCCGGCAGCTGGCCGCGCAGCTCGTCGTCAAGGGTGATCTCGAGCCCGAGGGTGCTCCGGCCGGTGATGAGCGCGGGAAGGTGCGACAGCTGCGGCAGGGGCGTCAGCGGCGCCGTCGCCGGCGCGCCGGCCTCCTCGCCGCGAAGGAAGGACAGGACGCCGCGCACTTCGTCGAGACCGGTCGCGCCGAGGGTGCGGATGCGGGCGAGTGCGTCGCGGGCGCGCTCGGGGTCGCGGTCGAATCCGGCCAGCCCCAGACGTGATTCGGCGGAGATGCGGCTGAGGGTGTTGGCCAGCGCGTCGTGCATGTCGCGCGCCATGCGCTCCTGCTCGTCGAGTTCGATCGCGCGCCGACGCTCAGCCAGCCGCGCGAGCCGTTCGTCGTCGATCCGGCGCCGCGTGCGCAGGCCCTCGCCGATCGCGAAGCACGCGCCCAGGACGACGGTCGTCCCGGCGACCGCGATCGGGGGCCATTCGACGCCGGCGACCTGACCGCCGATGAGGACGAGCACCCATCCCGCGCCCACCGAGATCCAGGCCCACAGCCGTGCGCCGCCCGCGAGCGCCGCCACGATCGCGAACCCCAGCGCGACGAAGGGAGCCGGACCGATCGGCGGCACGAGGAGCGCGGACACGGCGAGGGCGGTGATGACCGCCACCGTCGGCCCGGGCAGTCGCCGTGCGGCGAGGAGCGCCAGCGCGGATGCCGCGGCGAGCGCGATCGAGGCCAGCACGTATCGCGGCCCGGTCGTCCACAGCGCAAGGGCGGTCGCGGCAGCAAGCTGCACCACCAGCGATATGACGACGGGCAGAAGGACGGCGACGGCAGGCCGCGCACCGGAGCGCGACCCGGGCTCGTCCCAAGGGGAACCCGGCATGGGACGATGCTAGGTCGCCGTTCGCTGGGAGACGTCTGATGGCGCATCCGCACTCCCGCCGTGTGGGAGTCGGGGCGGTTCAGCGGCCGGAGAGAGCGGCGAGGGCGCGTTCGAGCGATCCGCCGAGGTTCCACGTCTCGGCGAGGGCCCTCGCGTGAGCCAGGGCCTCGTCGTCGAGCGGCGCGAGCGGAGCGTCCGCCGGGGGGAGGTCGAGGTCGCGCACGACACGCACCACCGTCGGTGCGACCTCGAGGTAGGGCAGGGCGGCGAGGATCTTGTTCCGCACGCCCGCCGTCATCCCCGTGCCGGCCTCCGCCGCCGCGATCACGCCCGCCAGGTCGCCGTGCTCGGCGAGCAGCTTCGCCGCCGTCTTCTCGCCGACCCCGGCGACTCCGGGCAGGCCGTCCGAGGGGTCGCCGCGCAGGGTCGCGAAGTCGGCGTACTGTGACGGTCGCACGCCGTACTTGGCCAGCACGGCGTCGTCGGTGAGCACGTCGAGATTGCTCATGCCCCGCCCGGTGTAGATCACGCGGACGTTCCTGGCGTCCTCGACGAGCTGGAAGAGATCGCGGTCGCCGGTCACCACGTCGACGGGCATGTCGGCGATCGTCGCGAGCGTCCCGATGACGTCGTCGGCCTCGTGCTCGGGCGCGCCGACGACCGGGATGCCGAGAGCGTCGAGCACCTCGCGGATCACCGGGACCTGGGCCTGCAGCGGGTCGGGCACCTCTTCGACATCCGGGCCGGACTCGACCTCCTCGACCACCCGGTGGGTCTTGTAGGTGGGGATGAGATCGACGCGCCACTGCGGTCGCCAGTCGTCGTCCCAGCACGCGACGAGCCGGGTGGGCGAGTAGGTTCCGACGAGCTTGGCGATGATGTCGAGGAAGCCGCGCACCGCGTTGACGGACGTGCCGTCCGCGGCGCGCACCGAGTCGGGTACGCCGAAGAAGGCGCGGAAGTACAGCGAGGCGCTGTCGAGGAGCATGAGGCGGTCGGTCACGACGACAGTCTCTCAGGGCCGCCGGGATCCGCAGGGCGGCTCCCCGCGCGTCTGCATCCCGCAGGAAAGGCATCCGTTCACCGGAGCGTCGCCTCCCGGACGTCAGTGCTTTGGCGTCGCGTTCACGGTGATCCGTGATCGTGATCGGACACGCGCATCCGGCCGCGGCACACGCGGCCGGCGCGAACGATACGGAGGCGCCGTGCATCGCGACGAGGTGATCGCCTGGGTGGAGTCGCCGCTGCAGCTCGTCGGTGCCGCCGAGTGGGCGCACCGCGCCGGCCGGGCCGTGCCGATCGCGGGCCGGCTGACCGCGCAGATGGGGCCCACCGGCGACGAGCTCCTTCGCCGAGGCGTGCTGTTCGGCGAGTGCACGCCGTTCGTCGGCATCCCGTGGAGTCTGCTCGCGGGTCATCGGCACTGGCTGGTCGGCGACGGATTCTCGGGGCAGTTCCGTCTGGCCGCGGCCGTGCTGCGGCCGCGGCGCATCACGTTCCTCGACGACGGCGCGAACGTCGTGCCGTTCGCCGACACGCTGCTCGGCGACCGCGGCTACCACCGCCCGGGGATCGCCGAGGGTCGTGCGGCATCTGTCGCGGCGCTGTTCGCGCTCGAGCGGGTCTCGCGCCTGGCCGCGCGGGGCGGCGTCGACTTCTTCACCGCATTCGACTTCGGGGACGTGCGGCGCGCGCGCCTGCACGACCGCGGCATCGCCGTCGCCGAGCACGCGTTCGCGTGGACGCGTGACACGGCGCCCGGTGCCGCGGTGACGACCCCGCGCGTCATCCTGGGATCGTCCCGGCCGGTCGACGGTCGGATGTCGTCGGACGAGTACGTGGCATGGGTGCGCCGGATCGCCGACGGCGGATCGGCGTCGTATCTGCCCCATCGCCGCGAGCCCGCGGCGCAGCGACGGGCGGTCGGCGCGATCGCCGGCGTGGAGGTCGTGGACACCGGGCTTCCCGCCGAGCTCGTGCTGGCGGGGACCGCTCGGGCACTGGAGCTGCACACTCAGCCCTCCAGCACGACGACGACGCTGCGGCACGTGCTCGCCGGCACGGGGTCGACGATCCACGAGGGGGCGCCCGTCGCGCGAGTATCCCGGCGTGCGAGGGCGGGAGGGGCATGAGCGAGAACGTCGCGATCATCCCGGCGCGAGGCGGCTCGAAGGGCGTCCCGCGCAAGAACCTCCGCCGCGTCGGAGGCATCCCGCTCATCGCCCGTGCCGTCGTCGCCGCGGCGAGCGCCCGGTGCATCGACCGCGTGGTGGTGTCCACGGACGACCCCGACATCGCCGCCGTCGCCGCCGAGTGGGGCGCCGAGATCGTGGAGCGTCCGGGCGAGCTCTCCGGCGACACCGCATCGAGCGAGAGCGCGCTCCTGCACGCCCTCGATGTGCTCGACGACCGCGGTGTGCCGGTGCGCGTCGTGGCGTTCCTGCAGGCGACGTCCCCCTTCATCGACACTGAGGCGCTGGACGAGGCGGTGCAGCTCGTGCGCTCGCGCCGGCGCGACAGCGTCTTCTCCGCCGTCGAGACCTACGGGTTCCTCTGGGCGCGGGGAGCGGGGGATGCCGCCGAGGCGGTCAACCACGATGCCTCGCACCGGCCGCGTCGCCAGGACCGCGAACCGCACTTCCTCGAGACCGGCGCGTTCTACGTCATGCGCGCGAAGGGTTTCCGCGCCAGCGCGCACCGGTTCTTCGGAAGCATCGGCATCGTCGAGGTGCCCGAGCGCACGGCGCTCGAGATCGACACCGAGAGCGAACTCGAACGAGCCCGCACGCTCGCCCCGCTGTTCGACAGGCCCGGGCCGGTCGACGTCGACGCCGTCGTCACGGACTTCGACGGTGTGCACACCGACGACACCGCCGCGGTCGACCAGGACGGCCGCGAGACGGTCGTCGTGAGCCGATCGGACGGGTGGGGCGTGGCCGCGCTGCGGCGGGCGGGCGTTCCCGTCGCCATCCTCTCGAGCGAGACCAACCCCGTCGTCTCCGCCCGCGCGGCCAAGCTCGGCGTCGACGCGCGGCAGGGTCTCGGCGACAAGCTCGCCGCACTGCGCGAGTGGGCCCATGAGCGGGGCATCCCGCTCTCGCGCATCGCCTACCTCGGCAACGACGTCAACGATCTGGCGTGCCTCGAGGCCGTCGGCTGGCCCATCGCTGTGGCGGACGCGCATCCGGAGGTCCTCGCCGCGGCGCGCCTCGTCCTGGATCGCGCCGGTGGCGACGGCGCGGTGCGCGAACTCGCCGACCGCGTCCTCGCGGCGCGGCACAGGAAGACCCCGTCGTCCCCCTCACCGACCGCTCAGGAGCGACCATGACCGTCACCATCGGAACCCATGTGATCGGCGGCGGCCGCCCCGCGTACGTGATCGCCGAGATCGGCTTGAACCACAACGGCGATGTCGAGATCGCCAAGCGCCTCATCGACGTCGCCGCCGATGCCGGCGCTCAGGCGGTGAAGTTCCAGAAGCGCACCCCCGACATCTGCACGCCGGAGCACATGCGCGACGTTCCCCGCGAGACGCCGTGGGGCACGATGACGTACCTCGAGTACCGGCATCGCGTCGAGTTCGACCACGCCCAGTACATCGAGGTCGGCGATCACGCCACGATGCGGGGCCTGGACTGGTTCGCGTCGCCGTGGGACGTCCCGAGCGTGGCGTTCCTCGAACGCCTCGGCGTCGTCGCGCACAAGGTGGCATCCGCGTCGCTCACCGATCTGGACCTCCTCGACGCGCTGCGCCAGACCGGCAAGCCGGTCATCCTCTCCACCGGCATGTCGACGATCGAGCAGATCGATCGCGCGCTCGACGTCGTCGGCACCGACCGCGTCGTGCTCATGCACGCGACCTCGACCTACCCGATGGAGCCCGACGAGGCGAACCTGCGTGTGATCCCGGTGCTGCGCGACCGGTATCCCGGCGTGCCCGTGGGGTATTCGGGGCATGAGCGAGGACTCCAGATCTCGCTGGCCGCCGTCGCCCTGGGCGCGGTCGCGGTCGAGCGTCACATCACACTGGATCGCACGATGTGGGGTTCCGACCACGCCGCGTCCCTCGAACCCGGCGGGTTCAGCCACCTCGTGCGCGACATCCGGATCATCGAGACCGCGATCGGCGACGGCGTGAAGCGCGTCTTCCCGGGCGAGTTCGCCCCGATGGCGAAGCTCCGCCGGGTGCCGGCATGAGGGTGGCGGACGACCGGCACGACGGCATCCGGGTGGACGCGGCGCGGCTGCGGATCGTCGCGGTGGCCGACAGCGACTCGTATGTGAAGTGGGCCGCGGCACTGCTCGGCGCGGCTGCGGATGCCGAGGTGGCGCTGGTGCTGGTGACCACGCCGCTCACCGTCAGCATCGCCCAGGAACGTGCGGCGCTGGCGGGAAGCGGCCTCGATCCCTCGCGTGTGCATCGCGTCGCATACGGCGAACTGGAGGGATGGCTTGCCGATTTCGCCCCCGACGCCGTCGTGATCGGCGGGCGCGGGCCGCTCGTGCGCATCCTGGCGAAGGTCGTCGCGGGGCTCGCGTCGGTGCCGGTGATCGTCACGGGGCTGCCGGGCATCGCGATTCCGGCGCGCCGTGCCGCGGTGCTGTACCGAGCGCAGTGCGATCTGTTCATCCTGCATTCGCAGCGCGAGATCGACGCGTTCGGCGAACTCTCGGAGCGCGTGGACGTGCCGCAGCGCTTCGCCCTCACGCGCCTGCCGTTCGCCGAGGATGGGGTCGGCACGGCGACGACCGCGGGCTCCGATCTGGTCTTCGCGGCGCAGGCGATCGTCCCGCGCGAGAAGGACGAGCGCCTCGTCGTGGCACGACTGCTGATCGACGCCGCCGAGTCCGACCCGCGCCGGCGCGTCGTGGTCAAGCTGCGGTCTGCGGGCGGCGAGCGCGAGACGCATCAGGAGCGTTACGGCTACCCCGAGCTCATCGAGCAGCTCGGCGGCGCTCCCGACAATCTCGTCGTGTCGTACGGGCCGATGGCGCGTGCGCTGGACACCGCCGAGGGCCTGGTCACCGTGAGCTCGACGTCGGCGATCGAGGCGATCGCGCGAGGCATTCCGGTGATCGCCCTCGACGTCTTCGGCGTCGGGGACGAGCTGCTGAACCCGGTCTTCGAGGGCAGCGGGCTGTTCGCCGGTGCCGAGGACGTCATCGCGCGCTGGTTCCGGCATCCGGACCCGGTGTGGCTGCGCGAGAACTACTTCCACGAAGAGGTCTTCGACGACTGGATGCCGGTGCTCGCCGAGCTCGTGGACCAGCGGCGTCGCGGCGAGCTCCCGCCGAAGCCGCCTCGGCGCGCCACGGGTGGCGCGCTGCGGGAGGCGTGGGACCGCAAGCGGGTGCTCGGGGCCGAGGATCGCTCGGTCGCCGGAACTCTCGCCCTCGTGATCGGCGTGCCGCTGCGGCAGGCCGTGATCTGGTCGCGCCGCCTGCGACGGACCGAGCGTGAGCGCGCCGCCGTGCCGGCCGCCGGCGCACGCGATCAGCAGCCGGGGCCTGTCGGATCCTCGACGCAGGTCTGATCGACGAGCGCCGTGCGCACGTCGACGACCCGCAGGGCGTAGGGAGCACCCGAGGCCGTGACGTAGCCGGGGACGTCGCGCCATGTACCGGTGCCGAAGTCGACCGCCGCGGCGTACTGGACGTCCACGTGGACCGCATAGGCGCCGCGCTCCCGGTAGATATGCGAGGTGGAGGTGGCGGTGAACTGCGGCAGGCCGAGCGAGTCCCACGTGGCGCCGCCGGACGCGGTTCTGACCTCGGATCCGTCGCCGTGGTCGAACACGTAGCCGGCCGGCGTGAAGCGGACCGTCACGTCCCAGTCGAACAGCGTGCCCGCGATGTGCTGCGTCGACGCGGTCGCCACGAGATTCGTCGGCATGCCCACGACGCCGAATCCCTCGGGTTCGCCATCGAGTGACGGCGCCGATGGGCGGAACGACGCGAGGTCTTCGATCGTCACGTCCGGGAGCGTGCCGACCCCGTACAGCGGCCGGCAGCCGAGCGGTCCGCACAGCTCACCAGGGGTGACGGTCTCCTCGGGCTCGAGCGCGGGGTTGGGAGGTGTGGGAGAAGCGCGTGCAGACGGAGGTTCAGTCTCACCGCGGGTAGCGGTGATATCGATCTGAGTACCGCTATTTATGGTCTTGCATGTGCCGAGAAGCGTGTCGGTCGAATCGCACGGAGTCGCGGGTGCAGCCAGGAGAATCCCAGCGGACAGAATGATCGCTAGCACCTGATCGCGTCCTCGCCCGGTTCAATGGACGAAAGAGCCAATGATGTTGGCGTTGAGTCGCTGACGTCCAGGCGAACTGTGAGCGGCTGGACGTCCTCTCGGTCAACTGAAACCAGCGAGTTCCCCTGGTCGTCTATCACGGCCACATCGCTAACGTCGTAGCAGACCACGAGAGAAACCTCGCTACCGTCTGACGTCATCGACAGGCCGCGAACGACCGCGACTCGCGCTGTGCCGGACATGGCGAACGCCCTAGCGTGCCATTCTGAGAAGCTCTTTCGATCCTGCGCGTTGAGGTCACCGGTGGTCCATGCGTACAGCTCCTCGAACGTCGCCGGGTCGCTCAGATCGACGTTGTTGAGCGCGTCCACGTACGCGCGATACGTCGCCTCTGCGGCTTCGAACGCCTGCTCCTCCGTGGCGAACAGCGGAGTGGGCTCGGGTGCTTCGGGGGCGGTGTCGCACGCGGTCAGCACGCCCGCCAGCAGGCCCAGCATCAGGGCGGTGGTGGAGGTGCGAGCGATCACGGGCCCACGCTAGCGAGGCTCTCGGGACCCGCTTCGGAGTTATCCACAGCCCGACCGGGGCCATCCGAAACGCCGTGGGGGTTGCCGCCGCCCCCGGGGGCGGCGCCTACTCTCAGAGCACGGAGGGCGCGCATGGCGGGATTCGCACGGGTCGGTGTCGACGACCTCTGCCCGTGCGGCAGTGGCGCGACGTTCGGCGACTGCTGCGCTCCGATCCTCGCGGGTGCTCTGGCTCCGACGGCGCTCGCGCTGATGCGCTCCCGCTACACCGCCTTCGTCGTCGGCGACGCCGCGCACCTCCAGCGCACGTGGCACCCCGGCACCGCTCCCGAGGACGTCCACCTCGATCCGGCCACACGCTGGGATGGGCTCGAGATCGTCGAAGCCGTCGACGGTGAACCGGGGGACAAGCGCGGCATCGTTGAGTTCCGCGCACGCTGGCGCGAGCGCGGTCAGACCGGAGAACTGCACGAGCGCAGCCGTTTCGTCTGGCAGAGCGCTCGCTGGTGGTACCTCGACGGCCGCGTGTCGTGACGACCGGCGCCGATCAGGTGTCGTGCTCGATCGGCGCGTTGTCCTCGCGGTGGTCGTCGGTGGCGCCCGGCGGATACTGCTTCGGCTCCGGGTGGCGTCGAAGATACATCGCGCTGGCGACGAGTCCTCCCCAGACGACGCCGATGGCGAGGATCAGGAACACGATGGCGACGCCGCTCATGGCGAGCCCTCCTTCCCGCTGACCGCGTCGGGTCTGCGCCCGGCTCCCGCGGTGAAGTCGGGCCAGGCCGTGAAGTCGTCAGGTGGTCGGCGCCACGCGATGAGGGACATCGCGATCGCCGCGACTATGAGGAACGCGATCGTCCCCCATCCGAACACGAGCAGATACCACGGGGGCATGCCGCCGTAGCCCTCGGTCAGCAGGGTGGCGACGCGCAGGACCAGCATGTAGCCGAGCACGATCGGTGCAAGGATGCCGACCAGCACCACCCAGATCCGGCCGACCTGGAAGGTCGAGACCGCGTTCAGATGCGACCGCAGTTCGCGGCCCTTGCCGAAGACCCAGATCACCAGAACCGTCATCAGGACCGCCGACAGCACGATGCCGATGTTGTTCGCCCAGTTGTCGGTGACGTCGAGGGCGAGGATGCCGGTGGTGGTGGAGAACAGGAGGATCGACAGCACCGCCGAGATCACGCCCAGCCCCGTCGCGGCCGCGCGTCGCGAGATCGAGAACTTCTCCTGGATCGCGGCCGACACGACCTGGAGCACAGAGATGAGCGAGGTGAACCCCGCCATCGTCAGCGAGCCGAAGAACAGCACGCCGAAGACGGGGCCGCCGGGCATCTGGGCGACGATCGCCGGGAACGTCACGAACGACAGCCCCACGCCGGCGATCCCCTCGAGTTCGCCCACGAGCACGCCCTGCTGGAAGGCGAGGAAACCCAGCGTCGCGAACACGCCGATGCCGGCCAGGATCTCGAACGACGAGTTCGCGAAGGCCACGACCAGGCCGGGACCGGTGAGGTTCGACCGGCGCCGTCGATACGACGCGTACGTCACCATGATCCCGAACGCGATCGACAGTGAGAAGAAGATCTGGCTGTAGGCGGCGATCCACACGTTCGGGTCGGCGAGGGCGGCCCAGTTCGGGGTGAACAGCGCGTTGAGACCGTCCGCCGCACCGTCGAGGAACAGCGCCCGCACCACCAGAATCAGGAAGGCCACCACCAGCAGCGGCAGGAACACGACGTTCACGCGCTGCAGACCGCGGGCCACACCCAGGGCGAGCACCACGATCGCCGCGAGCCACACGATGGCGAGCGGGATCAGCACGCTGGGCACGAAGTCGAAGCTGATCCCCGGGTCGCCGACGCGCAGGTAGTCGCCGAAGAAGAAGCCCGCGGGGTCGTCGCCCCAGCGCAGGTCGAACGAGAACACGAAGAAGCTCAGGGCCCACGCGACGACCGCGGTGTAGTACAGGCCGATGACGAAAGCGATCGTGACCTGGAACCACCCGAGCGACTCCAGCCAACGGCCGCCCCTTCCTCCGAGGCGCCGGAACGCGGTGGGTGCAGCGCCGCGGAAGCGATGGCCGATCGCGTAGTCGAGGAAGAGGATCGGGATGCCCGCGGTCACCAGCGCGATCAGATAGGGGACCAGGAACGCCCCGCCGCCGTTCTCGTAGGCCACACCCGGGAAGCGCCAGATGTTGCCGAGTCCGACCGCCGATCCGACGGCCGCCAGAATGAAGCCGACCTGTCCGGTCCACTCCTCTCGGCGGGTGTGCACCGCTGCGCCCGTGTCGCTCATGCCCGGTCCTCCGTCCCCCCGGTCGGTGCTCGGAACGCTACCAGCGGGGGAGGACGCCGACCAGGGTCAGGGCGCGATCGGCCCGGGCTCGTCGGAATCGTCCGCAGCCGGGCCGTCCGCGGGGCCGTCGTCCCCGGCATCCAGCAGCCGCTCGAGCTCCGCGTCGAGCGCGCTCTCGCCGCCCGCCGCCGTCAGCGTCGGCTCGGCCGCTTCGGTCAGCTCGATGAGGGTCGTCAGCAGCTCGCGCGTCGATTCCGATCGCAGCAGGCGCAGCTGGTCGATCGGTCCCAGCGGGGCGATGCCGGCCAGCTGCCAGCTCGCCTCGACGGGGTCGTCCGACAGCGCGATGTCCGGGTCCCACGACGTGTCGGCGAACTCCGCCGACACCGACAGCACCCGGCGCACGATCTTCTCCGCGTGCTCGCGGAGATCCTCGAGGTCGTCGCTCCACGTGAGCTCGGGGAGGAAGCGGATCTCGCCCGCCGGGTGCGGGTCGTCCTCGAGCCAGCGGGTGACCTCGAACCGGCGACCGCCCACGGCGATGAGCTGGACGTCGTCCGACCGCGGGATCACGCGGGTGATACGGGCCAGCGTGCCGACTCCGAAGCGGTGGTCGTTGCCGCCCGCCTCACCGCCGCGCTCGATGAGCACCACGCCGAACTCGGGCTGCTCGTCATCCAGCAGCCGGCCGAGCATCACCAGGTAGCGCGACTCGAGGATGCGCAGCGGCAGGGGCATGTGCGGCAGCAGCACCGTTCCGAGCGGGAACATCGCGATCGCCGTCATGCGCCCAGTCAAGCAGGGCAGCCGGGGATGCGACACCGGTCCGCGTCCCGGCGGCCCTCGCCGGTCGCGGGCGGCCGTATCGTGAAGGGATGCGGCATCCGACCCCCGATCCGACGCGTCCCGGCCAGGAGTCCGTCTGGGACTATCCGCGCCCGCCCCGGGCTGAGCGCGTCGATGAGCGCGTGACGATCGAGTTCGGCGGCGTCGGCATCGTGGACACCGACGATGTCGTGCGCGTGCTGGAGACGAGCCACCCTCCCACCTACTACGTCCCGATGGCGGCGTTCGCTCCCGGCGCGCTTCGCCCGGCGCGGGGGAGGTCGTTCTGCGAGTACAAGGGGGCTGCACGCTACTTCGACGTGGTCGTCGGCGACGCCGTCGCCGAGGGGGCGGCGTGGACGTATCCCGAGCCCACCGGGGGGTTCGCGGTTCTCGCCGACCGTGTCGCGGTGTATCCGGGGCGAATGGATCGGTGCACGGTGGACGGCGAGACCGTCATCCCGCAGCCGGGCGGCTTCTACGGCGGCTGGGTGACCTCGCGCGTCTCCGGGCCGTTCAAGGGCGTGCCCGGGTCGATGGGCTGGTGAACCCGAGGGCCCACCAGCCCGCCGATCACGCCGCGGAGGCGGACTCCGGCGCCGCGGTCTCCTCGGCGGCCGACGCGGCGGGGACGGAGCCCAGCCGGGCCGCGAGCTTGCGCGCGTTCAGATAGGCGATCGACTCGATCGTGATCATCGGGTTGACGCCGCAGCTGGTCGGGAAGGTCGATGCGTCGGCGACGACGATGTTCGGCACCTCCCACGTGACGCCTTCGGGGTCGACGGCGCTCATGTCGGGCGAGCCGCCCATGCGCGCAGACCCCATGATGTGCAGGGCGGCGATGGCGCACTGGCCCGGCCCGTAACCGGCGGCGTGTGCGCGCTCGACGAACGAGTCGAGGGACTCGCCACTGGCACGCTCCCACACCACGCCGGCCTGGTGACCGGAGAAGATCGTCTTCGCGCCGGCGGCCTCGAGGATCCGCGCCGCTCCGGCGACGCCCTGCTCCATGCGCGAGCGGTCGCGGTCCGAGAGCGTGTAGTGGAGGACGGGCTCGCCGTCCTTCGCGACCTCGACCTCACCGGAGTCCTGGTCGCGCGTGATCACGCCGACGTGGCCGAGCCGGCCGAGCTTGCGCATGGTGGCGGCGTGCGCGTCCGCTCCGCGCCAGGACAGGAACGGGACCGAGCCGGCGGGGTTCGCGGCCGCCGTCTCGTAGACGACGCCGTAGCCCGATCCGTCGATGTCGGAGTGCTCATCCGAGTAGCGGGTCTGGATCGCGCCCTCCCACGGGCGGACCTGCTCGTCGAACTCCGCCCAGACCGCGGTCGCGGGATGCAGACGCAGGTGCTTGCCGATGTTCGGGTTCGTCAGGCCCGACCGCTTCAGCAGGGCGGGAGTCTGGATGCTTCCGCCGGCGGCGACGACCGCCTTCGCGCGGACCGTGACCGTGTGGCCGTCGGCCGTGGTTCCCGTGACGCCGGTGGCGCGACCGTTCGCGACGTCGATCGTGCGCACGTTGACGCCGGTGAAGATCCGCGCGCCGGCCTCCTCGGCGTCGGCGAGCCAGGTCTTGGCGGTGGACTTCTTCGCGCCGAGCCGGCATCCGAAGCCGCAGCGTCCGCAGTCGAGGCCGGCATCATCGCATCCGTGGACGTTGCGCGAGAGCGTTCCGACCTGCCAGCCGAGCCGGTTCAGTCCCCGCTCGAGGATCGCGTCGCGCGCGCTGGGGGTGCTGTGGTCGGTGTTGACGCCCAGTCGCTCCCACACGGCGTCCATGGCCGCGTCGTACTCGGCGTCGGTGAAGCCGGTCACGCCCAGCTTCGCCCACTCGGCACGCACGTGGTCGGGCGTGCGGAACGACGTGGTGTAGTTCACGACGGTGCCGCCGCCGAGGCACTCTGCCGAGAGCACGCTCAGCTGACCCTCGGCGGTGCCCTGCGGGCCGGGCGCGTAGAGCTTGGTGAGGCCGTTGATCTCGCCGCCGTCGAAGTCGCGGTCGTCGTAGTACCGGCCCTTCTCCACGACGACGACGTCCAGGCCCGCCGAGGTCAGGACGGCGGCGGCGGTTCCGCCGCCGGCGCCGGATCCGACGACGACGACATCGCACGTGACGTCCACGTCGGCGGTGGGGACCTGCGGATGCAGCGGCGGCTGCGGCGCGTCGGCGCGGAAGCCGCGCGGGCCCGGATACCCCATCGCCGTCCACAGGGGAGAGGTCCCGGTCGGGCCGGGCGTGGCGTAGTAGGACACCGTCGCGGCGGCTTTGAGGTTCGCGAACAGCACCTTCTTGAGCGGCATCTTCGCGTCCGACAGGGCGATGAGTGCGGCTTCGCGCTTCTCCTGCGAGAGGTCGGCGAACCTGCGGGGCCCGATGCCGAGGAACAGCCCCCACAGCCGGGTGTTCCACAGGCCGAGGATGGTCGCGAGCTGCTTCTTCTCGGCCTCGCGGGGGTTGGCGCCGGCCATTCCCTCGGCGACGGCGACGGCGCCGAGGGCGCTCGCCGACGGGATGTCGGCTCCGTCGCCGGGCGCGAAGGTATCGCAGATGGATGTGAGGGCGGCACGCTGCTTTGCGTTCAGTTCCACGGAAGTTCTCCCCGGTTCGCGTCGTTGCTGTGGCAAGCATGCCGCGGAAAACTGAGCATGGCAAGACGCTAAGTTAATTGCGGATCACTCATCCCGGCGAGGCGCATCGGCGATCGGAGCACACGCGCGGACGGTTCGCGACCGCGTGCCTGCACGATCCCGGCACGAGAGTGCGGTAGAACAGCAGTGGCTCTGCTCCGGGGGGAATGGCTGGCCGAATCCGACCTGAAGGGACCCCGCACGCCATGAAGCTCGTCAAACGCATCATCATCGGTCTCGTCATCGCCTTCGCCGTGTTCTACCTCGTGACGCGTCCCGAAGACGCCGCCAACGCCGTCCAGGGTGCCGTGGGCGCCGTGTGGGGGGCAGGTGTGGCCGTCACCGAGTTCTTCGTCGCGCTCGCGAACTGATGGGCATGCTCGATCCGCGGATCGACAAGCACCTCATCGCCGACCAGGGCGAGAAGGTGGTCGACGAGGTGCGCAAGCACTGGGCCGCGATCGCGTGGGCTGTGCTCGAGCTGATCGGCGGCGTCATCGTGCTGGCGATCGCGGCCGTCGTGCCGCCGCAGGCGTGGTGGGTGCCGGCCGTGATCGGGCTGCTGATCATCCTCCACGCGTCCGTGCGGATTCTCGAGCAGCGGGTGGACCGCTTCGTCATCACCAACATGCGCGTCTTCCGCGTGCACGGCATCCTCGCGCAGAACATCGCGACGATGCCGTTGGCCCGGATCCTCGACATCTCGGTCCACAAGCCGATCATCGGCCGCGTCTTCGGCTACGGGCACTTCGTCTTCGAGTCCGCCGCGCAGGAGCAGGGGCTGCGCGAGATCCGGTTCGTCGGCCGGCCCGACGAGCGCGGACTGACCATCCAGCGCGTCATCGCGCAGGCGGGTCTGCGCGGGCTCGCCGCGCGCCAGGCCATGGGAGAGGCGCCGATCACGCCGCCCGAACAGGAGCGGAGCGCGCCGCCGGCCCCCGCCACTCCCGCACGCGAGGCCGCCGCGTACTTCGAGCAGTCGCAGCCTCGAGGCTGGGACTGGCTGGCCCACGCCCAGCAGCGCGAGGAGGAGCGGCTGGCGGAGCTCCGCGGCGATCACGTGACGGGCGTGATCGTCGAGGCCGACCCCGATCGCACCACCACCGCGCCCATCGAGCTTCCCCGAAGCGGCGGCGACCGCGCCGACGAGCGCGAGCGCTGACGCCCGGGCTCACCCGCCGGCGCGGCTGTGCCCGCTCTCGCGTTCGAGCGCCCCGTCGCGGGCGAGCATGTCGCGGAGCATCTCCTGGAGCTCGTCGACCTTCGCCTCGAGCTGGTGGATGTGGCCCGCGGTCGCCGCTGCCTGCTCGGCGTCGGCATCCGACACCTTCTCGACGATCCACGACGCGATGGAGCCCGTGACGACACCGAGGAGGGCGATGCCGCCGAGCATGAGCACGACGGCGATGATCTGCCCGGTCGCCGTCACGGGGGAGTAGTCGCCGTACCCGACGGTCGTCATCGTCACGAACGCCCACCACAGCGCCTCCCCGAAGGACTGGATGCTCGCCGCCGGATCGCTGCGCTCGGCATCGAGCACGGCCAGCGCGCCGACCACGATCAACAGGACCGACGCCCCGCCGACGTAGATGGCGAGGCTTCCGCGCACGGCGCGGCCCGCCACGCGGTCGAGCACGCGAAGCAGCGTGAGGAGTCTGAGCAGGCGCAGCGCCCGGAACATCGGGAGGACCACGACGGCGAGATCGATCAGGTTCCTCGAGAACCAGTGCCACCGGCGGTCGGATTCGACCAGGATCAGGTTCGCCGCGTAGTCGACGACGAACAGCGCCCACGTCGCCCAAAGCACGATGTCGGCGAGCGATTCGGCCGCGCCGGCGGGCTGTTCGATGACGTCCCACGCGTACGCCGCGAGGAAGAGCAGCGACGCGATGAAGAGCGGCCAGTCGGCGAGGTTCTGCCAGCGTTCCTGTCGGGTCATCCCTCGACCCTAGGGAACTCCCCGCGGTCGGCCGGAATCGAGGCGGGGATCAGTCCGGGCGACTGCGCGTGGATGCCACGTGGACGGCGGCGGCCTCGGTCCGGTTCGCGACCCCGAGCTTGGCGAGGATCGCCGACACGTGCACGGACGCCGTCTTCGGCGAGATGAAGAGACGTTCGGCGATCTGGCCGTTGCTGAGCCCCTGCGCGACGAGGTCGAGCACCTGCAGCTCGCGGCGCGTGAGGGTCGCATGGGTCTCGCTCGCATCGTGGGTGCGAGCGCCGACGCCAACGCGCGCGAGGAGCGTGGCCGCCCACTGTCCGACCACGGCGCTGGTGTCCTCGGAGGCGGCTTCGAGCATGCCGATCGCCTCGTCGCGCTTGCCTGCGCGGGCGAGTGCCTGCCCGAGTCGGTACCGGGCATACGCGCGGAGTGCCGCAGGACATGACTCGCCCTCGCAGGCTGTGACGGCCTCGCGCCAGCGCGCAGCCGAGGCATCCCGCTCCCCGCGAGTCGCGAGCTCGGCGAGTACGACCGGTGCGTACGCGGGCGGCATCGTGTCGACGCGTGAACGAGCGTCGTCGTCCACGCAGCGCCGAAGCGGCTCGACGAGGCTCGGCTCCAGGTCCTCCTGAATGGCAGCGCGAACCGTCCACGCCGTGACGGGCGCGACGAGGACGCGCAGGCCGTGCACCTCCTGCATCCTGCGGTCCATCACGATCTGCATCCGCTCGATGGCGCGCGCTACCAGGATCCGTCGCTCGTCGCCCGTCGACTCCTCGGCGGCGATGAGCGCGGCGGTCGCGTGATACGCGGCCCAGCCGAGGAGCTCCTCCCGCTCCTGCGAATCGGCGCGTTCGGCGTCGGGCTCGGACTCAAGCAGTCGATCGGCGTCTGACGCGCGTCCCGCCCATTGATGCGCGAGGGCGATCATGCGCACGACGCGCGAGTGCGCAGGCGAGCCCCGGGGGACCAGAGCGAACGCGCGGTCCCACTGCGCGAGCGCGGGGCCTTCCTCGCCGAGCGCGAGGAGGACGTCGCCCAGAATGATCCGGAACAGGGAGCCGACGCCCCGCTCGATCCCCAGTCTCGCTCCTTCTTCGATCCCCGCGGTCGCCAGCGCCTGGGCGCCGCGGAAGTCGCCGACTCGGCGGAGCACGTTTGCGAGGGCCCTCTGCGCCTCGACGCGCACGATACCCGGTGGTGCGATCACGTAGGCCTCTTCGAACGTCGCCCGCGCCTTCTGCATCTGCCCGGACACCATTGCCAGGAACCCTTTGCCCCAGAGAACCGAGGCGTGAACGCGCGCGTCGCCCGAGCGCTCGGCGATCTCCAGCGCGAGTCGGGTCCGAGGCGGCCGCGTGGACGGATCCAGCAACGGTGAGTTCGCGTGGATCGACACCGCGTGCGCCAGCACGGCGAGCGCCTCCGGGTCCGACGCGCCCTCGAGCAGCTCCTGGACGGCCTGAGCATGATGCAACTGATCCGCGTACGCATTCGTCGCGTACTCCATCTTGGCGAGCGCGAGATGCAGTCTGGCCCGTTGCATCCGTGTGGCGCCCGGATCGTCGACGACGGACTGCAGGACGTCGGGTTCCTCGATCAGACTCGAGTCCGCGAGCAGCTCGCCGAACTCGACGCAGAGCGCGATCCGCGTGGTGCCCGACCTGGTCTCCGGGTCTCGGACGTCCGGCCAGAGATCAAGCAACCGCTGCGCGAAGCGGGCGGCCGTGTCCGGGCCGTCGCGCGTGATCGCATGTCTGTAGGCGGTGAGCGTGGCGTCGAAGGCGCGATCGAGGTCGCGTCCGGCGAGCCAGTGCTCGGCTGCCTCCGCTGCCGCCGGCGCGTCGCCTTCGTCGGCACGTTCCTGAAGGGCCCTCGCAAAGCGGAGGTGGCCGTCGAGGCGCTCCATGACGAGCAGCTCGCCGTAAAGCGCCTCCCTGATCAGTGCGTGACGGAAGGCATAGCCTTCGGCGTCGACGCGCAGCACCGCGTGCTCAACCGCGTCACGCAGGGCCGCTCGACGCTCATCGTCGGGTCCTCCGTGGGCCGCCGCGAGAAGGTCGTCTTTGACCCGTGTGCCGCCCACGGCGAGCAGTCGGACGATCTGCCGGGCCTCTGGGCCGAGCCGGTCGAACCGCCCCAGGACGAGGTCGCGCAAAGTCTCGGGCATCGGATGGTCGCCGACCGCGAGAACCTCTTCGACCAGGAACGGCACGCCGTCGCTGCGCTCGTAAACCCGGTCGATGTCGTCCGCTCTCACCGGCGTGCGCATGATCCCGCGCACCTGTTCGCTCACCTGCCCGAGCGTCAGGCGCGCCAGTTCGATGCCGGTCACGCGACTGCGCTCGAGCTCCGCGAGCAGTGCGCGCAGGGGATCGGCGGGCCCCACGTCGTCGGAGCGATAAGTCATCACCAGCGTCAGATGCCGACCCCGAAGCGTCGACGCGAGGATCCTGAGTAGCCCGAGTGTGGCGGGATCGGCCCAATGCAGGTCCTCGATCACCAGCAGAAGGTGCCTCTCGGCCGACAGGGTCTCGAGTACTCGCTCGACCGCCTCCGCGATCCGATCGGCGTCGATGGGCACCGCCTCCGGCGCCGGATGAGGATCGATCTCGGGGACGAGCGCCGCGAGCGCCGCCACTGCGGCCGGGAAGCGCGCCGCCTGCGCGAGGCGCTCGACGCCGACATCCGCGGCAAGGTCGGACATGAGCCGGCGAAGCGGCAGGAAGGGCGCCCCGATCGGGCCGAGGTCCACGCATTGGCCCACCGCCATCGTGACGGGAACCGCGTGCGGGTCGCCCTCGCGGACCCGCGCCAGGAACTCCTCGACCAGCCGGGACTTGCCGATGCCCGCCTCGCCGCGCACGATCACGGCGCCGGGGTGGCCGTCCTGGCCGGTGGAGAACGCCCCCAGCAGCGTCTCGAGTTCTGCCCGCCTCCCCACCATGACGGGCGCAGCAGCCGCCGCGGGCATGGGCCCATGATGGCAGAGTCCTCCCCGCGCCACAGGCCTGGATCTCCTGGAATTCGGGAGCCGCTCCGTGGTAGCCTTGAATGTCACTCGTGTGGCTGTTCAGTCACGCCTGCGTTCGGATCACCGTCCGGATCTTCGGTGACATCGCAAGAAAAATCCGCTTCGCCCCGGGTCGGGACGCATTCGCGCGTCCCGGGACCAGGGCCCGACACAACCAACCAACAAGGACAACCCACTACATGACTACCGCAACGACCGCCACGGCCACCAAGCAGGTCGCGATCAACGACATCGGATCTGCTGAGGACTTCCTGGCCGCGGTCGAGAAGACCCTGAAGTTCTTCAACGACGGCGACCTGATCGAGGGCACCGTGGTGAAGATCGACCGCGACGAGGTCCTCCTCGACGTCGGGTACAAGACCGAGGGTGTCATCCCCTCCCGCGAACTTTCCATCAAGCACGACGTCGACCCCAACGAGGTCGTCAAGGTCGGCGACGACGTCGAGGCCCTCGTTCTCCAGAAGGAGGACAAGGAAGGCCGTCTGATCCTCTCCAAGAAGCGCGCCCAGTACGAGCGCGCCTGGGGCGACGTCGAGAAGATCAAGGAGAACGACGGTGTCGTCACCGGTCAGGTGATCGAGGTCGTCAAGGGCGGCCTGATCGTCGACATCGGCCTCCGCGGCTTCCTTCCCGCTTCGCTCATCGAGCTGCGCCGCGTCCGCGACCTCACGCCGTACCTCGGCCAGGAGATCGAGGCGAAGATCCTCGAACTCGACAAGAACCGCAACAACGTGGTCCTCTCGCGCCGCGCCCTGCTCGAGCAGACGCAGTCGGAGTCGCGTTCGAACTTCCTCAACAACCTGCACAAGGGCCAGGTCCGCAAGGGCACGGTCTCGTCGCTGGTCAACTTCGGTGCGTTCGTCGACCTCGGCGGCGTGGACGGTCTGGTCCACGTCTCGGAGCTGTCGTGGAAGCACATCGAGCACGCGTCCGAGGTCGTCGAGGTCGGCCAGGAGGTCACCGTCGAGATCCTCGAGGTGGACCTCGACCGCGAGCGCGTCTCGCTGTCGCTGAAGGCGACCCAGGAGGACCCGTGGCAGGTCTTCGCCCGCACCCACGCGATCGGTCAGATCGCCCCGGGCAAGGTCACCAAGCTGGTTCCGTTCGGTGCGTTCGTCCGCGTCGCCGACGGCATCGAGGGCCTCGTGCACATCTCGGAGCTGTCGGGCAAGCACGTCGAGCTCGCCGAGCAGGTCGTGTCGGTCGGCGAAGAGGTCTTCGTCAAGATCATCGACATCGACCTCGAGCGTCGCCGCATCTCGCTCTCGCTCAAGCAGGCGAACGAGTCGGTCGACCCCTACGGCGCCGAGTTCGACCCGGCCCTCTACGGCATGGTCACCGAGTACGACGAGCACGGGGAGTACAAGTACCCCGAGGGCTTCGACCCGGAGACCAACCAGTGGAAGGAAGGCTTCGACGAGCAGCGCGAGAAGTGGGAGCAGGAGTACGCCGCTGCCCAGGCTCGCTGGGAGGCCCACAAGGCCGCCGTGCTCAAGGCCATGGAGGCCGAGGCCGAGGCGGGCGAGACCGCTTCGCCGTCGTCGTCCTTCGTCTCCGACAGCGGCTCCGGCGGAACGCTGGCCGACGACGAGGCGCTCGCGGCTCTGCGCGAGAAGCTCTCGGGTCGCTGATCGCAGCATCCTCCGTCGAGAGGGCCGTCACCTTCGGGTGGCGGCCCTCTCGCCGTTCCCGGGGACGTGTCGCACCCCGCGCGTAGATTCCGGCGCGTGAAGGAAACGCTCCGCTGCCTGGTCGACGATGACGGATGCCGCGGTCAGGTGCCGCGGGATGCTCCGCTCCCGCTGTGCACCGGGCATTTCGCGGCGGCCGCGGAGTGGAGCGTCGGCGAGCACGGCGTCGCGGACGTCCTGCCCGGACCGTGCCTGCTGTGCGGATCCCGGTGGGGCGTGCGCTTTCCCTCCGGCTGGACGTGCGGAGTGTGCGAATGGCGCGTCGGCGATGTCGTCGACGATGAACTGCCCCCGCCCCGCGTCGAGGTCGTGTACTACCTCCGCTACGCCGAACGCGTGAAGATCGGGACCACTGCGCGCCCGCGCGCACGACTTGCGGCGATCCGCCACGACGAGCTGCTGGGGTTCGAGCGCGGCGGTCGCACGCTCGAACAGCGCCGGCACGCGCAGTTCGCAGCGGCGCGCTTCGCCCGCACCGAGTGGTTCTCGCTGACCGACGAGCTGCGTGCCCATATCGCCGCCGTCGCCGCCGGAGCGGTCGATCCATGGGACCGTCATGCGCGATGGGTGAGCGAGGCGATCGCGCTGCGCGGGTGAGCCCCGGGCGTCGGCGAAAGGAGCGCCGTGCGGCACAGGGACTCCCTCGGAAGGCCGGCGTGGCGTCGCCGGGTGCCCACAGCTGTGCCGGCAGCGGTGGCGCGGCTGGAGTCCCGGTGGCGCGGCGGCGGGCAGCGCGTCGAGGCGTTCGCCCTCCCGCCCCGCGGTCGACCTCTGCCGGCGGTGCGCGCGCACGCGCGGCATCCATTAGCGTCGCACTATGGCTCTGCTGACGCGCGAGGATCCGGGCGGCCGCGCGGACGAGCGTGCCGCGCGGGTCCGCGCGGCACGCGCGGCGTGGCTGCGCGAAGACATCGAGGACCGCACGCGCGGACGAGCGGCAACGCTCAACCAGCTGCTGCTCATGACGGTCGTGTTCGTCCTGGGGGTCTTCGTGGTGCTCGGGCCGTTCACCGGAGACGTCGTGGCCTTCTTCGCCGGCGTCGTGGCGATCTTCGCGATCACCGGCGCGACCTTCGTGATCCCCTGGGGTCGCATCGCCTTCGGGTGGGTGGCGATCGTCCCGGTGCTCGACGGGCTTTCGATCCTTCTCATCGTCGAGTCCGGCGGCTCGCCCGAACTCGGCCTGCTCTGGATCTTCCCGACGATCTGGCTGTCCACCGGTTTCGGGCTCCTCGGGGTGTACGGACTGATCACGTCTATCGCCGTGCTCGCTCCGCTCATGGCCTTCACGCGCGACCAGTCTGCGAGCTATGCCACCATCCTCATTCCCGTCGTGCTGGTGGCGCTCGCGATCACCAGCCACCTGACCGCCCGCCGGTACGACGCCCAGCAGGTGCTGCTGGGGAAGCAGGGCGAGCTCCTGCGCACCGTGCTGGAGCGCACCCGTCGCCAGGAGCAGGAGGTCACCGAGGTCCTCGACGCGGTCGACTTCGGCGTGATCCGCATCGCGGCGGACGGCGGAGTGTCGGTGTCCAACGATGCCCACGCCAGGCTCCAGCGCGCCGTCGCGACGTCGCCCGAGGACGATCCGCCCGCGTTTCGCGACGACGGGGTCACACCGCTGCCCCGCCGCGAGCTGCCCTTCGAGCGCGCGCGCCGCGGTGAGGCGTTCTCGAGCCAGATCGTCTGGTTCGGCGACGCGGACGGCCCCCGTCAGGCGCTGAGCGTCACGGCGCGTCGGCTGGCCGACACCGAGGGCCGTGACGCGGGGGCCGTGGTGATCTCGCGCGACGTCACCGCCGAGCTGAACGCGCTGCGCGCCCGCGACGAGCTCGTCGCCAGCGTCTCGCACGAGCTGCGCACGCCCTTGACGTCGATCCTGGGCTTCCTCGATCTGGCGATCGAGGACGACGGGGTGCCCGACGGCGTGCGCAGCAACCTCGAGGTCGCGGGACGCAACGCGGAGCGGCTGCTCGGGATCGTGGGTGACATCCTCGCCGCGTCGAGCTCGTCGTCGGCGGCGGTCGAGTCGTCCCTCGAGCCGCGCGAACTCGATGCGGCCGAGACCGTGCGCGCCTCCGCGGAGGCCCTGGGCCCGCGTGCGGCCGAACGCGCCGTCACGATCGATCTCGAAGGGCTCGAGACGGCGATGGTGTGGGCGGACCCGCTCAGGCTGAGGCAGGTGGTCGACAACCTCCTCTCGAACGGCATCGCCTACAACCGCGACGGCGGAACCGTGTACCTGGGCACGACGACCGACGGCGAGCACTCCTGGATCCTCGTGCGCGACACGGGCCGGGGCGTCACCGAGGCCGACCGTGCGCGGCTGTTCCAGCGGTACTTCCGCGCGGGCACGGACCGACCGGGCGGCACGGGGCTCGGACTCGCGATCACGCGCGACATCGTGCGGGCCCACGGTGGCGAGATCGCGCTGCGCAGCACGGTCGGGGTGGGATCGACGTTCATCGTGAAGCTTCCCGTCCGCGATCGGTCGACAGCGCACGAGGAGAGGACCACCGGATGACCTTCGACGTCGCGAGCGTGCTGGCCGTCAGCGCGCTCGTCGTGAACCTGGCCGGCGCCCTGTTCATCCTCGAGACGCTGCTGCGTCGCGACGAAGGCGCCGGGCGCGTGTGGGCGCTGGGCTTCCTCGCGGCCATGCTCATGTCGCTCTCGTACGTCCTGTGGACACAGACCCACGGCACGTGGTGGGCGATCGCGGTGGGCAATTCGGCGCTCGTCGCGTTCGTGGGCTGCCTGTGGCTGGGGATGCTCATGTTCAACGGGCATCCGCTGCTCGTCCCCACCATCATCACCGCGGTCGCCACCGGTGCCACGGGCATCGCGGTGATGGTGCAGGGACCCGGCGGCGGCGATTGGGTGGCCGCCGAATGGATGTTCGTCTCGATCATCGGCCTCGCCGGCGCCGGCGCGGTCGAGTGCCTGCGCGGCGAACTCATGGAGTCGCGGTCCGCGTGGGTGCTGGCGCTGGCCAGCGGCGTCCTGGCGCTGTACTACGTGTCGCGCACGACCGCCTTCGCGACCGCGGGGCCCGACAGCACGCTGTTCCAGGCCGGGTTCGGCGCGGTCCCCACGTCGCTGATCACGATCGCGTACGTTCTCGTCGCCGTCGTGGTCCTCTCGGTGCTGCGCGCGACCCGGGCGCCGATGCGCGGAGCGCTCCGCTCCGCCGCCGACGGGGGAGACCCCGACGAGATCATGGTGGCCGAGGACTTCGCCCGCTCCCTGGGTGGGCTCTGCGGCCGCGCTCAGCGGCGCGGAGAGCTCGTCGGCGTCATCTCGGTGCGCATCGACGACCTCGAGCAGATCTCGACGGCGTTCGGCAGCGAGTCGGCGCGGGCTGTCGGTGCGGCGTGGCGTCACGGTGTGAGACGCCATGCTCCCTCGAGCGCCTTCGTCGGCGAGGACGGACCCGGGGGACTGGTGGTCGGCGTGCTCATCTCCTCGCCCGCCGACGCGCGCCGGCAGGCGGCGGTGATCTATCGCGGAGTCTTCGACGATCTGGGTGCGGTCGGCCACGGCGTGATCCCGGTGCTCGGCGTCGGTGTCGGCCTGAGCGATTCCGCCGGCTACGACGCAGACGGACTCGTCGAGGTGGCGCGCGAGGCCGCGACGCGCGCCTCGCTCAGCATCGAGACCTCGGTGCTGATCGGCGGCGAGGGCGCGGTCTCGGTCAGGGAGCCGTGAGGCGGTAACCCACGCCGCGTACGGTCTCGATCCACCGCGGCTGGGTGGGGGACTCGCCGAGCTTCCGCCTGAGGTTCGCGATGTGCACCTCGATGGCGCGAGCGTCGCTGTCGCTGACGAACTCCGCCCCGGTGTACTGCTCGCCGCGCAGCATGAGCGCGAGATCGGCCTTGGTGCGGACGCGTCGTCCGGCCGCCATGAGGTCGGCGAGGATGTCGAACTCGCTGCGCGTCAGCTCGAGGTCCTCACCGTCGAGCGTGGCGATCCGCATGTCGCGATTGAGCCGCACCCCGTTGTGGTCGATCCAGTCCGCGCCGGGCGCGGCAGGCTGGGACGGTGCCGGGGGAGCGAGGTCCTGACCGTCCGACAGATGGCGGGGGCGGCGCAGCATCGCATCGATCCGCGCGCGCAGCTCGCGCGGGCGGAACGGCTTCGCGACGTAGTCGTCGGCGCCGGCCTCGAGGCCCTGGAGGGCGTCGATCTCCTCGGTGCGCGCACTGAGCATCACGATGTAGGTCGAACTGACCGCTCGGATGCGCTTGGCGGTCTCGAAGCCGTCCATGCCCGGCATGTTGATGTCGAGCGTCGTCACGAGCGGCCCGTGCTCGCGCACGAGTGCGAGGCCTTCCGTACCGTCCGCGGCCGGGTGGACCGTGAAGCCGGCCTGCTCGAGGACCGTCGCGAGCAGGGCTCTGATGTCGGCCTCATCCTCGATGACGACGGCGATCCGATCCTGCGACACGTGCTCACTCCCGGGAGTCCGTGCGGCAGGGCTCTCCGGCGGCCGGACCTCGGTCAGGATATCCGAGAAGCGGTCACGGAATGTCTGGTGCACCGGTCACCGGCTCGCCGTGGCGGCGGGGACCGACGGGGCGGCGGTGCGAACGCCCCCACGTTCGCCTCCGCGCGCCCCGCCTTCGCAGACAGCGGGGCGATCGTGCGAGCCGCGTGTGCGGTTGGCCATCGCCCCTCCCCCCAATGACTGCCTGCGTGGTGTGTTCTCCCCTTGCCGATCCTCGAAGCATCGAGGACTGGCTCGACGCTATCGCCGCCGCCTCAGGGCGGGCTCAGGTCCGCCCCAGGACGTGCTGAAGGTTGGCCGCGGCCGCGCGGCCGCGCGGCCCCGCCGCGGTGCGAGACTGGGGGACATGCCCCTCATCGCCCTCACCGGAGGCATCGCCTCCGGCAAATCGACGATCGCGCGACGGCTCGCCGAGCACGGCGCCGTGATCGTGGATGCGGATCAGATCGTCCGCGACGTCCAGCAGCCCGGATCGCCGGTGCTGGAGGCGATCGCCGAGACTTTCGGCCGCGCGATGCTGCATCGGGACGGCTCGCTCGACCGCGCCGCATTGGGTGGCGCGGTCTTCGGCGACGCCGAGGCCGTCGCGCGCCTGAACGCCATCGTGCATCCCGCCGTGCGGGCCGAATCGGCCCGGCGGTTCGCGGAGGCGTTCGGGGCGGATCCGGATGCCGTCGTCGTGTACGACGTCCCGCTGCTCGTCGAGGCGCGCGTCGACGATCCGTGGGATCTGATCGTGGTGGCGCACGCCCCCGCCGAGGAACGTGCGCGCCGCCTGGTGGAGCTGCGCGGCCTCAGCGCGGACGACGCATCCGCTCGACTCGCCTCGCAGGTGTCCGATGACGCCAGGCTGGCGGTGGCCGATGTCGTGATCGACACCGCGGCGACCCTCGACGACACCCGCCGTCAGGTCGACGAGCTGTGGCAGCGGCTTCCCGCGCTCATCGCGGACCGCGGCTGACCCATCACGCGGCCGATCGGGCCCTCTGGCCGGATCGTCGTCGTCGCCGGCGCCGGAGCACGACGGCGACCGCGATGGCCGCAGCGACGATCAGCGCAACAGCCAGCACGGGCAGGACGATCGCGAGCACGGCGAGGACGAAGGACGACACGTCCTCGACGGCGCTGAGGACCGGTGCCGCCAGGCCCCCCGTCGCAACGTTGGCGGCGGGACGCACGGTGGCCTTGACGCCGTGCACCGCGAGCGCGATCACGATGCCGGTGACGATCGGCGCCCACGCCGTCTCGGTGAAGAAGGCCGCCGGATCTTCCACGCGCAACGTCTCGGCGCTCGCGCCTGCACCGAACACGATGCCTCCCGACGCGGGACGGATGAAGGTCTGTATCGCGTCGTTGACGGAGTCGACGGCGGGGATCTTGTCGGCGACGATCTCGACGACCAGCAGTGCGCCCATGATCCACAGGGCGATGTCGCTCGAGAGCCACGCCCAGGGCTCCGGCACCGTCACCGCGGGCAGAAGCCGGTCGGCCAGCCCCAGCACGAGCAGCGGCATCCAGGCGTTGAGCCCGGCCGCCGTCGCCAGACCCGTGCCGACGAGGAACTCCACCACGCATCCAGCGTAGACGGGGCCGATGTCGCAGGCCCCGCATAACCTGGAGGGGTGCAGACCACACGCTCCGTCCGACCGTTCGAGGTCGTCAGCGAGTACGAGCCCAGCGGCGATCAGCCGCAGGCCATCGCCGAGCTCGCCGGCCGCATCAACGCCGGCGAGACCGACGTCGTGCTGCTGGGTGCCACCGGCACCGGCAAGTCCGCGACGACGGCATGGCTCATCGAGGCCGTCCAGCGGCCGACGCTCGTGCTCGCCCACAACAAGACGCTGGCGGCTCAGCTGGCCAACGAGTTCCGCGAGCTGATGCCGCACAACGCGGTCGAGTACTTCGTGTCGTACTACGACTACTACCAGCCCGAAGCATACGTCCCGCAGACCGATACGTTCATCGAGAAGGACTCCTCGATCAACGCCGAGGTCGAGCGTCTGCGGCACTCCACGACGAACTCCCTTCTGTCCCGTCGCGACGTCGTCGTGGTCTCGACGGTGTCGTGCATCTACGGCCTGGGCGCTCCCGAGGAGTACCTGCGGGCGATGGTGGCGCTCCAGGTCGGCGAGATCTACGACCGCGACGCCCTCATCCGCAAGTTCATCGCGATGCAGTACAACCGCAACGACGTCGACTTCTCGCGCGGCAACTTCCGCGTGCGCGGCGACACGATCGAGATCATCCCGGTGTACGAGGAGTACGCCATCCGCATCGAGCTGTTCGGCGACGAGATCGAAGCGCTGTACATGCTCCATCCGCTCACCGGCGATGTGGTGCAGAAGCTCGATGCCGTGCCCATCTTCCCCGCCTCGCACTATGTGGCCGGGACCGAGACCGTCCAGCGCGCCATCGGCACGATCGAGGACGAGCTGGGGGAGCGGCTGCGCGAGCTGGAGTCCCAGAACAAGCTGCTCGAGGCACAGCGTCTGCGCATGCGCACGACGTTCGATCTCGAGATGCTGCAGCAGCTCGGCTTCTGCTCGGGCATCGAGAACTACTCGCGTCACCTCGACGGCCGCTCGCCCGGCGAGCCGCCCCACACCCTGCTGGACTTCTTCCCCGACGACTTCCTCATGGTGATCGACGAGTCGCACGTCACGGTGCCGCAGATCGGCGCCATGTACGAGGGGGATGCGTCGCGCAAGCGCACACTCGTGGAACACGGCTTCCGCCTGCCGAGCGCTCTGGACAACCGTCCGCTGCGGTGGGACGAGTTCAAGGACCGGGTCGGGCAGACCGTCTACCTGTCCGCGACCCCGGGGCGCTACGAGATGGGCGTCGCCGACGGCGTCGTCGAGCAGATCATCCGCCCCACCGGGCTGGTCGATCCCGAGATCGTCGTGAAGCCGTCCAAGGGGCAGATCGATGACCTGCTCGAGGAGATCCGGGTCCGGGTCGACCGCGACGAGCGCGTGCTCGTGACGACGCTGACGAAGAAGATGGCCGAAGAGCTCACCGACTTCCTCGGCGAGCACGGCGTGCGGGTGAGGTATCTCCACTCGGACGTCGACACGCTGCGCCGCGTCGAGCTGCTGACCGAGCTCCGCGCCGGCGTGTACGACGTCCTCGTGGGCATCAACCTGCTGCGCGAGGGGCTCGACCTGCCCGAGGTGTCGCTGGTGTCGATCCTCGACGCCGACAAGGAAGGGTTCCTGAGGTCGGGGACGTCGCTGATCCAGACGATCGGACGCGCCGCGCGCAACGTGTCGGGCCAGGTGCACATGTACGCCGACACGATCACCGATTCGATGCGGAACGCGATCGACGAGACCGAGCGGCGACGCGAGAAGCAGATCGCCTACAACACCGAGCACGGCATCGACCCGCAGCCGCTGCGCAAGCGCATCGCCGACATCACCGAGGTGCTCGCACGCGAGGCGTCGGACACCGAGGCGATGATGTCCAAGAAGAGCGCGGCGAAGACCAAGAGCGGCAAGGGCAAGTCGCCGACCCCTCGGCTGCGCGAGGGCATCGCGGCCGAAGGCGCCAACCAGCTCGAGGCCACGATCGCCGACCTGTCGCAGCAGATGCTCGCGGCGGCGGACGAGCTGAAGTTCGAGCTCGCGGCCCGCCTGCGCGACGAGGTGCAGGACCTCAAGCGCGAACTCCGGGCGATGGAGAAGGCCGGACACGCCTGAGGGGCGTGGCGCACAGCTGAATTCTCGGAACGGCCGGCGGCCTGCGAGGATCCAGGCGCTCGGCGCCGGTGTGCCCGAGCGGACGCCGCGAGACGGCGATGCCGCACCTGCCGGACAGGGAGCCGACCGCTCATTTCGCGTTCGCCCGGCTCCATCCGCAGGGGCGACGGCCGCGCCGGGCGAGCTCCACCACCGGGCTGTGCAACCGTGCCGCGCCCTGCGACCACCGCTCGTCGCAGGGCCCGGTGGCGGGGCGGTCGCGGCGTCCGGTTCGTCACCCCGGTGAATGTCGGAGGTATGTTCTACTGTCGCGGTATGGACATGGACGACACCTCGCGACCGGTGCCCGGAGCCGGTGGGGACGCCGAGCGTGATCGGTCGCCCATCGACCCCGCCGGTGCCGATCCGTTCTGGTCAGATGAGGGCGATGCGTTCGAGGAGGATGCCGTCCCGGAGTGGTCGCCCGAACCGCCGGATGCGGTCGGCCGGGTCGTCGAAGCGGCGACCGTGATGGCGAGCTTCGCAGTCGACCGGCTGATGGGTGTCGACCGGATGCGGCAAGAGGCGTTCGAGCTCGCCGCGCAGCGCGGCGGACGCTTCACCTCCGAGATCGTCCTGCGCTCGGTGCGGCTCGAACTCGCTGCGGCGCTGCGGATCTCCGAGTATGCCGCCGGGCGGATGATCGGGCTCGCCGAGGCGCTCGTCCACCGATACCGGTCTGCGCTGACAGCCCTCATGCGGGCCGAGATCACCGAGACCCACGCCGAGATCCTCGTCGACGCGATCGACGCCGTGGAGCCCGAACATCGCAACACGATCCTTCCGCGAGCGGTCGAACTCGCCAGGGTCGAGCCGGTGGGCGTGTTCCGGCGCGCGCTGCGCGCGCTCATCGACGATGCGAGAGGCGCGACCCTCGCCGAGCGCCACGATGTCGCGCTGCGGCGGCGGCGCGTGGTGGTCGAGCCCGCGGACGACGGCATGGCCTGGCTCATGACGCTGATGCCCGCCGTCGAGGCGCACGCGGTGCAGGACCGATTGACGCGCATGGCCAAGGCGATCAGGCGTGTCGACGGCGAGGACCGGTCACTCGACCAGATCCGAGCGGATGCCGTCGGCGATCTGCTCATCGAGGGAGACACTTCGGCGCTCCCCGAACGCGCTCGCGGCATCCGGGCGAGTGTCGTCGTCACGGTGCCGGCCCTCAGCCTCCTCGGCGCGGCAGCCGGTTCCGGCATGCCCGTCGTCGAAGGGGTCGGTCCCATTCCGGTCGAGCGTGCACGTGAGCTCTGCGGCGGCGATGGCGCGTGGCTGCGCGTGCTCACGCACCCCGAGACCGGCGCGGTCCTGTCGGTCGGGCGCGAACGATACGATCCGCCGCCGACGCTCCGGAAGCTGACGAGATGGCGTGCCGACCGGTGCATGGCACCGGGATGCGGTGTGCCGGCGTCCCGATGCGAGCTCGACCACACCTTGGCATGGGAGCACGGCGGCGCGACGGCGCTCGAGAACCTCGCGCCCGTGTGCAAGGGCCACCACACCCTCAAGCACCATGGCGGATGGCGGGTCGAACAGGTCGGCGGCGGGGGAGCACTCCGATGGACGTCGCCGGCGGGGCGCAGGTACCGGGTCGAACCGGAAAGACGGGTGCCGGTCTTCCGCTCCGCCGACGCTTCCGACGCACCGTTCTGAGACGTGATCCTGACGCACGGTGCTGGCGCGCCTTCCGGGTTCGCTGTGCTCGGCTCGGGGTGTGCTCGGCTGGGGTGCTTGTGCTCGGCTGGGGGTGTGCCCGTCTGGGGATGTGCTCGGGGGCCGCAGCCGCCGCCGGCCGAGCCCATGTCGGAGGCCGCGCCTAAACTTGTCGGGTGCCCATCGTTCCCGTCTCCGCGCATGCCCACAACAGCGGAAAGCTGAGCGTCCAAGGCGCGCGCGTCCACAATCTGAAGAACGTCGACCTCGAGATCCCGCGTGATTCGCTGGTCGTCTTCACCGGCCTCTCGGGCTCGGGAAAGTCGAGCCTGGCGTTCGACACGATCTTCGCCGAGGGGCAGCGCCGCTACGTCGAATCGCTCAGTGCGTACGCCCGGCAGTTCCTCGGGCAGGTCGACCGGCCCGACGTCGATTTCATCGAGGGCCTGAGCCCGGCGGTCTCGATCGATCAGAAGTCGACGAACCGCAACCCGCGCTCGACGGTCGGCACGATCACCGAGATCCACGACTACATGCGCCTGCTGTGGGCGCGCATCGGCGTTCCGCACTGCCCGGAGTGCGATGCGGTGATCCAGCGGCAGACCGTGCAGCAGATCGCCGATCAGCTCATGGAGCTGCCCGAGCGCACGCGGTATCAGATCGTCGCGCCGATCGTCACGCAGAAGAAGGGCGAGTTCGTCGACCTCTTCAAGGAGCTCGGCGCGAAGGGCTACGCGCGGGCCGTGGTCGACGGCGAGCTCATCCAACTCGCCGAGCCGCCGACGCTCAAGAAGAGCTACAAGCACGACATCGCGGTGGTCGTCGATCGCCTGGTCGCCGCACCCGGCATCCTCGGTCGCATCACCGACTCGGTCGAGACGGCGCTCGGGCTCGCGGGCGGTGTCATGCAGGTCAACTTCGTCGACGAAGAGGGCGACGACGCGTGGCAGTCGTTCTCCGAGAAGCTCGCGTGCCCCAACGGGCATCCGCTGCAGCTCACCGAGATCGAGCCCCGCACCTTCTCGTTCAACGCTCCCTTCGGCGCCTGCCCGGCCTGCTCGGGCCTGGGAACCCGCATGTCGGTGGACGTCGACCTGATGCTCGGCGACGAGGAGCTCTCGATCCGCGAGGGCGTGCTGATCCCGTGGACGACACAAGGCAAGGGCCTGTTCCAGTACTACGAGCGCCTCCTCGAAGGACTCGCCGCCGACCTCGACTTCTCGTTGGACACGCCGTGGAGCCAGCTCCACTCCGATGTGCGCGAGGCGGTGCTGCGCGGCGACAACTACAAGGTCACCGTCAAGTGGAAGAACCGGTACGGACGCGAGATGCGCTATTCGTCCGGGTTCGAGGGCGTCGTGCCCTACATCGAGCGGCAGTACATGCAGGCGGAGTCCGACACGCAGCGCCAGCGCTGGTCCGAGTACCTGCGTGAGGTGCCGTGCCCGGTGTGCGACGGCGCGCGCCTCAAGCCCGAGGTGCTCGCGGTCAAGGTGCACGGTCACTCGATCGCCGACGCGTCGCGACTGAGCCTCGCCGACGCGCAGCAATACTTCGCCGCGCTCGAACTGACCGAGCGCGAGGCGAAGATCGCCGCGCAGGTCCTGCGCGAGATCCGCGTGCGCCTGGACTTCCTGATCCAGGTCGGTCTCACCTACCTCAACCTCAGCCGCTCCGCGGGCTCGCTGTCGGGCGGCGAAGCGCAGCGCATCCGCCTCGCGACGCAGATCGGATCGGGGCTGACCGGCGTGCTGTACGTGCTCGACGAGCCCTCGATCGGCCTGCACCAGCGCGACAACCGGCGCCTCATCGAGACGCTCCTGACGCTGCGCGACCTCGGCAACACCCTCATCGTCGTCGAGCACGACGAAGAGACCATCCACGCCGCCGACTGGATCGTCGACATCGGTCCGCGAGCCGGGGTCGACGGGGGAGAGGTCGTGCACTCCGGGCCGCTCGACCAGCTGCTCGCCGACCGCACGTCGGTCACCGGCGATTTCCTTTCGGGTCGCCGCGAGATCGAGATCCCGCGGCAGCGACGCGAGATCGACCGTCAGCGCTGCATCTCGGTCGTCGGCGCCCGCGAGAACAACCTGAAGAACGTCACCGCCGAGTTCCCCCTCGGCGTGCTGACCGCCGTCACCGGAGTCAGCGGATCGGGCAAGTCGACGCTCGTGAACGACATCCTGTACCAGGTGCTCGCCTCACGGCTGAACGGCGCCCGCACGGTGCCGGGCAAGCACACGCGCGTGACGGGCCTGGACAACCTCGACAAGGTCGTCCACGTCGACCAGGCGCCGATCGGCCGCACGCCGCGCTCGAACCCCGCCACCTACACGGGCGTGTTCGACCGCATCCGCACGCTGTTCAGCGAGACGCCCGAGGCCAAGGCGCGCGGCTACCAGCCGGGCCGCTTCAGCTTCAACGTCAAGGGCGGTCGCTGCGAGGCGTGTTCGGGCGACGGCACGATCAAGATCGAGATGAACTTCCTCCCCGACGTCTACGTCGACTGCGAGGTGTGCCACGGCAAGCGCTACAACCGCGACACGCTCAGCGTGCACTACAAGGGCAAGAACATCGCCGAGGTCCTCGAGATGCCCATCGCCGAGGCCGCCGACTTCTTCGAGCCGATCCAGGCGATCCACCGCTACCTCAAGACGCTCGTCGACGTGGGTCTGGGCTACGTGCGCCTGGGGCAGTCGGCCACGACGCTCTCCGGGGGCGAGGCGCAGCGCGTCAAACTGGCCACCGAGCTGCAGCGGCGCTCGAACGGTCGCAGCATCTATGTGCTGGACGAGCCCACGACGGGACTGCACTTCGAGGACGTGCAGCGGCTCCTGCAGGTGCTCGGCGGCCTCGTCGACAAGGGGAACACGGTCATCGTCATCGAGCACAACCTCGATGTCATCAAGTCCGCCGACTGGATCGTCGACCTCGGGCCCGAGGGCGGCGCGGGCGGCGGCACGATCGTGGCGACCGGGACGCCCGAGCAGGTCTCGCGCAAGAAGGGGAGCCACACCGGAGCCTTCCTCGCCGAGATCTTCGGGTCGCACGCCCCGCGCCGCAAGGCCGGCTGAGCGGCGATGGCGGACCAGCTTCCGTACAAGCCGAAGCCGGGCGAGATCCCCACGGACCCGGGTGTGTACCGCTTCCACGACGCCCAGGGCCGTGTCCTGTACGTCGGGAAGGCGAAGAACCTCCGAGCGCGCCTGTCGAACTACTTCGCGCCGCTGCGCACGCTGCACGAGCGCACGCGACGCATGGTCCTGACCGCGACGGGCGTGGAATGGACCGTCGTCGCCACCGACGTCGACTCGCTGCAGCTCGAGTACCAGTGGATCAAGGAGTTCGACCCGCCCTTCAACGTCCGCTATCGCGATGACAAGTCGTACCCCTTCATGGCGATAACGCTCGCCGACGAAGCGCCTCGCGTCATGGTCACGCGCAACCACCGCATCCGCGGAGCGAAGTACTTCGGGCCGTACCCGAAGGTGTGGGCGGTGCACGACACGATCGACCTGATGATCAAGGTCTTCCCGATCCGCACGTGCAGCGACTCGTCGTACAAGAAGGCCATGGCCACCGGCCGGCCCTGCTTTCCCGGGCAGATCGGTCGCTGCGGCGGGCCGTGCTCGATGAAGGTCTCGATCGAGGAGCACCGCGCGATCGTCGACGACTTCGTCGCCTTCATGTCCGGCGGGGACCAGCGCTTCACCAAGCAGCTCACCGCGCGAATGCGCGAAGCATCCGCGGCCATGGACTACGAGGCCGCCGCCCGCTACCGCGACAAGCTCCAGGCGATCGACGCGGTGCTCAACAAGAGCGCGCTTGTGCTCGCGTCGGACACCGACGCCGACCTGTTCGGCATCGCCGAGGACGAGCTCGCCGCGGCCGTCCAGCACTTCGTCGTGCGCGGCGGACGCGTGCGCGGCGTGCGCGCGACCACGATCGAGAAGGAGCTCGACATCTCCGGCTCCGAGCTGGTCGCGCAGGTCCTCGAGCGCACCTACGGCGACGCCGCCCCGGCGGACATCCCCAAGCAGGTGCTCGTGCCGCAGCGTCCCGACGACGCCGATGAGCTCGAAGAGTGGCTCGCCGACCGCCGGGGCCGGCGCGTCACGGTCCAGGTCGCCCAGCGCGGCCCCAAGGCCGAGCTGATGAAGACCGCGACGCTCAACGCCCAGCAGGCGCTCATGCTGCACAAGACCCGGCGCACGAGCGACTACGTCGCCCGCACACAGGCGCTCACCGATCTGCAGGAGGCCCTCGATCTCGACGAGGCGCCGCTGCGCATCGAGTGCTACGACGTGTCGCACCTGAGCGGGACGAACGTGGTGGCCTCGATGGTGGTTTTCGAGGACGGACTGGCCCGCAAGGACCAGTACCGGTCGTTCGGCGTGGCCGAGACGACCGACGACACCGACTCGCTCTATCAGGTGCTCACGCGCCGCCTCGCATACCTCGACGAGCCGGATGCCGAGGACCGCCCCGCCGACGAGGCGATCGTCGACCCGGACGCCGAGGTGGTCACCGAGCGCCGCCGCCCGAGGTTCGCGTACCGACCCCAGCTGCTGGTCGTGGACGGCGGCCGGCCGCAGGTCGAGGCGGCCGCGCGAGCCCTGCGCGACAGCGGCCACGAGGAGATCGCGCTGTGCGGCATCGCGAAGCGGCTCGAAGAGGTGTGGCTGCCGGGGGAGGACTACCCGGTGATCCTGCCGCGCACCTCCGAGGCGCTGTATCTGCTGCAGCGGCTGCGCGACGAGGCGCACCGCTTCGCCATCACCCATCAGCGCCGCCGCCGCAAGCGCGACATCCAGACCGTTCTGGCCG